>CAZWYN010000050.1:0-1917 GCA_964638575.1 uncultured Pseudomonadales bacterium | reverse complement strand
TCCTGGTTGGTGGTATGACTCGTATGCCCAAGGTTCAGCAAGTTGTTAAAGACTTCTTTGGCAAAGAGCCCAACAAATCAGTCAACCCTGACGAAGCTGTTGCTCTTGGTGCCGCTATTCAGGGTGGTGTTATCTCCGGAGACGTCAAAGATGTTTTACTTCTTGACGTTACCCCTCTAACCTTGGGTATCGAAACCATGGGTCAAGTTATGACTCCCCTTATCGAGAGAAACACCACCGTTCCTTCCAGTAAGTCCCAAGTCTTTAGTACTGCCAGTGACAATCAACCCCAGGTTGAGATTCATATTCTCCAAGGTGAGCGTCCTATGGCCGCCGACAACAAGACTCTTGGTAGTTTCATTCTCGATGGTATTCCCGCCGCTCCTCGTGGTATTCCTCAAATCGAAGTTACCTTCGACATCGATGCCAACGGTATCTTAAATGTCTCAGCCAAGGATAAGGCCACCGGCAAAGAGCAGAAGATCACCATCAAAAACGCTACCAATCTTTCAGACGAGGAAGTCGAAAGAATGAAACAAGAGGCCGAGAAATATGCTGAAGACGACAAGAAGAAAAAAGAGTTGGTTGACAAGAAAAACGAAGCCGACACTTTAATCATTCAAACTCGTAAAGTTCTCAAAGACTCCGGTGACAAATTTGACTCTGCTGCCAAGGAAGAGATTGAAAAATCCCTTAATGAATTGGAAGAAGAAATCAAAAAAACCGACACCACCACGGAAGCAGTTGATACCAAATTAAAAGCTGCCACCGAACTTGTCCAAAAACATGCAGAAGCTCTATACAAAGCTGCCGGTGAAAAAGACAAGCCCACTGAAGAGCCAAAAGCTGAAGAACCCAAAGCTGATACGGAAAAGGCCGAGGAAGGCGAGGTTGTTGAGTAAATCAAATTAATTCAGGGGCTCATTTTTGAGCCCCTGATAAAATGGTTTGTTAATCACACATGGCTACTACTAGAGACTACTATGATATCCTGGGTGTTTCTAAATCGGCAACAACTGCCGAAATAAAATCGGCTTACCGAAAACTGGCTCTCAAGTGGCATCCCGACAGAAACAAAGAAGCCGATGCCCATGAAAAATTCAAAGAAATTAACGAAGCCTACGAAGTCTTAAGTAACCCGGAGAAAAAAGCCAAGTTTGATCAGTTTGGTCATGCCGCTTTTAATAATGGGGGAGGTGGTAATCCTTTTGGCGCCAGTGGTAATCCTTTTGGAGGTGGTTATTACCAAGCTGGAGGCAACATTAATTTCGAAGATTTATTTGGTGGCGCCGGAGGTTTTTCCGACCCCTTTGATATTTTTGGCAGTTTTTTTGGAGGGGGATTCGGAGGTCAACAGCACCGTCAGCAAAAAATTCATTACAAATTAAAAATTTCTTTTGATGAAGCCATTCATGGTGCCGAAAAAAACATCGTTCATCAAGGAAAAGAATACACCGTCAAAATTCCGGCTGGTGCCGATGAAGGAACCCAAGTTCGCTACTCTGATTTCGACATTAGTTTCGCTGTCCAACCAAGCAAAATTTTTAAACGTGATGGCTACGACATCATCGTCGACCACGAAGTCCCTTTGACTCTGGCCATTCTTGGCGGGAACACAATAGTTCCTACGCTAAGTGGCGACCTCAAAATTAAAGTTCGTTCCGGTACCCAACCCGGAACAGTTGTTCGATTAACTGGTAAAGGCGTCAAACATCTTCGAGGAAATCAGCACGGAGATCTCTATATCCGATACAACATCAAAATCCCGACTCGTCTCTCCGGCAAACAAAAAGAACTCCTCAAAAAATTCGAAGAGCTTAATTAATTATCTATCTTGATTCAATTTCCTTAACCACTTTTACGTAAGATTTCTTTTCCGGAGGATCTATACCCACCACATTTCCCAGCTTAATTTTA
>CAZWYN010000049.1:0-2047 GCA_964638575.1 uncultured Pseudomonadales bacterium | reverse complement strand
CCCGGTTCCAGACCGTTTTCAGTTTTTATTTTGAACAAAGCAAAAAGATTGTTGGCGAGGAAATAGATTAGAATGATGGAAAGAAGAGAAAAAATGGCTGGAGTGAGACGAATAGCCTGATCAATCGAGATGCCGGGGATAAGGGATATTAGAGTAGTGGCGTAGATGGGGAGAGAAGTACGAACATCTGAGAAAGAATGAAACTGTAGGGGAAATTTGTTTCCCTGATAGTCTTTACCAGTAGTGAGAAAGGACTTGACTTGATAGCCGATATCTACCTCGTCGGAGTATAAACTGGGCGGATTGATATCGAGGTGATAGAGACGAGAAAACACAGACAAGAAAACAATTGTTATAAGAAGTAGAAGAGACTTATTTTTGAACATTTACCTTTCTTAACGCTTGACGATGGTAAATAACGGTTGATTCAACAGATCTCGAGTAAAGCCGATTGTTTTTAATCCAAAAGGAGCGGTAGTTGACCAGTCCCAGTCCCCGGGGATTTCTTTGAGTTGAGCGGCAAGATAGATATCCCCCGGCTGAAGGAGTTTATCGAGATCATCAAGGTTACCTACCTGACCAAAGAAATAGTTATCTCCAAAACGGAAACCTTTGAAAATTCCAATATCATACGACTCGGGTTGATCACCACGGAAATCTTTTTGGAACTTGGAGGGGTGAAGCCTGGTATAAAAAGCAAATTTTAGAAGCGCCGGCTCATAAGTGTTGTTGATATAGATGTTTTTGGCACCAACCTGAGCAGACTTTAACTGAGTAAAGATACTTTCGTAACCGTACTGCCAGAATCTGGCAGAGTCAAATTTATAGTGGACGGAGTATTGATGAAAGTAGGTAGCAAAAGATAAAACCAATAGCGAACCAATAGCAATTGTGAAAAGCTTTTTGAATTTAATTTTGGAAATAAATTCCCAGAAACCCATGGAGGTAACCAGTACCAAAGGGGGAACCATAAGGAAGAGACGGGTGGCGTGATCTCCCCCACCCTGAGTAAGACTGGACGGAAGAGGTGAGAGAAACAACCAGAGAAGAATTAGTTTATTTTGCTTCTCCGAAATGTTTTTGAGTAGTGTAAAAAGACCATAGAAAAAGAAGGGAAGAAAAATCCAAAGGAGCTCTCCTTGCTCACTTATCGAATGACGGAAAAAAGGATCGCCTTTAAGGAAAAGGAACTGGGGAGAAAGTGATGTCATGTAGTTTGAGCCAATGGCAGTAGCGTAAGCGAAGTACTTGTTGTGAAAGATGGTTTCGACGAATGAAGTTTTAATCCAGGGGTCGGTTCTTTTGATGATTAGTTGATCGATAATTTTTTGATCGTTGAAAACACTGACAAGGCCAAAGCGACCGGCAGCTTGGCCGAATAAAACATTGTAGACCATGGGTAAAACTAAGATGGCCGGAAGAATTAGTCTGGTCCAGTTCTTTTTTAAATTTAACTTGGGTCGATAAATGATTAATAAACCGAGGACAAATAGCGGGGTAAAAATGTTGGCGGTGGAGTAGGTATAAAAGGTAAAAACAAAAGGAATGAGACTGACGAAGTACTTTTCTTTGACAAAAAGGTAAGTACCATAGAGGAGAAGGAAAATTAAAGGTACTACTTCAAAAGAGGCTCTGGAGTAGTGAATGTGCCAGGGAGTGAGAGCCAAAACAAGGGCGGAGATTAAAGCCAAGGTGGTGTTTTTGGAAAGTTGTTTGACCAGTAGATACAAAAGGTAAACGGAGGCAACGCCCAAAAGAGCAACCGGAAGCCGCACCGCGAAAGTGGTTGGACCGAGAATGCCAATGAAAGGTGCCGTGATGTACATAAGAAGCGGGGCACGCCACTCAGAAAGACTGTGAATATATGTGGGTAGAAAATTCCCCATGTAGTCACGACCAGTAGTAATGAGAGACCAAGCATGATAACCAACATCGACCTCGTCGCCAAAAAGGGCAATGGGGAGAGAACTAAGATTGACCAGACGAAAAAAGGCTGCGATTGAAAGGATGCCAACTAAAATTAGATTGATCATATAAATGGTAGTCT
>CAZWYN010000048.1:0-2138 GCA_964638575.1 uncultured Pseudomonadales bacterium | reverse complement strand
AAAATATGAGCCGCATTGGACGCAAACCACTATATCTCCCCGAAACTGTCAAAGTCGAAAAACTAGACGGTCTACTTAGATTCACCGGTCCCAAAGGAACCCTTGAATCCGTAGTTCCTAAAGGAATAAATGTTGAACAAACAGAAAATGTTCTAAACTTCACCCGCGAAAACGACATTCCCGCCACTCGTGCTCTTCATGGCCTTGCTCGTCGTTTAGCCCAGAACTGTGTTACCGGAGTCACCGAAGGTTTTGAAAAACACCTTCAACTCTTAGGTACTGGTTACCGTGTTGCCGCATCCGGAAATGGCCTTTCTCTTTCTCTTGGATTTTCACACCCTGTCATCTTCAAAAATGTACCGGGAATCAACATCGCTGTTGAAGGCCAAGACAAGATTCACATCACCGGAATTGACAAACAACTAGTTGGTCAAGTTGCCGCCAACATTAGAGAGCTCAAGAAACCTGAGCCTTACAAAGGCAAAGGTATTCGCTATGCTGATGAAGTCGTCATTAAGAAACAAGGCAAGACTGCTACTAAAACAGCCGCTTAATTAATTTATTAACAAAAATGATTCAAAACACCTTAACCTCTAAGGCCAGAAGACAGCACCGCGTACGTGCCAAGCTTTTAGCCGGAACCAACCTTCCCCGACTCACTGTTCTTCGTTCAAACCAGAACATCGGGGCTCAAATTATCAGAAAAGACGGACATGTCTTGGCAGCCGTCACTTCCCAGTCCCTCAAATCCTTTAAGGGAACCAAGCTAGCTCAAGCTGCGGAAGTTGGAACTCTCTTGGGCAAAGTGGCCAAAGAAAACAAAATTGACAGTATAGTTTTTGATCGCGGTGCTTACCGTTTCCATGGTCGCGTCAAAGCATTGGCTGAGGCAGTCAGAGAATCAGGAATTAAATTCTAAATCATATGAATCCTTCAAATAACTCAAACAACAATCGTGGTAGAGGAGGAGATCGTCCTCAACAAGACGGTTTCGAACAGGTTCTTCAAATCCGCCGCGTTAGTAAAAAGACCCAGGGTGGTAGTAACGTTTCTTTCTCTGCCCTAGTCGTTACTGGAGATAAGAAAGGCAAGGTTGGTCTTGGCTTGGCCAAAGCCCCAAACGTTGCCGATGCTATCAAAAAAGCCGTTCGTCTTAGTAATCGTGACCTCGTCCAGGTTCCTCTGGTAAATGGAACCATTCCTTACGAAACCATCTCTAAATTTGGTGCTTCCAAAGTACTCTTCCGTCCGGCTCCCAAAGGTACCGGCATTATCGCTGGTTCCTCTATTCGTGCTGTCGTAGAGGCTGCCGGTGTTACCGACATCGTCTGTAAAGCTCTCGGCTCAAACAACAAAACAACGAACGCTAGAGCTACCTTTAAAGCCCTTAAACAAGTCGAGTCTCTTGCCAAGAAATACGCCCTCTTAAAAGAACTTAAAGTTAAAGCCTAAATCCTATGAACTTATCTAATCTTCCCCAATCAGTCAAAACAGGAAAGAAACGCCTTGGTCGCGGATTTGGTTCCGGAGTTGGTGGTCACACCGTCGGTCGTGGACAAAAAGGGCAAAAAACTCGTGGAGTTATCCCCTTGTGGTTTGAAGGTGGTCAACTTCCAATCGTCAGACGTACCCCTTTCATTAAAGGCAAGCACCGTTTCCAGGTAATCAAACTTCAACCAATCACCGTCAACTTTGATATTCTTACCAGCTACTTCGAAGATAAAGCTGTAGTCGATACTGCCTCTTTGGTCAAGACACTCAAGGTTAGTGACAAAGAAGCTAAACGCGGTTTTAAGATAATCAGCACAGGTAAACTTGAGAAAGCTCTTGAAGTCAACGTTCCTGCCTCTGCTGGAGCCATTAAAGCCATCGAAAAAGCTGGAGGTAAATACGTTTTTGTCAATAAATAAATAATTAGAAGTATTTCAAAAAAAAAGGGCCCCCGATGGGGCCTTTTTGTGCTCAGGTAAACTCCCATAATACAAAAAAATGATATATTTTGATATAATACCCGGGCAACTTTAAATTCATATTCAATGTCGTAAAAGGAGAAAAACGATGGAAGAAAAATTGCTGTTGAGAGATCACATGCGTTGCACACGGTTAATCCAAAGACTCGAGAAACCAATCGGTCGTGC
>CAZWYN010000047.1:0-2449 GCA_964638575.1 uncultured Pseudomonadales bacterium | reverse complement strand
AAAATATGAGCCGCATTGGACGCAAACCACTATATCTCCCCGAAACTGTCAAAGTTGAAAAACTAGACGGTCTACTTAGATTCACCGGTCCCAAAGGAACCCTTGAGTCTGTAGTTCCCAAGGGAATAAATGTTGAACAAAAAGAAAATGTTTTAAACTTCACCCGCGAAAACGACGTCCCTGCCGTACGTGCACTTCATGGTCTCGCCCGTCGTTTGGCTCAAAACTGTGTCACTGGAGTCACCGAAGGTTTCGAAAAACATCTTCAGCTCTTGGGTACCGGTTATCGTGTTGCCAACTCCGGCGAAGGTATTTCTCTATCTCTCGGTTTTAGTCACCCCGTCATTTTCAAAAAAGTTCCTGGAGTAAATATTGTCGTCGAAGGTCAAGACAAAATTCATATTTCCGGAATCGACAAACAACTAGTCGGTCAAGTTGCTGCAGACATCAGAGAGCTCAAAAAACCTGAACCCTACAAAGGTAAGGGAATCCGCTACTCCGATGAAGTCGTCATCAAGAAACAGGGTAAGACCGCTACCAAAACAGCCGCTTAATTAATTTATTAACAAAAATGATTCAAAACACCTTAACCTCTAAGGCCAGAAGACAGCACCGCGTACGTGCCAAGCTTTTAGCCGGAACCAACCTTCCCCGACTCACTGTTCTTCGTTCAAACCAGAACATCGGGGCTCAAATTATCAGAAAAGACGGACATGTTCTAGCAGCCGTTACTTCTCAGTCCCTCAAATCCTTTAAGGGAACCAAGTTGGCCCAAGCTGCCGAAGTTGGAACTCTTTTGGGTAAAATAGCCAAAGAAAACAAAATCGACAGTCTCGTTTTTGATCGCGGTGCTTACCGTTTCCATGGTCGAGTCAAAGCGTTGGCCGAGGCAGTTAGAGAGTCAGGAATTAAATTCTAAAATCATATGAATCCTTCAAATAACTCAAACAGCAATCGTGGTAGAGGAGGAGATCGTCCTCAACAAGATGGTTTCGAACAAGTTCTTCAAATCCGCCGCGTTAGTAAAAAGACCCAGGGTGGTAGTAACGTATCTTTTTCCGCCTTAGTCGTTACTGGAGACAAAAAAGGCAAGGTTGGTCTAGGACTCGCTAAAGCCCCAAACGTTGCCGATGCAATCAAAAAAGCCGTTCGTCTTAGTAATCGTGATCTCGTCCAGGTTCCCTTGGTAAACGGAACCATTCCTTACGAAACCATTTCCAAATTTGGAGCTTCCAAAGTACTCTTCCGTCCAGCACCCAAAGGTACCGGTATTATTGCTGGTTCCTCCATTCGTGCCGTCGTAGAAGCTGCCGGTGTCACCGACATCGTCTGTAAAGCTCTAGGTAGTAACAACAAAACAACGAACGCCAGAGCCACCTTCAAAGCCCTTAAACAGGTCGAGTCTCTCGCCAAGAAGTACGCCCTCTTAAAAGAACTTAAAGTTAAAGCCTAAATCTTATGAACTTATCTAATCTTCCCAAATCAGTTAGAACAGGAAAAAAACGCCTTGGTCGCGGATTCGGTTCCGGAGTTGGCGGTCACACCGTCGGTCGTGGGCAAAAAGGTCAAAAAACTCGAGGAGTTATTCCTTTGTGGTTTGAAGGCGGTCAGCTTCCAATCGTCAGACGTACCCCTTTCATTAAAGGCAAGCACCGTTTCCAGGTGATTAATCTTCAACCCATCACCGTCAACTTTGACATTCTTACTAGTTATTTCGAAGACAAAGCCGTCGTTGACGCAGCTGCTCTCATTAAGACTCTCAAGGTAAGCGACAAAGAAGCCAAGCGTGGATTCAAGATCATTGCTACAGGCAAGCTCGAAAAAGCTCTTGAAATTAACGTTCCTGCTTCTGCCGGAGCCATCAAAGCCATCGAAAAAGCTGGTGGCAAATATGTTTTTGTTGGTAAATAATTAAAAATATTTCAAAAAAGGACCCCTGATAGGGGTCTTTTTGTGCTCAAAAATTAGCTCCTATAATACAAAAATGATATATTTTGATATAATACCCGTGCAACTTTAAATTCACACTCAATATCGTAAAAGGAGAACAAGACGATGAAAGAAAAATTGGTGTTGAAAGATGAAATGTGTCGTTCCTGGTTGATCCAAAGGCTTGAAAAACCGATCGGACATGAGAATCCATGGTCTTTCGGGGGAGGGCTCGAAAATGGTGGCCTTTCCAAAGAAGCGATGTCTATTTTGAAGGACATTTTTTCCTTTGACTACATGGGGTCTTCCGAGTTCGAATGGGGCGCTGTGCCAGCGGCCTTGAACTTTATCGCCGAACAGTCAGACCTCAAGGCCGTTGTTTCCGGTGAAACGCAAGGGGTTTTCTATATCTGCCCCAAGAGCTACGAAACTGGCGTCATCGCCATTATTAAAACTCTCCTGGAAGACGAACACTCGCTCCGTTTGAAAGAATGGTGCGGGTTATCCGACAGAGTCAATC
>CAZWYN010000046.1:0-2741 GCA_964638575.1 uncultured Pseudomonadales bacterium | reverse complement strand
TTGTCAGTTCCAACTCTAGCAGTCTTCCCGAAATCTATCACCAAGAAGCCATCACCTTTAACCCTCGAAAACTTGTCTCAATGGAGAAAGCAATCAAAAAAGCGTTAGCACTCACGCCCAAAGCCAAACAAAATCAAATCGAAGAAGCCAAAGCAAAAGCCTCTACCTTTTCCTGGTCAAAAACAGCCAGAGATACACGAGAAGTCTACAAAAAAGTTATACAGGAGACACAAATCTAATCTGTAACTTTTTCCCAAAAGCAGTCGCAATTTTATTCATTGTTTGGATAGTAGGGTTAGACAATCCAGCCTCAATTTTAGAAATTTTAGCCTGAGTAGTATCCGCCTTGGCCGCAAGCTGTTTCTGGTTTAGATGTTTCTCTTTCCTGGCCTTAATAATTTCTCTCATAAGTTGATATTCAGGCTCCAACTTATCCCATTCCGCTCTAAAATCAGGATCTTTTAGCTGTTCATCTAGGTACTCTTGTACATCAAATTTAATAAAGTTTTTCATGTATATAAATATACCTTAAAAGATATAATTTGTCAAATCAGCGATTTTAATCTTTTTAGGGCTAATAATATATCTGAAGTGTGAGCCTTCTGTCTTTTTTTAATAAAAATATGTAATATTGCAATACCAAATTTTGAATTTACACAAAGTATACGAATATTATCTTTCCCAAGTATTCTTGACTCCCACATCTGTGTACCGGTTAATTTTTTTAAGTAAGGATTATGCTTTGAAATTCCAAACTCTGTCAAAAACAAAAGATGTTTAAGTATTTTGCCTCGTTGTTTACTATTTGACTTATCGATGAAGTCTTTAACGGGTGAATCTCTACCTATATCCCTATACAGCCATATTTTATGTTTGACCATACTACCATTTAACACCAAACAATACCCGAAAGCAAATTTACCTCACTTTAATTTCCTTATTTTTCCAATAGATAAATAATTTCGTTTGGTCGATACCCGCTTTCCACTTTTATGTTCTAAATCTTTCCTGGCACCTCCTGCGACAGCCCCTCCCAGTTTAGCCGCTCTTTTATTTTCCCCAAATCCCTGGGCATTTTTACTTTTGGCAATCTCTGTAGTTGACGCTTCACCGAGCATTGAGAAAATAAGCTCAAGATCATTCATATGATCTCTAAGGTTTTGTCGTTTTAAGCCTTTGAATTTTTTGTATTCACTAGGTGTCATACCAAATGTGGCTCCAGAAATTTCCGCTGTTAAAATGGCATATTCCCGATCACCACCTACATTACGATGTTTCCACTCGTCCGTCAGAGTTTCCCGAATCTCAATTCCCCGCATCCGCTTCTCGATCCAGGAATCAGGATATCCTTTGGCTTTGTATAGTGCCCGTGTTCTCTTAGTAGCTAACTCCGGGTCTTCAATTTCTTGTACTCGCTCATATCCTACTCTAGCGAGCCAACGCTTAAATGGTTCGGCTTTGGGAGAGGGGATAGACTCAATAATACGAAATACTGTTTCGGTATTGGCACAATCAGTTTCTCGTAATTTACCGTCAGGTGAAACTAATTTCAACTGTCCGATTTTTTCGGACACTTCGGAATATCCTTCCTTAGTAAGTTTTGTTTTAAGGTCACTCCAATATTTACGAGGTCTATCTGTACCAGTCAAAGCTTCAACAACATCCACTACTGAAAACCACCATTCGTCTTGGAAAATTACCTTACGAACCCTTTTTCCTTTAAAGATGGCGAATTTGTTGGTTGATATTTCTACCATCTCTTTAGATTTTGTTTTGATCATACTACTATTTAACACCATACAATACCCGAAAGCAAATTTGCTTCACCTTACACAGAACCAAGCGATATAATCATTCTTAACCATGTCGTTTGGAAACATTTTCAAAAAAGTTCTCGTCTGGCGCATTCTAATTTTTGCCGTAGCTGTTGTAGCCATGTTTATTCTTCCCGCTCGTCCTCGCTTTACCAATCTCACACCCACGGCTTCGACAGGGGATTTACTTACCATGTGGTCCAACTTCGACGGCCTTCACTATCTTTCAATCGCGCAGTACCATTACGATTTTCCGGGAAAAACAGATCTTTCCTACGCCTTTTTTCCAGTCTATCCATGGCTCATTAGAACGGCAAATATTTTTGGTTCTTACATCATTTCTGGTCTTTTTCTTTCCCATCTTTTCTTCATCGCTGCGCTTTTCTTTCTCTATCGTCTCGTCCTCCTCGATGAAAAACCCAGGATAGCCAGGTCTACTATTTTTTTGGTACTACTTTTTCCAACTTCTGTTTTCTTTGGTTCTGTCTACAGTGAGTCTCTATTTCTTCTCTTGGCAGTTCTCAGTTTCTATTTCGCCCGCAAAAAATATTTTCTTTTGGCCTGTTTGACTGCCATGGTTGCTTCGGCAACTAGAGTTACCGGTATTTTTCTCTGGCCGGTAGTTGCCTACGAGTTCTGGTTAGCCTATGGCAAAAGTCTTAAAAGATCTCTTAATCCCAGCGCTATTTGGTTGGCTCTTCCTCCCCTTGGTCTCCTCTCATATATGCGTTTTCAGTTTGAAAAGATTGGTAATCCGCTCTTCTTTGCCCACATCCAATTCGTTTTCACCGGCCGTACCACAGACAAGCTCATTCTCATCCACCAAGTTTTCTACCGCTACTTCAGAATGCTTTTTCTTACTGACACCACCACCTCGCTATATTTTGCCGTTGTTCTAGAGTTTCTTTCAGCCAGTCTGATTTTGCT
>CAZWYN010000045.1:0-2842 GCA_964638575.1 uncultured Pseudomonadales bacterium | reverse complement strand
GCTGCATTGACATTGCAGAGGTCACTGGTTCGAGTCCAGTCGGGCCCACAATATTAAATCTCATCCTCGTGGTGAGATTTTTATTAGCCTATGGAAGTGGCGACACTACGCTCATTACTTTGGGTAAACGAGCTCCCCTTTGACTTGGCCATTCCCCAGTAAGCACCTAGTTTCCTTGACCTGCTCTGATACATTTCCAGCCAACTGTTAGCACTGTTTACCTTGAGGCTGTAGAGACGAATTATTTTTTGAATATGCTCAAGGAAATTTTCTTGATACATACCGTAAGCAACAACTGGAGATTCAACTGCCTTGACAATGTTTTTGTCCAGTCTTTTAAGCTGCGCGCTTAGTTTTTGGAGTTGTTCTCTAATATACTCGATCTTTTTTTCAGTTTGAACTTCTTTTGAGGAAAAAACTTTATTCCACTCCTGATTTCTTTGATGTTGGAACTGTTCAATTCTCTTCAGTTCGATCTCTTTTTTTGCCTGAATTTCTGCAAAGACGTTTCTTGCGGGCTGAGCTTCAGTCTTTCCGACAGGAGCTGCTCCAGACTGGGAATTGCGAAGAGCCTCCAAAAAATTTTGGATTTTTATGTTACCGGTGCTGTTTCCAGCTGAACCTGTCCAGTTTTGTCCCATCTGAATTAAGTTAACAAAGTTTTAGTAATATTTCAATGGTCTTGCGACGATTGATGATTGTTTTTAGCTGAGCAAGTTGGTTTTCAGGTACTCCACCAGCCTTGGCTACTTCGTTAACCTCCTGATTTGAAGTATCAATTTTTTCTATTTTAGCAATCTCTAGGAGAATTAAATCTAATTTGATTGATTCTTCCGCTCTTTTTGAGTACTCAGACTTGACTTGGTCTAGAGTTTTTTTGACAGCCTTGAGGTAGTTTTCTAGAGTCAGATTGAGAGTTTTGGCTTGGGCCTCGAGTCTTTCAAGACTATAGTTAACCTCTTCTTCGATAACGGACTCGGGAACTTCAACCTTGATATTATCCAGAAGTGTTTGGTAGATTTTTTCCACTCTCTCTTCTTCTGTTTTTGGTTTAGTTCCTTTTTTTGGCTTTGTTTGGGTAAATAGTTTTTGATAGTTTTCGACGTTTATTTTTGGGAAAAGAGGCAGGGAGAGTTTGATCACCCAGCCTTTATTTTCTTTGGAGTCGATATTTTCGAGAACTGGCCTACCAAGGAGTTGATATTTATTTTCTTTTAGGGCACTACTGACGATGTTATTTAAAACGTGGCTTAAGATATGGTTTGAGAGCTTATCGGGGTCGACGTGTTCGGCCGCAATGGATTTGGGTGCTTTACCCTGACGGAATCCTTTGACGGTGACGGTACTTATTAATTCGTCTACGGCATGCTCTTTTTCGGAGGCAACCTCAGCTTCTGTTAAAACGGCCTCGATATGGGCGGTGTTGTTTTTTATTTCCTTTACGGTTAGTTTCATGGTGGATATTATATCCTTATTTTGTGCCGAGGAGAGGACTCAAATCGAACACTTTCGGCATCCTTAACTTTACATCAAGAGAGACTGAAACTCTAGCTGAACGGCTAAAATTGTTGAGGAGTTATTTTGCCTCTAATTCTATTGCTTTTTTTCGCGAAACTGCATAATCTACAGCTTCACTTAAGACTTGCTTAAGCTCTTCCGGATCCTCAGGTAAATCCCATGGTGTAACACCATCTCCAAACGAATTACCAATCAATTCTCTTACTGAGCCGATGCTGGCCCTTTTGTCAATATAAACAAAAAAAGGGTTTTTTGGGGCTTCTACGTTCTCGGATTTTACAACTGTTGTCTCTGTCATAATTGGTCTATTCTAGAGTAACACAACTAGCATAATTTTTCAACGCTGGTGCCGAGGAGAGGACTTGAACCTCCACGCTTTTAAGGGCAATAGGTCCTAAACCTATCGTGTCTACCATTTCACCACCTCGGCAAGAGAAGAATACTCCGATATTTTACCATTAGAACTAGTCTAGGTCTTCGAAAAAGGTGGAAACCCCAGCTGCCCAGGAACCATCTGACGGAGGAGTGTATGTCTTCATGACCTCCAGTGGGTCCTTGGAATGATCTCCCTTGAGGAAGATTTTTGTAAATTGGGGAGAGATTCTCCTTAAAGCATCTTCGTAGTTATCAAAGCGAGTGACTTTGTCTCCGTATATCCCCCACCCCCAACAATTGAATGAATTTTCCGGAATATGAAGACAAAGGCCTGATTCTTGTTGGGCTATAGCTACGAGCCAGCGATAGTCAAAGTTGTATTGATCCGAAAGATGAACAATAAGGTCGGAGTAGGGTTCGAGAGGTGAACCATATCTATTGAGGTACTGACGAATTATTTCCGACCTGGCATCAGCCGTCTTGATTGATGTTTGTATTTGTTGGTCAAACGAAGGGAGGGCGGCAAAGACTACCGGATCGTCAAAGTTGGTGAGAGTGTACTCTCTTTCAACCCCTTTACTTGAAAATTGAGACAAAGAGTTACTAGCGGTATCGTTCAGTGAATTCGAGTTGATACTAAAAACTATCTCGGCAAGGCCTAAAAACACGACCAAGAGGACTAAACCCTTTTTAATCATAAAACTAACTAATCGTGTCAGAAATGGGTGGTCCTGTCAAGTTTTGTGCTCCAAGCAGGAGTCGAACCTGCAACCAGCGGCTTCGAAGGCCGATGCTCTATCCATTGAGCTATTGGAGCAACAGCTATATTTTAGCTTATTGCGGGTAGTTTTGATGATAAAATACTCATGTTCGGGTCAGTAGCTCAGTCGGTTAGAGCACCTGCCTCTTAAGTAGGGTGTCGCGGGTTCGAGTCCCGCCTGACCCACAT
>CAZWYN010000044.1:0-2906 GCA_964638575.1 uncultured Pseudomonadales bacterium | reverse complement strand
TCAGGAGAATAGTGTTTTCTTGATTTTGTATTGTTAGTTTTGTTACTATGATGGTATGAGGCAAAAGAGTACCGTTTACAGCCCGAGTTTTCATAACCAGTTTGAGACAAAGAGTGATGAGATAAGAAGGGAGAAGGGAGAAAAGGAGGAGAGAGATTTAAAAGACAGACGACAAGGACAAAGTGAGTTTCGGGTAAAAAAGATAGTCAAAAAACAGGTTTAGTCTAAAGGGGTTAGGGGCATTACAATTGAAGAATGAAAGGGTGGAAGATTTTTATTTTGGCCTTGGCGATTTATGGAGTGAGTGTCTTTGGGGGATTTGTTCAGGATGATACGAGGGTGATTGAAAGCGATTCGGAGATGGGTAGGGTGAGTGCCCTCGGAGCCACGTTTGCGAGACCATACTATTATATGGATGAGGGAAGCTCCGGAGCATATCGACCCGTTACCAGCTTTAGTTTTTATCTCAATGCTTTGGTAATCGGGAAAGGAGCTTGGGGATTTCACTTAATAAATATTTTGCTTTATGCCGGAGTTTGCTGGTTGGTGTTTGAGGTATTAAAAAAGATTAGCGTAGAGAAAACGGCTTTCTGGGGAGCGGTTGTTTTTACGATTCTACCGATACACACCGAAGCAGTGAATAATATAGTAGGGAGGGCGGAGATACTGTCTTTGGGATTGGTTTTGTGGGCAATGTTAATGCAGTTTAGAAAAAAATGGGAGCTGTCGGCTCTGATGTTTTTATTGGCTTTACTTTCGAAGGAAGTTGCCATTGTTGGTCTGCCGATATTGATATATTTATTGTTTTTAAGTAAAGAAAGGAAGGATGTCAGGATAGGAGTAATTTCATTTTATGTGTTGGTGATGATTAGCTATTTAATTTTGAGGATGATTGTTTTAGGGGGCGGAGGAATGGAAAACAGCGCGACAATAGTGGAAAACCCTCTGAAGTTTGTGAGTGCCAGTCAAAGAATAATCAATGCTCTTGCTTTGGTACCGTTTGGTATCGGAAAAGTGATATTTCCTCTCAATCTCAGTTATGATTATTCCTTTAATCAATTAAGGTTGATTTCCGGCTGGTTTGATTGGAGGGTGTTGGGTGGGGCTTCTTTGATGCTTTTGTCAATTGGAAGTCTGTTTACAAAACTGAGAAACAACAAGTTATGGATATTGGGTCAAATTTTGTTTTGGGGCCCGCTCACGATTACAGGAAACTTTCTTTTCTCCATCGGAACTATTTTTGGGGAAAGACTTTGGTTTTGGTCAAGCTTGGGAATGGTGATAGTGCTTATGAATCTTAAATTGTGGAATAGGTGGATATTGGTGATATTAATAGTGTTGTTTGCCGGGAGGACCTTGGTGCGAAATTTTGACTGGTTATCGCAGGAGCGTTTGTTTATTCATGATGCGGTTTATGCCAAAGACAGTGTAATGGCACAAAGTAATGCAGCAGCGGTGTATCTTTTAAAAAAAGATTTTGTAAAAGGAAGAGAGATTTTAGAAAAAGCAGAGACGATCTATCCAAGTTATCCCGAACTAATGAATAACTGGGGAATGTATTACTGGTGGAGCGGAGATACTGACAAGGCAAGAGAGGAGTTTGAGGCTTGTTTGAAAGAAAAATCGGGATATTATCTCTGTGAGAGCAATTTGAAACAGCTTGGCTTATAATATTGGTTGATGAAAAAGATTGCGGTAGGAGTTTCAGGTGGGGTAGACAGTGCCGTGGCGGCTTTGCTTTTAAAGGAGCAGGGATATGATGTGACAGCCGTACACTTGTACTGCTGGCCGCCAAAAAGTGAGACCGAGAAGGATGGCTTGACCCGCGAGGAGTGGATCAAAAAAAATGGCTGTCGAGCGGATGAGGACAGAACTTTTGCCTTGAAAACAGCCTTGGAGCTTGAGATCCCCTTTACGGTTTTGGATTTTTCAGAAGAGTACAACCAAAAAGTAATCACGTATTTTTATGATGAGTACAAGGCAGGACGAACACCAAACCCGGACGTGATGTGCAATAGCGAAATTAAATTTGGCCTGTTTTTGAACTGGGCTTTGGAGAACGGCTTTGATTATATTGCCACCGGACATTACGCGAAGCTTACCGATTCTAAGCTGATGATTCCCGTGGACAAACATAAAGACCAGACATATTTTTTATGGAAGCTGACACAGAAGGAACTGACACACACCTTATTTCCATTAGGTGAGTACTCAAAAAACGAAGTGAGGGAGATGGCGGAGAAGGCTAACTTGAGTGTGGCCAAACGGAAAGATTCACAGGGAATCTGTTTTGTGGGTAATGTGGAGGCGAGAGAGTTTTTAGCCAGAAGATTAAAAGAAAATCCGGGTAAAGTATTGGATATTCATGGTGAAGAAATCGGAAAGCATGACGGGGTGTGTTTTTATACCATAGGTCAGCGAGGCGGCTGGGAGATACTCCCTTTAGCACAAAGAAAATTTGCGGGGAAGGGGGTAACGCCGGTATTTTATGTGGTGAGTAAAGATGCCAGGAAAAATATTTTGACGGTGGCTTTGGAAAATGAGGCTGGAGGAGACCAGTTTCAAGTGAGCGAGATAAACAGAATATCGGAAACAAAATGGAACCTTGACCATCTAATCGTGAGAATCCGACATGGTGGAGAGTTGATTGGAGCGCGGGGAATGGAGACTGAGAATGGATTACTGGTGATATTGGATAAATCTATTCGCGGAATTGCGAGTGGACAGAGCGCCGTGTTTTATGGTGAGGACGGGGAGTGTTTGGGGGGCGGAGTAATTGAGTAAACTTACTATTTTGTGGTAGCCATAGGGATTTTTGGTTAGCACTTTTGTGAGGGTTTATGGTAAAATGTTCATGTTCGCGAAGGTGATAAATTTCCTTTTTGGAAGTTCTTGTTTGTACTTGC
>CAZWYN010000043.1:0-3150 GCA_964638575.1 uncultured Pseudomonadales bacterium | reverse complement strand
TCAAATCTTTTTTTTAGATATTTGAAGTAGTCAGAACGAAGATCGGAAAGAGTGATATCTGTTTTGGGGAAATACTGAGAGAGACCACCGAGACCTGAGCCGACTTCAAGAATATTTTTTCCGAAATATTGTTTGAAGATGGAAATAACCCAACGGTTGTAATGATTAAGACCAGTTGCCTGTTCTAGAATCCGATGGCTATTTTTTGTCCAGGATTTTTTCATACTTGTCTGCGATTTTTTCCCAGGAATATTTTTCGGCTTGTTTAAGATATTTTTCAGGTGATTTCTGGAGAAGAGCTTCCTTTAGTTTGTCGGCGTACTCTTTTGAGTCCTCCGGGTCTTTTACATAAATGCCGGCGTCGTTTAAGATTTCCCGACGACTGGCATCATCCGTAACTACACACGGAAGACCAGAGGCGAGAGCTTCCAGATATACAATACCAAAGGCTTCACTGCTGTCTGAACACAGGGTAAAAACGTCGACGCTACGATATATATTGGGCATGTCTCCATGAGTCATTTTAATTCTTTTGTATCGATTTCCTAGCAATTTCTTTCCAAGTAGGTCTTCATCTTTTTCCAAAGGACCAGTGCCGGCTACTAATAGTGAGGTGTTTTTTAGTCTAGCTACAGCCCTTATGGTGTCTCTGATTCTTTTACTTTTAATGGCGGCGCCAACGGCAAGAACGATTGGTTTTTCCAATCCTACGTCTCGTTTCTCTCCCTCAGGTGAGAAAGTATTTGTATCAACTCCGTTTGGGATGACTAAAATTTTTTGATTGTTCCATATGGTAGCTTTTTTCGCCCAGTTTGCTTGAGTCTTTGTAAGAGCAACAAAAATGTTTGGGTGAAACAGAAGATTGGTTCTGTCATTCCACCCCGGTCCGGAGTGACCCCCGACAATTATTTTGATGCCGAAAATTCTTGCCACCAGAGACAGTATCAATATTTGCCAGCCGGAATTTAAGGGATAAACATAGTCTGGTTTTAATTTGATTAACTCAGGAATAATTTTAAGTGAAAACACAAGGACTTTCAGGGAAAAATAATCCAGAAATAGTCTTTTTAAAATATGAGTAACCGGCAAGTTTGTATGGTAATGGTTTGGGTTGAATCTAACTGATTTTGAAACGACCTCATATGATTTCTTAGTTGCCTTACCGGCTTGAAATACATAGATATCATTATTCTTGGCAAGAGAAGCTGCTAGAGAATTTACAAAAGCCTCCCCTCCTCTTTCGGCAAGGCCGGAATAGAAATTTACAAACGCTAATCTCATAAACCTATTGTAAACTAGAGCCAGAGTGAAGAAGCTATCAATTATCATGCCGGTGTACAACGAGAAAGCTTTTATAAAGAAAGCGGTTACGGCTGTTCTGAAAGCAAACATTGGAAAACTACAAAAAGAAGTTATCGTTGTGGACGATGGTTCCAAAGATGGTACGACGCGAATTTTGAAAGGAATTAAAAACCGCAAAGTAAAAGTAATCTTTCAGAAGAAAAATCAAGGGAAAGGGGCGGCAATAAGACGCGGGCTAAAGGAGATAACAGGAGACATTGTGATCATCCAAGACGCCGATTTGGAGTACAACCCCAAGGAGTATCCCCTATTACTCCAGCCAATCTTGGATAAAAGGGCGGACGTAGTATTTGGCTCTCGCTTTTTGGGTGACAGACCACACAGAGTACTTAACTATTGGCACATGGTGGGAAACAAATTTCTAACACGAGTATCAAACATGATGACGAATATTAATCTCACCGATATGGAGACGGGATACAAGATGTTCACTCGTGAAGTAGCCGAGAAACTTCATCTTGAAGAAAATTGTTTTGGTATGGAGCCGGAGTTTACGGCAAAAATCTCCAAAATGAAATGTCGTGTATATGAAGTAGGTATTAGCTACTCTGGTAGAAACTACGACCAAGGAAAGAAGATTGGCTGGAAAGATGGTGTTTGGGCTTTGTGGTGTATCTTGAAATACAACTTGGAGTAGTCAGTAGCCTTCAGTGGGAGAAATAAATAAACGCTTAATACGACGTGGAATAGTTAGGGCAAGACATTGTAAAAAGACAATAAAATTCATGTGCTTGGAAACATCAGGAACAAGACTTGAATGTTTTGCAAAGATGATTTTTGGAAGTTGATCAAGAGGGACTCTTTCACCAAGTTCGAATTTTCTTTTTATACTTCTTTTTAGTGTTGACTTGTCAAGAGAAGATCTCTCAAGATGGGTCGTGTGGAGATAATAAGTATCTACATAATCAACATTTGGTAGCTCTTGAACCAAGGTTTTGTCTGAGAAAAATCCCTGTTGACCATGAGGTAGATCAACCCTGAGGTTGGGAACGTTCTTAAGATTAATGAATCTCACACTAAGATGGCCTGATTTTCCTTTTATATTGTAATGACCAGCAGACTGGGTTTGTTTGTGATAAATATCTCCAACTGAATTCATTGTATTAAGAAAAATTGCTTGTGTTTCTGGATGAGAATCTATAAACGATCTAATTTTTTTGAAAGAGTTGGATGGCCATATCTCGTCACCATCTAATATCATTAGCCAGTCATATTTTTGCTTGTCCGTATTCTTCAACATCTCATTTCTAGCGCTAGTAAAACTGTCTTTATCTACTTTGCCTATGATTTTTAATTCGATTTTGGGCGATTTTATTGATTCAATGATTTTGACAGTTTTGTCTTCCGACCCAGTATCCCAGACCATTATTTTGTCGACAAAAGGAAGAACAGATTGAAGAGCATACCAAATGAAGTTTTCCTCGTTTTTGACTAAGCAGTGAACAATAATTTTATTTTTCTTCATTTTTGGTAAGTAATCTGTAAAGTTTGATGCTAGTAATTATCAAAACAACTGTGTTTGTAACTCCAAGAGCAATAGGTGGAGCAAACGAACCAAGCGAGGGAATGAGAATTATCTCCATGACAACCATGGAGATAACTTGAAAAGCAGTAAGTCGAGCAATAAACTTGGCCTGATCGTAGGTATAGATGAGAGCCGATATTGTAGCCATAGAAAAGATAAAGGGAATCATGGCAATAGTTAGTGCCTGAAAGACGGGAACGGCTGAGATAAATTTGTCACCAAAAACAAGATTAATAATTGGTTTTGCAAACAGAGCGGATAAC
>CAZWYN010000042.1:0-3820 GCA_964638575.1 uncultured Pseudomonadales bacterium | reverse complement strand
CTCAAAAGAGTAAAAAACACTTGTGTTCATATATCTATCTTATAGAGAATTTTTGTTTTGTCAACAAAAAGTCTTGGAGGGCGTCGGGTTGTGCAATACTATGGGTTTTACTATATAATAGTAGTACTCCCGGGTGCTGGTGAGGAACGCCCTGCCGCAAGGTAGGGAGGAAAGTCCGGACAGCTAAAAGATAGGGTGGCCGAGGAAACTCGGTTCTTCTCGAGGTGACTCGAGAGGCGCGATAGGGCCACAGAGACGAATAAAGGTGAAACGCTCTTGGATACAAGAGATTGCTCAAAAGTAATTCTGAGCAAGTGGTAACCCGCCCCGCTGCAATCGACGAATTGGGATTAAGGTATCTTTTCCGTCCCAGAAGTCTCGAGCATTAGATAGATGTTCCTCCTAGACAGAATCCGGCTTACTATGACCCGGGAGTCCCGAAAGGGTTAGTGAATCTCAGGAATATTGGTGGTTTTGTTTACCCTAATGTGGGCGAGAATCACCCTGGCAGATAAGACAACAGGAAGTGAAAGAACGGCAAGTATTGGTCCGCCAAGTTTTAAACCAATCATGATGGCAAGAAGAGTAATAATCGGGTTTAGACCGGTGGCTTTTTGCATTATCTTGGGAACAATGAAGTTGTTTTCCAGCTGCTGGACAATGATCGAGACGACCAGGGCACCAATTCCATGAGCGGGAGAGATTGAAAAACCGACTAGGACGGCAGGGACGGTCGCAATCGTGGGACCTACATTGGGAACTAGCTCCAAAATACCGGCGATAACACCCAGAGCAATGGCGTAGGGAAGGCCAACAATGATGTAACCCAGATAACTTAAAATGCCGACAATGAGCATTAGGAGTACTTCCCCTCTAATCCAACGCCCAATTTCGACTTCAAGCTTTTCGACGATTTGATAATACTGATTGCCTTTCTCGGACCACCAAAAGGTAAAGTAGCCTTTTAGCTTATGCATCTCCTGAATCATGTAATAACTGAGAACGATGACGGCAAAAATGGTGAGAAATCCGGAAAAGGTGTCTAGAGCAATTTTAAAAACTTGGTTGGGGACTTGAGAAATTTGAGTTGAAAAGGAATTGACATCAAATTTTATGGGGCTGACCTTTTCAATAAGGGCGGGGAGTCTCTGAAGGAACTGTTCCGTCTGATTGAATAAAGGTGTAGCTACGGAAACCGCCAGAGTAATAATTAAACCAAAAAAAGTAAGAAGAATGACCATCGCGGAGAGTCCCCTCTTGATCTTGAATTTTTCGAACCAATCGACTAGTGGACAGATAGCCAAAGTAATCAAAATTGCCGAGAAAATCAAAACAATAATATCCAGAAGTTGGACAATACTAAAAACAACGGCAAGAGAGAATAAAACCCAGATAATACTGGCGATGGAAAGATCGAAGGTGATACGTCTTTTTTTAAGCATTTTGTTGGTATATTTTTTTCAGCTGACTAACAAGCAAAGTCCTATCAGTACTTTTATCATACCAAACAATACCCGGTTGTTTTTTAAACCAAACAATTTGTCTGCGGGAGTAGTCTGTTTCGGCGTTCGTCCACACCTCAATTAACTGTTTTTGAGAGAGCTTTCCTTCCAGGAAGGCGATTATCTGAGGGACTCCCAGACTAGTGTAGACAGCAAGACTTCTGTCGGGATATTTCTTTAGTAAAGCCCTGACTTCAGCTACCGCTCCCTGTTTGATTCTTTCCAGAACACGATGGTAAATACTGGTTTTTAGAGTGTCTTTGTCCGGAAGAAGTCCGACCCAGTAAAACGAGGTATTCTTTGTGGAAATATTAATATCAGACGAGTTAGCTTTTGACCGTGATATTTCGAGATATCGAATCAGCCGCCGCGGATTCATAAAATCGGAGCGGTTGAGCGATGATAGTTTTTTGGGATTTTCTTTTTGGAGTAGTTCTTGGAGTTTTTCGACGGATAGTTTTTCCAACTTTTGGCGAAGAAGGAGGTCGGGCGGAATAGAGATGTCAGAGAGATTTTGAGTGAGGGCTTTTAGGTAGAGTCCGGTACCGCCCACAATAATTAAGGGGGTGTTTAATACCCTTGATTCTTTAATTAATGCCTGTGAGTAACGGACAAAGTCGGCGAGGTTGGCTCTTTCATTTGGGGTAAATATGTCGTGACCAAAAATTTTTATTCCCGGCGGAAGATTTTCAGGGATGTCTTTGCCGGTAATTAGATCAAGGTCTTGGTATACCTGTCTTGAGTCAACAGAGAGAATGTTGGCTGTTTTTAACTCTTTGGCCAATTGAAGAGCCAAGCCTGTTTTACCCGAGGCGGTCGGTCCGCAGATAATAATGATTTTTTGTTTATTATTCCTCATGTTAGGGAATTAGAGGTCGATCCGCCAAGTTGTCTTTGTTGGCTATTTGATCGAGGATTTCCCATCTTTCTTTTTTTACCTTGGCTGGAACATCGTCAGGGTAGAGTCTGAAAGAGGCGGTTCCCGGTCGAGGAGAGTATCTGGCAACAAAGGCTACCTTGAAACCAACCTTCTTCACTAGATCCAAAGTATCCTGAAAATCCGCGTCCGTTTCACCGGGGAAGCCAACAATGATGTCCGTACCAAAAACTGCCTTGGGGACTTTTGCCCTAATTCTTTCAACTAGAGACAGGTACGACTCCCTGGTGTAACCCCGATTCATTAGTTTTAAAATTCGGTTGCTTCCTGATTGAACCGGAAGGTGAATAAAACGATCAATTTTGGGATTGGCGGCAATTTCATCGATTAACTCATTCCAAAAATCCCAAGGGTTGCTGGTGAAAAAAGTAATTTTTTCGACCCCGGATATTTGACTAATTTTTTGGAGTAGCAAAACAAAAGGTGGTGTGGTCGTTGGTTTTTGATACTGAGACTGGTTACTGGGAATTGAGTTCGCCGAAAAATTTTCTTTGTCCATATAGAGTTTGCGAAGATTTATCCCTGATTTTTCCAAACCATACGAGTTGACATTTTGACCAAGGAGATTAATGGTTTTGTAACCCTCTTTAGCGAGATTCTCAACCTCTTTGAGAATGTCATCTAGGGGACGTGATCTTTCTCTACCTCTGGAAAACGGAACAATACAGTAGGTGCAGAACGAGTTGCAGCCGGTAGAAATGGGAACCCAAGCGTTATCTTTGTCTTTTCTAATGGCTTTTTGATTGAAACCGACTTCGGCTATGGGAAGAATTTCGTCAACTTCCGGAAGAAGATCTTTAATTTCTTTTTCATTGAAGTGAAGCATGCAGCCAGTGAGAATTACTTTGGGTTTGAGCTTACCAGTTTCATTAACATATTTTGTCAAATTAAGGAGAAAACCCCGAACTCTGTCTTCGGCCGATTGACGGACAGAACAGGTGTTGAGAACAATTTCATCCGCCTCCTTCCACTCAGAAGTTTCTTGATAACCTCTGGAGGAGTAATCACCAAGAATTCTTTCGGAGTCGGATTTGTTTGCCTGACAACCGAAAGTTTTGATGAAAACGGACGGCATTACCAAACCTTCTTTTTTAATGGCTTACCGACATGGAAATTGATGACTTTGTGACCTTTGACGACCTGTCTTTTACCTTCATTACCAAAAGGAACTACTTGCTTGTCATCAACTTTTCCTACATAAAAAGTACCGAAACCGGAAATAACTACTTTTTCTCCCTTACCGAGCGCAACAATAGATTCTTCGAAAAATGTATCAACAGTTTCTTTAACTGCCTTCTTGGTCAAGTGTACCTTTTTGGACACTATGCCGATGAGTGTTTGTTTGGTCATATTTTTTCACCCCCTTAAGGTGATTGGGCAG
>CAZWYN010000041.1:0-3983 GCA_964638575.1 uncultured Pseudomonadales bacterium | reverse complement strand
TTACTTCTCATATTTTCACCTCCAATCTTGTTTCTGGCCACACCGTTTCTCCGGTCGCCGTATTAATAACTTTTATCGCCGTATTTGGACAAGCTTGAGCGGCTAGCATTTTTTCCTCATCACTATTTCCATCCTGATCAATTAACTCTGCCTTACCGTCACTTCCCATCCTAAAAGTCAAACCGGCTAAATTTACACAAGACCCGGCACCGATACATTTATTCTTATCAATCACCACTTTGAATTTCGTCATCACCGGTTCGTCGTTCATTATCATCAGTTTATCATGCGAATCGCTCATAAAAGATTTGTTCCTCGGGCACACCCATACCCATTAATTTTTTCTTCATCTCCATTATCATCTCCGGATTCCCACACAAAAAAGCACTCGTTTCTTTCCCTTCGATCTTTATCTTGTCTATTACGTCGCCTACATGCCCCTGGACCCCGGGCCATTTTTCTCCCGGACGAGACAGGGTAATATCCAAATGAAAATTATCATACTCTCTCTGTAATTTATCGAGTTCTGCTAACCAGTAAAGATCCTTTTCAAACCTCATTCCCCAGATTAGATGTGTCTCCCCTCGAAATCCCCTGTTTATCAACAGATCTTCAATCATCGGTTTCAAAGGAGCTGCCCCCGCGCCGGTTCCTACAAACAACAATTCTTTCTGCGTTGACAGGGTATCATCACTCACTACAAACTTACCTAAAAATCCCAGCACTTCTACCAGGTCGCCCACCTTAAGCCCCAAAACATATTTTGATCCCACCCCCATTGGTGCTACATCCACCACTAGCTCAATATTCTTCTTATTCGGCAAACTAGCCACTGAATATGACCTTCTCAGCCCTTCTTCATTTACTTTCAAACTTACAAACTGTCCTGGAATAAAATTTGCTTTTTCTTCCAGTTCAATTCCTAGTATCCAGGTATCGCCCGCCAAATTGGTCTTGTAGATCACCCTGCCTGGCATCTTCTTTGCACTCATATTTCAATCATAATCCTTATTTAACCCCAATCCAAATTCCTACCAAAATTAAGACCATTCCCAAAACAAATCTCAACCACTTAGTATTTTTATGCTCCCACTCTTTCATATTCACAATCTGTTTTCCTCCGGCCATCACCAGCAAGATAACAATTAGGGGCAAAATAAAAATCAGATTGTAATAGAGGAACAGCCCCAATACCTTTACCATACCCAAATCCGATCTGGCAATTACTGCCGTCGTCCCTACATAAAGCGGCAACATGCAGGGGGTAGAAAATACCGTTGTCAAAAATCCAATTAAGGCCGTCACTCCCCAGTTGGCCTTGGCCATCAACTTGGTTATTCTTTCAAATCCTTTCATGCTCATCCGTAAATGAATTGGCATGTCGGGGAAAAACACATCTTTGAGTTGAATTAATCCAGCAACCACTAAAGCTCCTCCCACGATGTATTTAAATACACTCGCTAGCCACCAACGTTGAATATAAAATGCCACTCCATAAAACAACAGTCCTGTCAGAAGATAAGTCACAAAGACAGCCAAAATGTACACTGCCCCTGTTTTTATTATCCAATTTCTATCCTTCCCCTTTCCCCCAAACACAATAAGATAACCCAAAAAGGTGATCATCATTCCAATTCCGCACGGATTTAATCCGTTGGTTAAAGCCGCAGCTGTGAGTAATGGAATGCTAATTCCCATTGTTGCTTTTAAGTAACTCCGTAACCTTATTCATCACAAAATCAACCGCCACTTGTTCCCCGTTTACATAAATAGTCGGCGTTCCTGAAAGTCGCAAACTGTTACCCAAACTAATATCCTGTTGTACCACCGCCGCCACTTCTGCCGAGTCAAGTTTTTCTTTAAATATTTTTTCGTCCAATCCTAAGCTCTTGGCGTACTCTACCAACATCTCTTCAATCTTTGACTCGCCCGTCCATTCTTCCTGTGTTTCAAAAAGTAAATCTATCATTTCGAATCCTTTACCCATTACCCGAGCCGCTTCTACCGCCCTGGCCGTAATTATTGAATTTTTGTGAATTCCTAATGGAAAATGTCTAAATACTATTTTTACCCCAGGAATATTGTCTCTGTATAAACTCCCGATTAAACCATGTGCTCTTTTACAAGCGGGACACTCCATGTCGGAAAAATTGACCACCGTCACCACCGCTTCTCCGTTCTCCTTAACTAGCTTTGCTCCGTCCAATAATATATTCTGGTCTGTTGTGAGATTTGTTCCCGTACTGCTCATTTTCGACAATCCAAAGATTACCACCATCATCAAAGCGGTGCTTCCCAGTATTATTTTTAGTATTAATTTCCAATCGTTAGTCATTTATTCAAATACTTTTAATAAACCCCGAAACGCCAGTGTAGCACACTTCATTCTACCGGGCATTATCTCTCCCCCGAGCATCTCCACCACTCCGCCTTCTCCAAACTTTTCCAGATCTGTTTTACTCATACCTACCACTTTTTCGGAAATCATCGAAGCTCCTGCCGTTGAGATTGCGCAGCCAATTCCCTGCCATTTCATCTCTGTAATTTTCCCATCATCAAGTTTCACGTATATTTTAATCAAGTCTCCGCAAGAAGAGTTCGCTTCATCCACTATTTTATCGGCTCCGGAAAGTTCTCCCATATTCCTCGGGTTCTTATAGTGATCAATAATTATTTCTCGATACTCTGACATTTATGCAAATACTTTTGGTACTTCTCTAATTTTATCGACCATATAATCGACTTCCTCTTTGGTATTGTAAAGATAAAAGGTCACTCTTACCATCGCCGTCACTCCAAAACTGGTCACCAGGGGAGCCGCACAGTGTTGACCAGAACGCACTGCAATTCCAAAGCTATCTAATATCTGTGCCGTGTCATGTGCATGTACCCCGACAACGTTAAAGGGAATGGCTCCTCCACGAGTCTCCGCCTCCGATCCATAAAGTATCACCAACCCTTCTTTTTCCAAACCTTTCATTTTTACTAGAGCATATTCTAAGACTTCTTTTTCGTGTTTGTGAATATTTTCCATCCCGACAAACTCCAAATATCTTACTGCTGCACCCAGTCCTACGATTCCGGCAATATCCGGCGTCCCGGCTTCAAACTTAGTTGGTAACTCTGCCCAGGTAGCCCCGGTTAATTTCACCTCTCCAATCATATCTCCACCAAAAAGAAACGGTTTCATCTTTTTTAGAATCTCTTTCTTCCCCCAAAGTACCCCCACTCCTGTTGGGCCAAGCATTTTGTGTCCGGAAAAAACCAAAAAGTCTATTCCCAGTTTTGAAACATCTACTTTCATATGCGGCACCATCTGTGCTCCGTCAACTAAAATCAATGCTGCTGGCGACTTTCTCCTCACCGTTCTCACAATTTCCTCGACTGGCGTTTCTGTTCCCAGGACGTTCGACTGTCCGGTGAATGCTACCATTTTTACCTTATCGTCCAACAGATCACTCCAACCACCAACAGCCACTTTTAGTCCATTTTCTTCCATCGTTTCTGCTTTCTTAGCCTTTTCCAACTCCCCTTTTTTGTTTACGTCCACCACTCTAAGCTGCGCGCCCTTTCTCCTACACAGTTCCTGCCAAGGAATCATATTTGAGTGATGCTCTAACTTGGTAATGACTACCGCGTCACCCTTATGAACATTTTCTTCACCCCAAGAATAGGCCACCAAATTAATACTTTCCGTCGTGTTCCTGGTAAAAATTATTTCTTCTGCTTTCGCTCCAATAAACTTGGCCACCTGATCCCTCGCCTCATCAACCAGACGCGTCGACTCGACAGACATCTCATACACCCCCCGATGAATATTGGCATTTGTCTCACGATAATACTTGTTCATAGCCTCGATTACTGCTTCTGGTTTCTGGCTGGTTGCCCCGGAATCAAAATAGACCAAATTATGATCGTGGATTTTTCTCTTTAAGATAGGAAAGTCTTCTCTGATTTTGTTTACGTCAAACATACTTTATTTT
>CAZWYN010000040.1:0-3986 GCA_964638575.1 uncultured Pseudomonadales bacterium | reverse complement strand
GAGCACCTGCCTCTTAAGTAGGGTGTCGCGGGTTCGAGTCCCGCCTGACCCACATTTAAATTCCACACTTTCTTATCCGTTGGCTGTATATATCGTATATATTGGATATTAGTGAAACTTTTGATTTTTACCTACGCTCCCGCTGGGCTTGGCCATTTAAGAGTTACCGATGCTTTGGTTGATAGCAGGCCGAAGAAGTATCCATACATCATGCTCGGATCTTATGATAAGTTCATCACTAATATTCATCGTTTCACCAGCACTAATTCGATTGCGAAGTGGATCTTTACGACACTGCAGTATGGTTTATTAGAAGATATTTTTACAGTGATATCTCGGTGGTTATTGATTAAGTCAAGCGGAAAGATATATAAACAGTTTAAAGAAATAGTGGCGCAACAAAAAGGAGTTGATGAGATCTTGGTGGTGGCAACTCATTTTGGTATGGCTCACCAAATTGGTGAGATAAAGGATCGTCTGATGAAAGAAACAGGAATCAAAATACGTTTGGTGGTTCAGGTTACGGATGATACGTCTCAGCATATTTGGTGTATTAAAGGAGCCGATCTTACCTTTGTACCTAGTAATGACACAAGGAACGAGTTGGCGGCTTACGCGAAGAAAAAAAAGATGAATCTAAAGTTTTCCGTTATCCCCTATCCTATTTGTCCGACATTAACAAAACCTATTTCCTCCGGTTCCGAAAAGAGGCAAGCTACTTTTGAGTCGGTGGATATGCCAATAAATGTCGCGATTCCGATTTCAGGAGCCGCGGTTGGTCAGACTTTCATTGCGAGTTTGGTTAAAAATATGTTAACCAAGTCGAGCCGTTTTCATTTTTGGGTTTTAGTTAGAAAAGCAGTGTACACCGAGATGTTCTTATCAAAGCTGTCCACACTTCCCCACGTACGTTTGATTACTGGGAACAACGACAACGAAATGATTAGTTTATATGAGTTGCTATATCAGGAAAACTTGATGCATTTGGAAATTACCAAACCCAGCGAACAATCGTTTAAGGCAATACTTTCTCCAAACTTGATAGGGGGAAGTTTATTGCTATTTACTTCTCCTGTCGGTCGTCAGGAGTATGAGAACGTGGAGTTTTTAAAACGACAAGAATTGATGCTAGGTACAAGGAAACTAATTCCCAGGGCGATTCGATTACCGGATGATCCAAAGCTAGCTTCCGACTTTATTATGTGGGGGGTGGACTCCGGTCTTTTTTCACGAATGAGTTCAGAGAAATATAAGTTTTCTGATGAGAGTCTTAAGTCAGGAGAGGTTGGTTCAGACGGGGCATATAAATTTTGGGAGGTTGTGGAAAAGGAGTTTGCTTGACATTAGCCAAGCTAGTGCTAGAGTTGGTGTATGGCCGACACTATAGAAGAATACAAAAAGAAAGTTTTTAAAAAGCCTTCGGTGACGGTTGATGTGCTGTTTTTTACGATAAAGGACAATAAACTCCAAGTTTTGCTTATCAAGAGAGCGGCTTGGCCTTTCAAGGGATACTGGGCCTTGCCGGGAGGATTTGTAAGAATGGAGGAAGATCTGGACTCGGCGGCTGCCAGAGAGATATATGAAGAGTGCGGTGTTAAAAACTTATTTTTGGAACAACTTTTTACATTTGGTGACCCCAAGCGTGATCCTAGGACAAGAGTAATTACAGTTGCCTATTATGCTTTAGCTCCAATTACGGAGATCAAAAAAATTCAAAAAAGTGAAGTCAAAGAGGCCAAGTATTTCCCTGTCGATGGTTTACCCAAAATGGCTTTTGACCACAAAAAAATTGTCAATTTTGGTTTTAAGAGACTTAGGGGCAAAATTAGTTATAGCAACATCGCATTTGGTTTGTTGCCAAATAATTTTTCTCTGTCTGAAGTACAAAATATTTACGAAATAATTTATGGGAAAAAGATTGATAAGCGCAATTTCAGGAAATGGATACTGGCCTCGGGATTGTTAGTATCGACGGGCAAAAGGAAGTCGGGGTTGGCGCACAGACCGGCATTGATTTATAGGCTTGCTAAGCGTGAGGTAATAACGTTTGCTTGACGTCTTACATCAAAGTTCCCACCCAAACTGGCCACGAAATTTTTCGGGCATTACCTGAGCCACGCGATACATTAATTCACAGACAGCTTCTTCTTTGTCCTTGGTTTTTACAAAAAAAGGTTTTCCAATGTTGACGTGTGCCTGTTCACCTTTGTGTAATTCCCAAATGCCTATCGGTACTACCGGAATTCCCAGATTTGAGGCCATTATGGATAATCCTCCGGAACCAGTGTGTAGGATGTCAATGGGAGAAATAATATTGTCTTTTTCGACATGGCCTTCCGGTGACACCACGACCATATTGCCGTTTTTAAGTGCGGTCATGGTTTTTCTAATTGCTAAAAACCGACCGGAATGGTAATCTTTGCGCTTGGTAGAGATAGGCACCGAAATTATATTTTCAGGGTATAGCCGATGGAATCTGTTAATTAACTTAATAGATCCGGGCAAGGGGTATGTGTCGTTAAATTTGGCGAGTAAGGGAATTTCACCTCCCATTAAAATCGTTGGGGTATGACCGCCACTGTCGTGGACCTTTACCATTAAAGACAACATCGCAGGCAATAAGACATCCATATTGGGATGGTTAAAAACTACCAAACAACCAGTCTTTTTAGGTATGTTCTCCAGTCCTTGTATATCAACTAATTCGTTTCCACCAAACTCAACCAGAAGCCTTCTCGCATCATCAACGAGATCCCTATTTGTTTCTTCCTTAATTAGAGCATTAATCAACTCAGATGTCATACCGGCGCGGTTAAATTTTCCGATGATCTCCGGCAGCGTCTTTAATTCTGGAGCAATTGGCATAGAGTGATGATACACCCAATACACTGTCAATCATTGAAATTTATCAAACTAATTTATTTCTCTTAGAATCGGTTTGTGTGCAAATTGAGAAATTGAGGAATTTGTTAGTGTCTATTTTTGCAAAATATTCCCTTTTACTTTTGCGACAGCGTCATCAAGAAAATTTTGATAAGAAGACTCTGTGATATTAAGGGCTTTGTCTACTATCTCTATAGTATTTTGAAAAGAAACATCTTTTTTGAAACGAAGTTTTATAAGAGGTAAGGTAATTTTTTCAACTGCGATTGCTTTTGAGGTAAAATTTTGTGGATCTAGGAATAATATTAAATTATTTAACTCTGTTAAGACTAAATCTTTGTTTAATTCAAGATATTCACCAAGACAGATTGCTATTACCGAAAAATCAGCCCTTACCTTTTCTATTGCATCTAGATAGGTTTCCCAAATATATCTACTGTCTTCATATAAGTGTAAATCAACAGCCATTTCAATAAAATTATGTGCAAGCACCAAGTCGTCACCACCTTTTGGAATTTCTAGTAAATCTGCGACCTCAGAAGAAATTTTTTCGCCTTCTAACCTTGCGTATCCAACTTGCATATTGTCACTATAGAAATCCGCTCCTCCGTCAACTTGACTGTGTAGCCTTACTCCTAAAGCCAAATCGGTAAGTTGTGGGTATTTCTCAGTAATAAATTTATATAGTTCTTTTGGTGAATTATGGATTTTATCTCTGCTAATTCGTTGAGAAGAAGTGGCGGCTATATCAGGAAGAATACTACCGAATATCAAAAGTGGGCTTTTAAGTCCTGTAACTTTGGTTGAGACGTAAGTGTGAGAAAGTGGAAGCATGCTGTCATTTTACACGAGAGCTTACATCAATATGGGTTTATGTATAAGTGTATATTGATATATCAATCAATATCAGGTTATTGGGTGGATGACGGGATTCGAACCCGCGATCTCCTCCTCCACAGGGAGGCGCTTTAGCCAGCTAAGCTACACCCACCAGAATTATTGTTCGTGAATGAACTTATATATTTTACATCATTTGAGGTAAAATATAGGCATCGGGGTGTAGCTCAGATGGCTAGAGTACTGCGTTTGGGACGCAGGGGTCG
>CAZWYN010000039.1:0-4347 GCA_964638575.1 uncultured Pseudomonadales bacterium | reverse complement strand
TGTTATTTATGAGGATGTCAACGGAACTTCGCTTGGTAATTTAACACTGCAAAACTCCGTAATTACTCTAAACTCAACCTTAGTTTTTTCTCCAGGAAAGCAAATTAGTATCGGCGGAAATTCCATTGTCTACATCAATACCAATGGCAAAATTATCCAAAGCGGACTCTGTATCAAAGATGCTGATGGAGATGGCTATGCTGATGTTATTACCCTTGATAAAGATCCGGAGTCGGGACTTACCCTCACCAACCCCATTACCCAAATTGGCAAAGTAGAAGCAAACGCAGACGGTAGCTGTCCTTCAGGCTACAGACCAAGTGATATCAACGTCCAAAATCTCACCATGGTTGACGCCGATCCTCTAACACCCAGTTCTTCCACCATCGCTACCTCAGATCGCGAACTCCTTCGTCTCGGCTTTATGATAAATGGCGTCACGGATGCTCTAGCCGCCGTCGGAGATATTCAGATTGTCAACAAAAACCTTCTCGTTTGTGACGGAGTTAGCTGTCCGGCAGATAATTTTGCCAACCTTACTCCGGCAACTGGCAATGTCTACATCGGTGGCAAAGTCGGTATCGGCAGCACCAACCCCGCTGTCCCCTTAGACGTCAATGGCCAAATCTATCTATCTGATGGTTCAGCAGGTTCCCCAACAATCACTTTTAGAAACGACAACAACACCGGCTTCTACAGACAAGGCAATGATTTATTAAGCTTTGTCGCCAATGGCCAAAATGCCTTCAATGTTTCCGGCACTTCCGGCGTCGGTAGAATAATGATTGGTAATGGAGACCCCGTCTCTCGAATGCAAATTAACGACGACAACAACAATGCCGCCTCAGGAATCACCTTTGGTAATAACTCCGGCACATACCTCCAACTCTACAAATCAGGCAGTAATCAACTTTCTCTCATGGGCGGCAATCTTGGCATCGGAATTACAGCTCCGGGTAACAAACTCGACATTCGTACTTCCAGTGCAAATGATGGTGTTTATTTAAGTAATAATACTGCCTGGACTAGAATTATGGGAGGGACACTTGGAACCGGTTCATACAATAACATTGTTCAAGCAGGAGACAATGGAATAATATATTCTTCTGGTGTATCGGGGGCTGGAGCATTTGTTATAGCCCCTTGGGCAAGTGCAACATCTGGCATTCGTATGGATGGCAGCGGCAACGTCGGTATTGGAATAACCAATCCAAATCAAAAGCTTCAGGTCAACGGAAATATTAGAACCGCAAACGATCTTTCTCTTCCAAATCTTGTTCTTGACTCTACCTCCGTTGGCGACAACTGGACTGCCCAGGGTGCATACATCTCAATTGGTGAAGGTAATGCTTTAGGAGGTGCTGCCATGCACATGACATATACCGGAGACGGATTTGGTTACACTGGAGCTGGCACCGTCACTGCTGGAATCCCGGCGGGCGGATATTGGAAATATACTTACAATTCACAAACGATATCCACCCCAGGCACCGTCACTGTTGGTGCTTTGACAAGTGGCACAGGAACTTTTTCCAATACTGTTACAACCACCGGTCACATGTGGATAAACAGCTCTTCTCCTACAATATATTTTAAGGATACTGATCATCGAGGGGCAATGCTTCACAACAATAGTAACCTGTTTTATATTTTAAGAGGATGTGAGGCTACAAACTCTACCACATGGTGTACCTATAACGGTGTCTGGCCATTCGTTGTTAATTTGGAAACCAACGCCATTAATACTGGTGGAGCGATAACCGCCACTTCCGACATCCGACTCAAAACAAATATCAAACCTCTTCCGGAAAACACTCTGGACAAAGTCGAGCAGCTTAGAGGTGTGTATTTTAACTGGAAAACCGAAGCCGATATGGGAAATGCCCGCCAAATCGGTGTCATCGCTCAGGAAGTAGAAAAGATCTTCCCAGAACTGGTTACAACCAGTCCCGATGGATATAAAGCCGTCGCCTACGACCGTCTTGGCCCCATCCTCATCGAAGCGATCAAAGAGCAGCAGGAAGAGATTGACTCTCTCAAGTCACAACTCAACGATCTCAACCAAAGACTTCAAAACATCGAGTCAAAACTGAAATGAAACATTTCAAAAAAATATTTATTACTGTCCTAATCCTTTTAATAGGCACCGCTATTACTGTTTTATCCTCCAAAAAACCTAAAGACACTTATGCAGTCAACTGTAACCCCATCTACGCGTGTGAGATTCTCTGCGGCACTCAGTGTTGCAATGCCAACGTCACCTGTAACAATGCTCATGAGGTATGCTGTATCTGTGGTTGCAAAACCAGCTGTAGTGAGTGTTGCAGCTGTACCACAAAAACAGCAACCACCTACACCATCCCCTTCACATATACCAGAGGCTGTTGCGGAACAAGCGTCACCGTCTATACCTTGCCATTCTCAACCAATTTAGGTACATACTACACTCTCCCTGCGACATACCAATACACCGGTGAGTAATCTATAGTATTAATAGTAATGAAAAAAATCTCTTTTTTCGACACATTACTAATTCTTCTGATACTGGCAATACTCGGCTTAAGCATATTATTATTTCTTCTTCTTCGAAAATCTGCTCCAAACCCCACAAACACTCCTTTATTTATTCCAACAGCCACCCTTTCCGGCACCGTAAATGAAATAAAGGGAAACTCAATTTATTTCATCCCCGAAGCCCAGTCACTCCTCCTTCTAGATAAAGACGGTTCCTCACCCACTAAAATCTATGAAGTAAAGCTCAACAAAAACGCTGTAATTACCAAAATATCTTTCTCTATCCCATACATTTCGGCGGAAAGAAAAACTGACACCATAACAAAAAATATTGTTTTCAAGGACATTCTTCCAAACGACTTCGTGACCATCGAAACAACTACCGATCTTACAAAATACTCCAATGGATCAATCACGGCAGGTTCAATCACCGTCTACTCTAATCCATTTTTTATTCCCGGAAGAATTGAAAGTATCCAAGATGACTCTATTGAAGTTGTATCTCCTCCCGCAGCCGAAAACCCTACCGAAGAAGTCATAAAAACATTAAATATCAAATCGTTGCGGATACTTATCTCTCCAAAAACTGAAATAAGCTTCACTTCTGCCACTGAATCAGGAATCATCACAAAAAGCGAGTTGGCCGTCAAAGACATCGTTTTTATCCACTCACTCGACAATCCTGACGTCGACAAAACCATCACTGCAGAAACAATCAACGTTCAAAGGACTTTACCCTAAACCACGCCGCCAAGAATCAAACAACAAAGAGGCGCTCTCGGGCGCCTCTTTTGTTTACTAATTTATGGTTCTTTTACTGTTGAGCCATCACGATAAACATTTTGTCGTGCATCTCCCAAAACTTACCCTGTTCACCGGCACATAGTGCAGCTTCGGCAGCTTTCTGAGCATCAGCATGAAAATTTAATGGGAAACTTCGGTACTCCAGACTGATATTTTCTTTGTACTTGGTCATGAGAGCTTCGATAGTCGGGAAAGAACGATTACAAAAAGGACACTCAAAATCGGTGTACTCCATAACCTTAATCTTGGCATCCTTACTTCCCTTTACATAACCGACTCCGTATGGAATATTTAACTCTCTTTCGGATGGTGGTTCTCCTGAGGATGTTTTTACCTTATTTCCTCCGCCATCTTTTAACTCGGCATCAATTATCGCTTCAAAATCGGCTTGAGGTAAGGAACCAACGACTTTAATTCCATTGACAAAGAATGTGGGTGTTCCGGCTACTCCAAAGCTTGTGCCTTCTGCAGCCTCGGCTTTTACTTTTTCTGCAAAAGTACCATCATCCAGACATGAATTAAACTTCTTAGTATCCAATCCCAACCCCTTAGCCATGGTTTTCAACTCGGCAACAGCAATCTTTGATTCGGTTGGAGCAGTAGGTGTTCCGGCTACCTTTTCGGTACCCGTACCGGATCCGCCCTTAAGTGACGAAACTTGAGCTGATAATCGACCCACAAAGAAAGTGGCCACGAGCAATAGCACCACCAATATTGGTGCGTAAAGAGAATTTTTATTTTTAAACATAAACTATGTTATCACAAACCGCTTTTATGAAACCAGAACGTAGTTTATCGTCTTCCCCTTCACAAAAATAACCTTAACTATCTTTCCTTCAGCCAAGTACTTCTGTACCTTTTCTTGTGCCTCAGCTGCTTTCCTCACTTCTTCTTCACCGGCATCAAAAGCCACTTCCACAGTACCCCTCAATTTTCCGTTTATCTGTACCGAAAGAGTTACAATCTCACTCACTAAATATTTTTCTTCAAACTTAGGCCACTCCGAAACATGCACACTGAACTCTCCCC
>CAZWYN010000038.1:0-4772 GCA_964638575.1 uncultured Pseudomonadales bacterium | reverse complement strand
CCCAACTTTGTGCGAATGATTATCAAACTGCTCTAAAAAGGCCATTTTCTGTTTTACGAAAAATCTAAAACAACGCAATATCAGCCACATAAAAATTTGAGACGCTTTGTAGTGCCATAAAATATATTTTATCATTGACAAGAACTGGTTTTTATGTAAAACTCGGCTCCATGTTTATACGAAAATCACCTATCAAAAAAAAGGATGACGGCTCTGAGTATTACAGCTACCGTCTTGTCGAATCCAAGCGTACCGAAAAAGGCGTGCGGCAGCGCACCTTGCTCAACCTGGGTGCCGATTTTGCCCTCCCGAGAGAACAGTGGCCTGATTTGGCCAGGCGGATTGAGGGTATTCTGAGCGGACAGCGGAGTCTATTTGAAATTAATCGTGATATTGAGAACTTAGCTCAGTCTTGTGCGGCCAAGATTATCACGTCATATCAAGACGTTGATCATCTTGATGGCGGTGACTACCGAGAAGTCGATCTCGACAGTTTGGAAATGAATAGGCCACGCAGTGTTGGTGCCGAGCACATCACCCTGGAAACGTTGCGTATTTTGGGTCTTGAGACAAAATTCAAAGAACTTGGCTTTAATGGACCGCAGGCGGCTGCAGCCATAGGAACGATTATTGGCCGGTGCTGTATGCCCGGAAGTGAATTGGCGACACATGAATGGCTCCGGGAACGATCTGGCCTTGGTGAGTTGATTGATTTCGATTTCAACAATCTCAGCCTGTATGGCATGTACCGGATTTCCGATCAGCTGCTCAAGAACAAAGAGGTCATTGAGCAGCATTTATATGAAAGAGAGCGAGATCTGTTCGGGCTGCAGGAGACCATCACCCTGTATGACCTGACCAATACCTATTTTGAGGGACAGAGCAAAGCCAATGCCTATGCGGCCCATGGTCATTCCAAGGAGAAACGTTCCGATTGCCCCTTGGTTACCCTGGGTCTGGTGCTCGATTCCAGTGGTTTTCCCCGACGGAGTCATGTCTATGAGGGCAATGTGTCTGAACCGAAGACCTTAGCGGAGATGCTCCATGGTCTCGAAAACGGGCGCACTGCCGCAGGCCGAAAACCGACTGTGGCCATGGATGCCGGTATTGCCACTGAGGACAATATCACTTGGTTGCGGGAACATCAGTACCCATACCTGGTAGTGAGCCGGAAGAAGCACCGCGAATTTGATGAAGAATCCTCGGTGATCGTCAAGAAGGATGACGAGTGCACGGTCAGGGTGCAGAAGGTTTTTGACGAAGAAAAACAAGAGACCCTGTTGTATTGCCACTCCAGTCAACGGGAAAAGAAAGACCAAGCAATTGATGACCGAGTCACACGCCGACTGGAAGAAGCCCTGCAGAAGCTGGCGGGTGGTCTTGCGAAAAAGCGGTGTATCAAAAAATACGACAAGGTCATGGTGCAGATCGGCCGTCTGAGACAAAAATTCTCCAGAGCATCGAAGCAATATACGATCTCAGTCGAGAAAGACGAGAGCAGCGGCAATGCCACAAAAATTACTTGGCAACTGAAGGCGGTGGAGAACACGACCGACAGCTATCCTGGTGTGTATTGTCTACGGACAAGTCATGCGGACTGGGATGAGTCATTGTTATGGAACACCTATACCATGCTGACGGATCTTGAGGCGGTATTCCGTTCGCTGAAATCCGAACTTGGCTTACGCCCAATTCATCATCAAATCACCGACAGAGTTTCAGGACACCTGTTTATTACGGTGCTGGCATACCATCTGGTGCATACCATACGAGTCAGGTTGAAGCAGTCGAAGATCCACAGCAGCTGGTCGAGCATCCGCAAAATCTTGTCAACCCTGTGTCGGGCGACAGTATCCATGCAATGCAAAAACGGGGATACCGTCCATATCAGAAAAAGCACACGACCCGAACCACAGCAACAAGAAATATATTCGGTTCTGGGGGTAAAAAACAATCCAGGGCAAACGATAAAAACGACAATATGCAACAAAACAAAAGAAGTAGTGCCATAAAGGCACCCGCGAAACACGTAACATCATGTTATTGCAGTATTATTGATTTGTTGATCACAAAGTTGGGTTAGGCAAACGCGAAGAAATAGATGAATCGCTGATAGATTCCTTGGCAAACGTCAATTTATTAGGAAAAAGTGGATTACCCCTTGTATATATGGCTGCATCAAGAAAAAATGATCAGTTGGTTAAAAAGCTCGCTTTAACAGGGGCTGACATGAATTATTCACCTGCAAATCAGTCTCTACTTTCACTCGCATCAAAAAATAATGATCTTCAGGCAGCACGTTTTTTACTTATCAATGGAACAGATCCCAATTTGATATCCTTTAGAGGTACCCCTGTCATTTACTTTTTTATGGAGCTAAAATTGTATGATTTTGTGAAATTATTAGATGAGTTCGGCGCAGATATTTTTTATCGTGCTCCTTCAAGAAAATCATTATTTGATCTTGCAAATTTATCTAAAAACCTAGAGATGATGGATTATTTACAGAAAAAAGGTGTGAGACCATATAAATCCAATCAATCCGATTCAAAGATCTTGCAATTGTTATTAAGCGAAAATGCAAACGACAGAGTTGATGAATTAGAAAACCTTTTAAAATCAGGTGAGAATCCCTATGTACTTATGAATGATGAATTTGGTCCGTTGGATATCGCTGCGGAAAATAAGAACCTAGCTGCAGTGACCATTTTACTTAAAGCTGGAGTTGATCCCAACTATCCATATGGTAAGCCGCTAGTTGCAGCAGTTAAATCTGGCGATTTTGCAATTGTCAAAGAGTTATTAGATTCTGGAACTGATCCCAATTTAAGAGAATCCTACTATGGGGGAACACCCCTTCATTTTGCTGTTTGTGAAAATTTGCCAATCGTACAGTTATTAGTTGAACACAAGGCTATCATAAATTTAGAACGGTCACACGACAGAGTAACCCCGTTTTCTTTAGCAACTTTCTGTCCTGAAACTGGCAGTGCTGAATATCTAAGTAAAATAGGGGGGAGCGTTGAGCCTGGTGATTCATGGATGGACGAACTCAATCAATTCTCATTAGCTGCTGCAAGAGGAGACGTGGGAGCATTGACAGAAATGATTGCTGCAGGTCATTCTGTAAACGAAATAGATAAGTTTCATAATACTGCACTTCATTATGCAGCACGCGCTGGGGCAATTGGTGCAATGGAAACTTTATTGAAACATGGGGCAACGATTAATTTTAATGGGGACGCATACTATTCACCGTTAATGTATGCGGCTTTCTTTGGAGAGGTTGAAGGTTGCAAATATCTTCTAAAGAAAGGTTGTAATATTCATTTAGAAGGTAGTGGAGAAAAAAATGTCCTCCATTTAGCTGCCGGAAGTAATAGTGTTGAATTGGTACGGTTATTCCTTGAAAATGGAATGGATATTAACTCTGGCAGAGGTAAATTTAACGGCACGCCACTTCATTATGCAGCTTATTACGATGCTGTGGACACGGCCGAGTTTCTTCTAGAAAATGGAGCAGATATAAATGCCCTGGATAAGCACCAACGCACACCACTACATGAAGCAGTTATTTACTCCAAACCAAATGTTACCAAACTCCTTCTTGAGCATGGTGCTAATATTGAACAACTAGACTATCAGGGTTATTCGGCCAAAACCACTTCTTATCGAGACACCATGAATGGTAATAAGGTCCATCGACTAATGAAGAAATATTCAGGAGAAGAGATTCAGGCAAGTTTTAATTGCGAAGAAGCAAAAAGAATAGTGGATTTGATGATTTGTGGAGATAGCAATCTTGCAGCTTTGGATGCTGGTCTTGATATAATCCTAATGGATAGGTTGAAAAATGCTTCAGGGGGTACCGCTAAGGAGAAAAAAATAAGGAATGAACATGAAATATGGCTGGAAAGCCGAAACGATAAGTGCGGAATACGTAGTGAAATATTTCCCATGAAGAAGAATTTTTGGAATGTTAATCATTGCTTGGAAAAAGTATATAATGAACGTACTCAAGAGTTCTTGAAAGTAGCAACTACCAATGAATCCCATTAATAAAAAAAGCATGGGAGATAAGCCTTTGCTTGACTCAAGTCGTTCTCGAAATAGAACAGAAAAGGCATCCTTACGTAATATTAGGCATTTTCCAACCACCGCCTACACACGGACCCCGCAAACAGCGCGGGTCCGGTGAGGCGGAACGTTCTGCACATAAAAATGAGCGAAAAATATGGGAAGAATGAAAGAAATAATGATGGAAATGCAAGAGAGAGGGTACGAGTTAAGCCTCGCGAAGACTCTTGGCATTTCTATTAATTTGCTTGATCGTTTGGAGTGGGAAGTTATTGAAGATGCAAATGAAGATGGAATGATATACGGCTACTACGTCGATTTTTCTTCAACCGAAAATAAGTCTCTTCTCAAACGAATTCCTAATATTGATGATGGTTACATGGTTTTTTTGCACCCATGGGAGATAGAGCAAGGATATGATAACGAAGAACTTTTTGAAGTCATTACAAAAGAAAAAGAGTATGTAAAAAAATATGATAATGAAATTTGTGATTTGAAAAAAATCTTGTCTTTATCAACACCAAACCATGCAATACAAAACATTTTAAATAGACAAATATTTATTGCTATTATTGGAACTCTTGAGACTTTTTATCGGACGTATTTATAAATTTAACATTTGATAATGAAAAAGGGGACAGATATATTATTGAGCTGAGAAATATATGGTTATATATATCCGCCCCCTTTTTCCC
>CAZWYN010000037.1:0-5166 GCA_964638575.1 uncultured Pseudomonadales bacterium | reverse complement strand
ACCATCATAGTAACAAAACTAACAATACAAAATCAAGAAAACACTATTCTCCTGACATTTTTTGTCGCAAACAAGGCTTCTCTTGCCTCAGATCTGGCTTTTTCCATCTCTTCGGTCACTGCCGGAGACTTCGTCAGCAACCTTTCTTCGATCTCTCCTTTATAAATACCCAGGTACAGTTTTGTTTTTTCTTCTCCCAATCTCATTAAAATGTAATTTGCCATCTTCTCATTCAAAACTACCTCCTCACCCGACCTGTCGTTCAACTGTCTTATACTTGCTCTTTCGGCACGTTTTATGATCGCCTTTTTATCTTCATCACTCAGTTCGAAAGTGCCAATACCAAAAACCAAATCCAATCCCCTGCGATAAGCCTCCAGGTCGCTGCGTTTATAAGCCTCTCTTTCTGCATCCGCCCTACTCTCGATTGAGTTAAACATATCTTATATTATCACCAACTTTTCAAGACACAATCTTTTTTGCGACATTAATCTCTCCATGTGCTTTTTCAAACCACTTAAACTGAGCCGTCCTGTTTACCTCAAAAATTCTCCACTGTTTTTCCGTTTCGTCCCAAGCTACGTCCAAACCGGCAAAATCTGCTTTCAAAACCTTGGTAGCTTTTAGACAAATTTCTTTCAGGTCTTCCATCTGTTCGTCGGTAAACCTCGGCTTTATCTTTGCCGTTTCTTCCATAAACTCGGCTGTCTGGAACTTATCCTTTTGTCTGTGCTTCATCATTCCGAGAACCTCACCTCTTAAAATCAAGACTCTAAACCATCTTCTCACCTTTAAAACAGGTTGAATTAAAACATCTCCCTCACTATATTTCTGTGACAGCTTCACTAATATTTCAAAGGTCTCCGCTAGCTTAACGTTTTTTCCGTGACTGCCAAAACGAGCTTTCACTATTACCGGCACAAAAGGAGTTTTTTTCTTTCCCAAAACTTCCAAATAGCGCTTCCAACCACGCCACCCATTAAACGACACAAAAGGGATCACTGGTAGACCAGCCTGGGCCAAAAGCACCCCTTGTTCCAGTTTGCCCATCAAGGGATAAAATTTAAAACTTTCACCGTTAATCACCTGAGGTTTTTTTCCTTTACCATTCTGAGTCCTCAGATTATCTAAATACTCCAAAATCACTGACTTTACTCCGAGCATTGACTCTCCGCCTCTTTTTGTTGCTGCTCTGGGAATTATCAATTCATACTCTTCCAGTTTTTTTCCGGTCATCAAGTCGATCACCGGCTTGCCCAGAGGACTAACTCCAAGTCGCACATGTTCGTAGTTCACTCTGTCCACCTCATGTCCTAAAGCACTAGCCTCCTCGGCTAATCTCCTTGGCTCATACTCTCCTCTAAATCTGGTTAGTATTAGAACATTCATATATTTATTTTCCGAATTTATTAATACAGTACTCCAATATTTTTCTGGGAGCATTGATCTTGGTTCTCTTTTCAAACACTTTAAACTGTGGTGCCTCATTAACCTCGATTATGTAAACTTCACCCGTCTTTTTGCCGATCACTATATCGGTTCCGGCTACCTCAACACCAAGAGCTTCTGCCGCCGCTTCCGCTGTTCTTACCACCGCCTCAGGAATTTCCCGCAAGCCGATCGAGTTCCCCTGACTCTTATTCAAAATTAATTTCTCTTCTTTAACTTGTCGCTTAAATCCGCCGATACATTTATATCCCACCGTCATCACCCGATAATCTCCATCATTTTCGATATACTCCTGCACCAAAAACCCTCTTATCATCGGAATTTTTTCACCCTTAATTTTTGCTTTTTCTTTTCGCTCTTCCAGGACCTCTTTTAGTTTTGTTAGGTCTCCATACTCGCGAATCCAGAAAGTTCCCATACCGTGTCGTCCTCCTTGTGAAAGTTTCACAATTAATGGAAAGGTGGCCTCTTTTAAGAAAATCTCCAGATCGCTCCAGGTTTCGATGTAGGCCGACTTGGGATACGCTACTCCCGCCTCCACCAGTTGCCAGGACATCACGCTTTTAAAACGGCGGAGTGGTCCCTCAGTCATCAAGTACTCGTCGACTACTGGAACCTTGTGCTTTCTGGCATAAAGCTGCAATAGCTTGCTCCATTCCAACTCGGATCCAACAGAGCGGAAGAACCAACCATCAAAATCCTTCATATCGACTTCTCCAAAAAGAATCTTCCCCCCAACCATTCTTAACTGGCGGTACTTAATGAGAACTAACTCAACTCCTAAAGTCCTCGCTTCGTCCAAAAATCTCTGCTCGCTCTCATCAAAGGTAATTCTGTGTAAGTATGCAATTCTCATAGCTTAATTAAACACCAGTTTTCTTTCTAATTCTTATTACCCCCGGATCCACCACAAACTCTTTAAGGTCTCGTCTACCAATAAGTAATTGACGTCTCAACTCAGTTCTATTCGTGACACTTGCTCTTGTCCTAATCACCCTGCCCTTAAGTTTAAAAGTTATCGCCACAATTGTTCTTTCTTCAAATCCCAATGCGTTTTTTACTTTCTTCGTCCACAGCACATTTTCCGGGACCAAAAGTCCCAGCTCCAGTGCCAAACTTTGATCAATTGAAGTACTTCTGGCTCCGGTATCTATTTTACACGGCACCTCTACCCATTTCTTTTTTCCGGTTTTAACCCTTACGGACTCAAAAATTCCCAGAACGGGTTTTTCTTCCCCCGCAAACGACACTCTGTTGGCAAACTTACTCGCAAAAAGAGACTTCCCAATTTTTACTCCGCTTTCCAAATTCTCCACTTCCAATCCCTCGACTCTTTGTAATCTTCGCCGTAGTCCGGTCATGTTAGCCAACTGGATGGAAAGTCCCGGTTGATCATTTAGTTCCAACACCACTGGTCCTTTATTCCCATCGATAAGCATATCTACAGACAAATATGGTAGGTGAGATATTTTCTGTGTTTTCACCGCCATCAGAAGAATTTTGTTCCAGTAAGGAATCGCAATCCCGTTGACCTTTTTATTGGTATCGGGAAAATACTTTAGTGGCTTGTTCTTGTACACACCATGAGTCGTAATCCCGGTAGCCATATCAATACCCAAGCCAATAGCTCCCTGATGCAAGTTTGCTTTTCCGCCGCTTTCTTCAGTCGGTAAACGTAACATCGCCATTACCGGAACCTTGTTAAACACAATTACCCGAACATCGGGAGCACCACCCACCGCCAACTTCTTAAACTTAGGATGGATCGTAATTCTCTCTTCAATCATCGCTTTGTCGGGTAGATTATTATGTGAATACTTTCCCTCAACAATGTCCACCGTATGGAGCACTAGATCTTCAACACTCACTTTCTTTCCATCCACTGTCCAAAACTTTCCTTCTTCTTTGGCTGGGCGTTTGATTAACAAAATCCCTTGTCCCCCAAAACCCTGAACCGGTTTTACTGCAAATCCTTCGGTAAGTTTGCTCCAGTCAAAGTCTCTTACCTCGTGTGCATCCTTAAGAACACCCAATAGTTTTGGGTGAGGTACGCGGGCACGTCTGAGCATTCTCTTTGTTAAGAGTTTATCGTCAGCCCTTTTTCTTGCCGACTTTTTATTAAGTAGCAAGTAATCTGCAGACCTAGCATTGAGTCCTAGTATGTCGCTCAATCTCATCATTATTTATTTCGAAATTAGTTTTCTAAATCTCCATATCTCCAAAAGTCTCAACCCCTTGTACGTTCCAATCAGGTAATCAAGCCCCAAAATTCCAATTACCGAGATCTCGGGATGGAGTAACACCTGCGACTGGATCCAGGGAGCACTCATTAGCTTGTAAGCAATCAAGGCCACAATCACTGTCTCCACCGTCATCCACATCGAAGTAGAAATACTTCTGGTAATCTGTGCTTCTATAAAAGTCTCTGCTAATAGTACGAATAGCATAATTGGGAAAATACCTACACTCATTAATCTTTCCAAACCAATCAAGGGAGACATCAAAAGTAATAACAGTACTGCCATGGAAACTACCCAAATTAAAATAGCTAGTTTAGGAAAATAGGGTACCTTCACTTTTTTGATAAGCATTCTTCCCAGCGTTGCCACTCCCAGAATGAAAAATAACAGCACCACCCCCGCCAAACCACCGGTAGATAAAAATGCCACCGAGAGCAATGCTGGTGTAATCATGCCAAAACCGGAAACACCCACCACTTGTCGAGAAAAAGCTACTAAAGCGGCTACCAGTGGAAACAGAAAAAGTAATACTAGTGTATTAGGCGACACCCCCTCAGACACTGCTTTACGCATTGCTATTTTCAAAACATTCTTACCCCACCATCCGGTCAGTTTCTGATCGTTCATCAGAGTAGTCAATCTGTCACCCTTCTCACTTGGAACAGTAAGATCCACCCCCTTTTCCGCCACCACTTCCGCCGAAACGGAAGACACAGGGACTTCATCCTCCAAAGGAGCTGCCCAGGACTTAATTGGGAGAAGGAAAAATAAAAATATTGCCAGCACCATCAACACTTTTTTCATGTTATATATTTTACCTCACTTCGTCCTGTGAAGCTAGCTGCCAAGTTGACTAATGCATATATTTTCTCTACTATGATAGTAGCTATGAATCTAGGCAAAATATCCCCCTTTCTCCTCATCGCTTTGGGCGTTTCTCTGGGTCTATTTGGCTTCTTCCTCATTCTAGCTAATCCTTTTGGCTGGAAACTTAATCTTCCCTCCCTAATTTCCCAAACAACCACTACTACTAGTACCGGTGAAAAACTCCCCCAGGGTGTCGCCGAAGCCCCTACTCCCTATCTTTTTCTTCCTAAAGGCAAGCAGACCTACAACGTCAGAGGTGGAGACAACAAGGTCTCGATAATTACCACTATTGTCTACGACCCTCTTGACCCCAAAAAAGATACCAAACAAACCATCTCCGTTACCGCCAAAAGTAAAGAGCCAATAAACTCAATCTCCCTCACCCTAAACACTGACAACCAAACGAAGGTATATCCCATGGTCTTTAGCTCGGGAACAAAATCTGAAGGAATCTGGACAGCTTCCTTCACCGCCTCCGACACTTACGAAAAAACTTATGATGTCTCTTTTGAAATTATTACCGAGCTAGGCAACAAATCCATTCAGCCTATGCCATTAAGATAACAAAAAATTATGAAAAAAATAGCAGCCATTCTCTCGCTTATTATCT
>CAZWYN010000036.1:0-5266 GCA_964638575.1 uncultured Pseudomonadales bacterium | reverse complement strand
ACAAAAATGGAGTTTACTTGGTATTGTAGGTCCGGGGTTAATGATAAGATAAAAATGGTGATGGAAGCTAATGTTAGAGGAAAATCCGGTGAAATAGCCACAGGTGTTTTTAGCAAGGATATAAATTTGCTTAACAGCGGTATAAACTGAAATGATAAAAAAAGAACACAAAGGACAAGTAGCGTTAGTGATGGTGTTGATAATGACGGTCGTTAGCACATTGGCGGTGTCTTTGGCTTCTCGATCGACTGTGGACACAAAAATTCAGCAATCCGAGTCTGAAGGAGTTCAAGCATTGCTTTTTGCTCAAACAGGCCTGGAACAGTTAATAATGGATCCTTCAGGAAGTACGGCTGGGCTGATGGGGGCGGATTATTATGCGGAAAAATCCGATATCGGGAAAAGCAGTGTGGATTTAGGGTCGATGGATATTGGGAGTACGGTAGAGATTAATTTGCAACCAGCAAATGCTGCCTTAACAAGTTTTATTGTTTACTGGGGTCCGGACAACGATAATCCCAGCAACAAACCGGCAGTTTTTATCTCCGTGATAACGAGTTCCGGAAACATTACCGATTATGCCTATGATTACGACGGTTTAAATGGTTTTGTAGTAGCCACTGCCGGTTCCGGAGGTTATGCAAAAAAAACACCCAATATTGCTTTAAATACCGACGTGGTTAAAGTGAGAATTTCTGTTTTGGGATCTCCAGCTTTATTAAGGATATTGCCTGTCGGTGCAGAGTTTCCATCTCAAATAAAATCAATAAAATCGACTGGATCGGTGCAGTCTGGAGACAAAACGGTAAAGTATGGATTGCAGTATGATGAGTCGGCTGCTGATAGCATTCCATCAGTTTTTGATTATGCCCTGTTTTCCGGAGGAAGTATTGTTCAGTAACTTTGGTAATTCAGTAATTTTGGTAATTGATGATGTTTTGATGCAAAAAATTAGGGTATACTGAGTACAGTATGGCTGCCCATTTTGGTTTAGATATTGGTTCTACAAGTATTAAAATTCTTAAGATTGACGGGAAAAAAATCTCGGCGGTTGTGGTGGCCGCTAACCCTTCTAATAAGAATTTAATGGCGATGAATAACGCCGAGAAAATTGCCTTGGCTGACCACCTAAAGGAGTTGATTAAGGGAGCTGGTCTTAAGGGTAAACAGGTTGTGGCTTCTATTTCCGAGTCGTTGGTGTTTTCCAAATTGATGCAGTTGCCGATTATGTCTTCACCGGAGCTGGCAACGGCAATAAAATGGGAACTGGATCAATCTGTCCCCTTCCCTCCCAATGAAGTGGAGACATCGTGGGCTGTTTTGAATAAGCCAAATAAGGTAAGGGGCGATGAAAAAATTTCGGTTTATGTGGTGGCGGTACCAACACCGGTATCGGATGCCTATGTTCAGCTGTTGGAGTTGGTTGAGTTGACTCCTTTGAGACTGGAAAACGAAATTCCTGCTCTGATTAGATCTTTCGCACCGGTTATGAGTGATGGAAACCCTTCTATTCTGGTAAATATTGGATCCAGCGGTACAGGATTAGTTTTGGCCAGTAAAGAACAGATCTTTGGAAATTATTACCTACCATTTGGAGGGTTGGTCATGACCAAGCTAATCGCGGATGCCTTTGGACTACCCTTAGATCAGGCCGAAAGCTACAAGAGAACATACGGAATGGTAAAAGACCAGCTAGAAGGTAAGATGTTCACTGTTTTGAAGCCGGTGGTTGATAATCTAGCCGGTGAGCTGAAGAAACTTACCATCGCTTATCAAAACGAACATCCGGAGTCAACAGTAAACAGAATAATCTTGACAGGAGGAGGTGCATATCTAATGGGACTAATCCCCTATTTGTCAGAGTCCCTTTCTGGAGTCGAAATCGTGATGGGCAACCCCTTTTCAGGGATGAACGTTGATCAGAAAAATTCAGTTTTGGGACCGGTTTTTGCAATAGCTTATGGTTTAGCGACCGAAAGTTCATGATTAAGGTAAATTTAATTAGCAAAAAACGAAAGGCCTATACCGGTAGAAACTGGACGAAGATAGTAACTTTTTCGCTGTTTGGACTATTTTCAGCATATTTCATTGGGGCAACGCTGTATGTGGTGATCTCTACAATTATTTTGAATAATAGATTAAAAAAGGTAGAGAGCGAGTCCACGAGTATCTCCAGTGCCATGCTGAGTAATAATGAAAAGCTGAGCCGATTCGTTTTAACAAAGTTAATCATAACCGAGTTTGAAAGGATCAATAAGAACAAGTTCCGCTATAAAGATTATCTAGATCAGATAGCCTTGTTACTACCCCAAAACGCTACCTTGACGGGCATCGATTTTAAACAGGCAGGCCGGATTTCTTTGACGATAACGACGGATGATATTTTTGCTCAACAGGCTCTGGAAAAAGTTCTGTTGAATACCGATATGTGGAAGGAAAGCAAGTTTTTTTCCGGAGCCTTTGTCGAAGGGGTGGCTAAAGATAAAAGCGGTGCATATAACACCAGTTTACAACTTGAGTTAAAAGGAAATGGCTGAAAACAAAATCATTGGATATAAGAATATTTTCGGTTTTGTCTTACCTGACTGGGTAGATGAAGGAACAATTCGGACTATGGTGACTTTTTTATTGGCCTCAGCGGTGATGTTTTTTGTGTTAATTTTGGCGATTTGGCCGAAATTTGAGACAGTTAGCCTTTTGAGATCACGTGTGGAGAGTAAACAGACTGATCTGGAGTCCCTGAAGAACTCTAAAGCAGGCTTTGACAAGCTTAATGATCAAATACCGGAAGAGACTCAAAACTTGGTTTTACAAGCGATTCCTCAGACCTATTCTCCGGAAAATGCCATCTTTTTGTTACGGAGCATAGCTAATGAAATAACCGGAATGTCGATTGTGTCTTATTCGTTACCGAGCGGAGTATTGTTTGGTGAAGATAAAACTGGGACGGGTAAGGCGGGTGAAAGTGGCGAAAGTATGGCGAACTTTATTAGTTATCCGATTAAGTTATCTGTTTCAGCCCCCGTGGACAAAATACTCAGCTTTATTGATAAAGCAGAGACATCATTGCCGGTTGGAATTGTATCCGATTTGGGAATGCAGGAGGTAAGTAAACTTTCACAGTCGACGCAAGGTGACAAGTCGATAACAATGGATCTGGAAATTAAGTACTATCAAGCGATTCTCAAAAAAGTGGATATCTCTAAAATACTACCTTTTACGAACGCAGACATGGCCTTGGTAAAGAAAATTTCGGAGTTTTCCACATTCAGTCAAACGGGAGGGGCCGAAGTACCGATAGCAACCAATACGACGGAGAAACTGTTTGGTTTTTAAAAGACGGTCTCCTTCACTTATTCCTCGGAAGCCTCTTCTTTCTTTTCTCCAACAGCTTCGGCAACTTCTTCTAGAGCCTCTTCTTTCTTTTCGGCTAGTTCTTCAGGAGCTTCTTTTTCAAGTTCCTCTACTTTTTCCTCGCTTATTTCTTCAGAGGCTTCAGGTCTTGAAGTGACGTCGTCCTCGAGAAGATCAACGATGGCTCGGGTACCTTTTTGAATAGCGGCGATTCTAACAATTTGGCGAATAGATTTGATGACCTTACCTTCTTTTCCGATAACGCGGCCAACATCCTCGGGGTCTACTTTAATTAGGTACTTAGTGGCCTCTTTGTCTTCGGTCTGTTCTTCGGTGATGGTGACACTTTCCGGATGGTTAACGATGTTACTGACGATGTACTCGATTAGTTGTTTCATTTTATTTAACTAATTTTCTAATGGTGTCTGTTGGTTGGGCTCCCTTGTTCAGCCATAATTGATAATTTTCTTTATTAATTTCAATTTTGTTTTCGACATCGTGTGGGTTGTAAGTACCCAAGGTGTCGATAACCTTACCTGATAACTTGGATTTGCCTTCGGCAACCACGATACGATAGAAGCGCTGGTGTCTTTTACCGGTCGGTTGTAGTTTGATTTTTAGCATAGCGATATTATATCAGCTCAATGGCCTTTTTAGCAGCGTTTTGCTCGGCATCCTGCTTACTTTTGCCCGATCCGGTGATAATTTCTTTGTCATTTACCAAAACAACTACCTCGAACGTCTTGTTATGGTCAGGTCCGGATTCTTTGACTGTCTTATATAGAGGAGAGACAAAACCCTTGCTTTGTGCCTTTTCCTGGAGAAGAGACTTGGCATCTTTGAGCTGATTTTCATTGATAATACTCTCCGCGTTGGGAAGAATGAAGTTCTTGAAAAACTGGTTTGCGGCATCAAGACCGCCGTCGCAGTAGAGTGCACCTATTAAGCTTTCGATTACATCTTCGAGGATTGAAGGGTTGTTTCGGCCGCCGGTGGACTCTTCTCCCTTACTCATGATGATGTAGGTGTCAATGCCGTGATCTTTGGAGATTTTGGAGAGAGACTCGGTTCTTACGGTGGCCGACCTGGCTGCGGTGAGATAACCCTCCATTTTATCGGGGTATTTATTGAAGAGATAAACCGAGATAATCATCTCGAGGACGGCGTCACCCAGAAATTCCAGTCGCTCGTAACTTTCAGTAACACCAGGTTCGTTGAGACAGGAACGGTGAGTGAGCGCGGTTTGGAGGAGTTTTTCGTTCTTAAAGGTGTAGTCTAAAAGGTCCTGAAGTGGTTTAAGGTTTTGGGTGGTCATCGGAGGTTTCGGATCTGCCGGTTAGATTGATGGCCGAAGCGAGGGCGCCGTTGACGAAACTGGAACTGGTTTTGCCCCCGTAACGTTTGGCGATCTCCACGGCCTCATCAATAATAACCTTAGTGGGAGTCTCGGTTTTTACTAATAATTCATAAACTGCTTGTCTTAGTACTGCGAGATCGACACGATTAATTTGGGAGATGGGCCACTCGGGAGCACATTTTTGGATAATGTCGTCGATATTTTCGATGTTGGCCTGAATTTTGTCTACTCGGGTTGGGTGTTCCGGCTGGGCAGCAAAGCTTCCGGCAAAAAGCGATTTAAAAACAGCAATTCGTTTTAGGTGTCTGGGATCTTGGGCAGATTTCACAGTAGATTATTTAGCTTTACAAACAGGACAGGTGAAGTGGGACTTTTTCAAATTGCCACATTTTTTACATGTGATCATCATAGGTTCAATGAGATGAATTTGAGAACGTCTGGCTCCTTGCCTGGCTGTAGATATTTTTCTTTTTGGTGTAGCGGCCATGTTGTTTATTGATTATTAATGTTACTTGCTCTATTTTAGCAAGTTTCGAGCCTGCTTGCAATCTGCAG
>CAZWYN010000035.1:0-5608 GCA_964638575.1 uncultured Pseudomonadales bacterium | reverse complement strand
CTCACGTGGTTATTTCTCAAAAAACTATTGATAAAGACGGATACCAAGCCACAGTTTTAGGGATTGGAAATAAAAAGAAAGCCAATAAGCCTCTTGCTGGTTTCCTTAAAAAAGCCGGCATCGGCACAACTCCTAAATTAATTAGAGAAGTCTCCGAAGAAGTAGCTGATATTAATTTAGCCGAAATCCTAGTTCCCGGTTCCCTGGTCAACGTCACCGCCACTTCCAAAGGCAAAGGCACCGCCGGTGTTATGAAGCGTTGGGGTATGCACGGAGGTCCTCGCACTCATGGTCAGTCCGATAGGGGTCGTGCACCAGGTTCCATTGGTCGAGGTACTACTCCTGGTAGAGTCGTCAAAGGCAAACACATGGCCGGCCGCATGGGTAATGTCAATGTCACTATTGAAAACTTGAAAATTCACTCATTTGATGCGCAAACAGGTATTCTTCAAATTACCGGTTCTATTCCCGGTTCCCGCGGCGCTGTTACTAAGATCACTATTTTATAAACTATGGCTACTAAAAAAGTTCTAACACAAAGCCAACCGGATCTTTCGATTTTTAACAAGGAAGTTGCCCCCTCTCTTCTTGCTCAGGCGATTTATGTCTATCAAGAGAACTCTCACATCGGGGTCTCCAAAGTCAAAACTCGTGGAGAAGTTAGTCTTACCAAACACAAAGTCTACAAACAGAAAGGTACCGGAAATGCCCGTCATGGTGCTAAATCTGCTCCAATCTTCGTTGGTGGAGGAGTTGTTTTCGGTCCTCGCGGTTTGAAGCTCACCCCTAAATCTCTCAATAAAAAAATGAAGATCAAAGCCCTCCTTGGTGCTCTTTCACTCTACAACAGAGAAAAACGCCTCTCTCTACTGGACACGGCTGCTATCAAGGACTCCTCGACCAAATCCGCTCTCAGTTCTCTGGGTGCAGAGAAGCTCGGACTTGTTCATTTTAATGAAGACCCCAAAATACTCAAATCTATCGGAAATCTGGACAACGTAGTTCTTCTCTCTGCCAACCGTCTAAACGTCTACAAAGTAGTCCAAAGCCCCAAGATCGTTCTCACTCCCAGTGCCTATACTCACTTAGTCGAAAGATTGAAATCTGTTTTATTGACTAAATCTAAATAACCATGTCTACACCTTTAATTCACCAAAACACCATTATTAGCCCGGTTGTCACCGAAAAAAGCTATTCTCTTTCGGCTCTCGACAAATATGTTTTTAACGTTGCCCCAAGTGCCAGTAAATACCAGATCAAAAAAGCCATTGAAGATCTCTTCAAGGTTAATGTCCTCAGTATTAATACTGTAAAACACGGTTCCAGACCAATGAAATCCAGAAAAACAGGTCGCCACGTTACCCTTCCTGTCAGTAAAAAAGCCATTGTTAAAATTAAAGCCGGTCAAAAGATCGAACTCTTTAATACTGTTAAATCATAAAGATTATGAAGACCCAAGCACCCAAAAAACTAAGAAAATTAAATCCTAAATCGTCAGGCCGTAATTTTTCTGGTAAAATAACAGTTCGCCATCAAGGTGGTCGCGAAACACGTTTTCTCCGTCATATTGACTGGAAGCGTAATGTTGCGCTGACCGCTAAAGTGGCTTCTATCGAATACGACCCAAATCGTACCGCCGATATTGCTCTTTTAGTCTATGGAAATGGTGTCAAAGATTACATTCTTGCCCCGCAAGGACTCAAAATCGGAGACGTCATCGTTTCTTCCGAAACCGCTGAAATTAAAATCGGTAACTGTTTACCCTTAAGAAATATCCCGATTGGTATTCAGATTCATAATCTGGAAATCACCCCCGGAAAAGGCGCTCAAATGGTGAGATCAGCCGGAAACTCCGCCACGGTTCAATCCAAAGAAGGCGAGCTAGTCTCCGTCAAGCTTCCTTCAGGTGAAATCCGCGTTTTCAAAGGTGACTGTAAGGCCACCATCGGAAGTCTCACTAACGAACACCACAAAGAAGAAATTATTGGCAGCGCCGGTCGTGCCCGACACATGGGTCGCCGCCCATCGGTTCGTGGTGTTGCTCAAGATCCAAGATCTCACCCTCACGGTGGTGGAGAAGGTCGTTCCGGAGTCGGTATGAAATCTCCTAAATCCCCCTGGGGTAAGAGAACCATGGGTAAGAGAACCAGAGACAAAAAGAAATACAGTAATAAATCAATTATTAAACATCGCTACAACCATTAATTATGTCTAGAAGTTCGGTAAAGGGACCATACGTTGATGAGAAGCTCATCATTAAAATAGAGCGACTCAAAAACTCGGGCAAAAAGGAGCCTATCAAAACCTGGGCAAGATCCTCACAGATCCCCCCGGAATTTGTTGGCTACACTTTTTCGGTCCACAACGGTAAAGTCTTCAAGGATGTTTTCATCACCGAAGACATGGTTGGACACCGTTTAGGAGAGTTTTCTCTAACCAGAACTTTCCGAGGTCATGGACGCATCGTCAAGAGACTCTTAACCAAAACCTAAAATACTATGGCTACTCTTAATAATAAAGAAAACTCCAATATCATTACTGCACGTGCCAGTCACGTGTTGTCTTCTCCTCGTAAAACCAATCTTATTCTTAAGGCCATGGTTGGTCGTCCGGCTCTTCTCGCCATAAAACAGCTCGCCGTCATCCAAAAAAGAGCTTCTGACCCTATAGCCAAGCTCATCAAACAGGCTATTGGTAATGCTGTCTCGCTCAAACAAGCCTCCCCGGACTCCTTAATAATTGACTCCGCTTTCGCTACCAAAGGCCGCACAATAAAACGCGCCCATATTGGTGGTAGAGGTCGCACCAAACCTTACGAGAGAATTTCTTCCCACTTGACCCTAAGTCTTAGAGTTGTCGCTCCCAAGATCACCACCCCTAAAGTTGAAGCCACCCCTAAAGTTGAAGCCACTCCTAAGGTCGAGGTCAAACCTAAGGTCGAGGTCAAAAAAGAAGCAATCAAAAAAGTAAAAGCAGCCACCACTAAAAAAACTAAATAACATGGGTAAAAAAGTCAATCCAACCATTTTTAGAACCGGATACATCTTTCCAACTAAGTCCGTTTGGTACAGCAACTTCAAAAACTACGCTAAGTTTGTTCTTGAAGACAACAGTATCCGACGTTTTCTGGAAGAAAAATTGAAACTAGCCGGTATCACCAACATCGACATCAAACGCAGTATCAACACCGTTGATATCTTCATGTATGTTTCTCGTCCAGGTGTTGTCATCGGTAGGGGAGGTTCTTCCTTAGAACAGCTCAAAAAAGACATTGAAAAACTACTCAAGATTGATCTCAAAGCCAAAAACGCTATCAAGATTAATCTTCATCCCATGGAAATCAAAAATCCTGAACTCTCTGCCGGGATCATTGTTGACCGTCTTAGTAACCAGCTCGAACACCGTTATCCTTTCCGTCGTGCCGCCAATCAAGCCATCGAAAAAGTTATGGCTGCCGGTGCCAAGGGTGTCAAAATCGTTTTTGCTGGCCGTATCGATGGAGCTGAAATTGCCCGTACCGAAAAATTCAAACAGGGTCGTATTCCTACCCAAACTCTTCGTGCCAATATTGACTATGTTGAAAAACCAGCTCTGACCCGTTCGGGCTACGTTGGTATTAAGGTCTGGATTTATACCGGAGACATCATCATCTAAAAAACCAAAAAGACTATGCTACAACCATCAAGACGAAAATACAGAAAAGAATTCCGAGGTTCTATGGGTGGTGTCGCCACCAGAAGTAACTTTTTAGCCTACGGAGACTACGGTATCAAAGCCGAAGGTTGTGGCTGGCTTACTGCTGCAGAAATCGAGTCTGCTCGTCGCACCATCACTCACCACACCAAGCGTGTCGGTAAATTTTTCCTTAGAGTTTTCCCTCACAAACCAATTGGTTGGAAAACCCCAGGCGCCCGTATGGGTTCCGGAAAATCTGATGTTTCAGCCTACGTCGCCGTCGTCAAACCCGGTCAAATCCTCATGGAACTCTCCGGTGTTAGCCGTGAAGTCGCTGCCGAGGCTATTCGTCTTGCCGGTCACAAAATCTCCGTTAAAACCAAATTTATAGAAAAAGACAATGCCTAAAACCAAGATCGAAACTCCCATGGAAACCCTAGATGAGCTAAAAATTAAATTAGCCGATATCAGGCTGAAAATTAAAGCCGGTCAGGAAAAAAACACCAACGCTCACAAGAAAACCAAAGTTCAAATTGCTCAATTGCTATCAAGATCTAAATAATATGAAAAAACACTTAATCGGAACCGTCAAAAGCGCCAAGATGATCAAATCTGCTGTAGTTGACGTGGTTCATTTCCAAGTTCACCCTAAATACCTTAAACGTATCAAGGTCAACAAATCCTACACTGCTCACAACGAAATCGGAGCCAAAGAAGGCGACAGTGTCCGTCTCGAAGAAACCCGACCTATTAGTAAAAACAAACACTGGCAAATAACTAAAGTTCTATGATTCAACTAAGATCAGTTCTCAATGTTGCCGATAACTCCGGTGCCAAACTAATCAAGGTCATCCTTGTTCATGGTGGTTCTCACCGCCGATTTGGTTTCGTGGGTGACATCGTCACTGCCGCAGTTGAAGGCGCAGACGCTAGCGGCACCGTTAAAGACAAACAGGTTGTTAAGGCCGTCATCGTTCGCTGCCGCAAAGAAACCGGTCGTTCGGATGGTACTTACGTCCGTTTTGATGACAACGCCGCCGTTATTATTGACTCGATCGCCGGTAAGCTGCCTCTCGGAACCCGTATCTTTGGACCCATTGCCAGAGAAGTCAAAGACAGAGGTTTCGCCAAAATTGCTTCCTTAGCGCCCGAAGTTGTCTAAAAGTATATGTTTAAATTTAAAATCAACGACACCATAAAAATCACCGCCGGCAAAGACAAAGGTCGCACGGGTAAGATCCTCAAAGTTCTTCCTCAAGACCAAAAAGTTTTAGTCGAAGGTCTCAATGTTTACAAAAAACACCTCAAGCCCAAAGGTAATGAAGCGGGTTCAATTGTGACTCTTCCCAGAGCCATCTCTACCGCTTCGGTCGCTCTTGTCTGTCCCAGTTGTGGCAAAGCCACCAGAGTTGGTTTTGATGCCAGCCAGACACCCAAGGTCAGAGTCTGTCACCTATGTCGTCAAGTTATTACCGGTGAAACCAAGAAAAAATGACACAAACTCTTAAAGAAAACTATTTAAAGACCATAAGACCGGCTCTGCAAAAGGAACTCGGACTCTCTTCTATTGAAGCCACTCCAAAACTGGAGAAGATCACTCTCAACACCAGTTCCCGTGACTTCAAAACCGACAAAGAACTTCTTACCAAGACGAAAGCCTGGATTGCCACCATTACCGGTCAGACTCCAGTCGAAACTAAGGCCAAACACAGTATCGCTGCTTTCAATCTTCGTGAAGGTGAAGTCGTCGGTGTCAAGGTTACTCTAAGAGGCAATCGTATGTATGATTTTTTTCAAAAGTTGACCTCTATCGTACTTCCCCGTATTAAAGACTTCCAAGGTGTTTCCAGGACTACTATCGATAGAAGTGGCAACTATACTCTCGGTCTTTCCGAGCAGATTGTGTTCCCCGAGGTCGAATATGATAAAATAG
>CAZWYN010000034.1:0-5699 GCA_964638575.1 uncultured Pseudomonadales bacterium | reverse complement strand
CTTAGCTCAGTTGGTTAGAGCGCCTCGTTTACATCGAGGAGGTCGAAGGTTCGAATCCCTCAGGGTCCACTGATTTATAAACCGCCGCTACTTATAATTCCAAAGTGAGCTTTGTTTCTGGCAACGTCGATAATGGTTGGGTGGTAAAGAACCAGGGCGGGTAGTTCTTCAGAAAAGGTTTTTTGGAATTCAATATAGATTCTTTTTCTCTCCTTTTGGTCTAAGTTTACGCGTCCGTCTTCCAGAAGTTTATCAATTTTTTCATCAGCCCCCCTACCGATATTAGTGGATTGGGTTGAGTGCCAGTCTCGATATTGATCCGGGTCGACGGGAATGTTGTAGGTGGTGAGTAGTAGTTGAAATTGATCAGGGGTGGAGGTTACGACTTTGGTATTTATGGTTATTAGTTCCGAGTCCAGTCGTGATTTAATTACTTCGGCGATCGGAAGCAGTTCCGGTGTTGTGGCAAGCTCCAGTACGACGGGGGCGGTGATTAACTCTTTTGTTCTCTGTATGTTGTAGTCATAGGTTTTTACGAGGGGGCTAAATGCCCAGGAGTTTGGGTTGATGGTGGTAAGGGCCTCGGTTTGACCAAAGGACTTGTCGTCTAGGGCATAAGCAATCCCCTGTCGGAGATTTTTGTCTTTTAGATTTGGATCTGTTTGATTAAAAACCAACATTACAACACGATTAAAATCAGTCTTTTCCTCAAGATTGGCGTAGGAGGTTAGATCACTTGAGTACTCCGAAGGTAGCCTCAGTATTAGATTCAACTGGCCCAATTTGAAGGCGGTGATTGCCTGTTTGGCAGTAGAAAAAACGTTAAAAATTATTTTTTGGGAGTTTGAATCGAGAATGATCTGGGTAATTATTCCCGAACTTTTTTGTTTCAAACGAATATCATAGTTTCCAATGATGGCCCCCTTTGAGTTTAGAAGCGGGATATTTAAAAGTGAGGGGAAGGGCGCAAATTTTGTAGGAATTCGGAACTTAATAATATTGGGGTCTTGAGTTTCGACAACAATGTTGGGAATGGAGAACTTGACGTCCGAGGCTTTAACTTTGGTACCTCCGTACCACTCGAGATCCGGTTTTAGATAAAAGGTGTAGGTATTACCTTCGTCTTCGATATCCCATTTTTCGGCAAGTCCGGGGACGGGTTGAAGATTTTCGTCAATGGTGACTAACCCTGCATTCAAGTAGTCGATGATGTATGAAGGAAGCTGACCCGCGCCGAACTGACCCACAATGCCGATTTTAATTTCTGATCTCCTACCGGAGGTGTTTTTGGTGAGTATATTTGCGAGAAGAGAAAAAACAATCGTGATTACAACACTAATAACGATCTGCTTACTGTATTTTTGGAGAAAGCTTTTGACGAACCAGGCTTTCTCTCTTATGGTCTTGATCATTTCCAAATAGCAATATTAAGGAAAGAAAATATCACAAAAACGATCGCGACGATAATTGTGGCCAAGTAAATCATTTTTTCAGGTCCGCGCTTGGTGTGAAGGCCACTCTGAGTGACCGAGGAGAAACCAGAACCGAGCGAGGTCTCTTTAGATTGAAGAGTAACTAAGACAATGAGGACCAGCGAAAGGAGAATTTGAACGATGAGTGATAGTTTCATGGGTCAATTATAACGCTAGCGTCTCTAATCTGAGTCTTTCTTGATAATCCAGACTATTATGTTGTGAAATAAATTCAAAAAACTGGAGGCGACGAGAAACGACAGGAATAAATTGAGGTGAAATGAGGGGATACTAAAGCCTTGATAACTAAATCCCGGAAAATCATAAGGAGAAATCTTGACACCGCTGACGATTAAGGGCAGTAAAAAGAGAGTGATAAGGCTGACAGCCCAAGAAAACAGGTTGAGGGTAATAAGGTTAATCGGGAGGAGGAAAAGCTTGATAATCGGCTTCACTATCTTGTTTAACAAGAGCCAAATAACGGCAGCGGTAATGAGAGTTTTGGCGTCATGAAGTATGGAGAAGCCAGGATAGACAGCGTCCACCAGATAGATGACGAGAAGGTTGATTAAAATTGCCCTTAAAAAGGCTTTCATATTACCAGTATATAAGAGCCCGCCCAAATTTTGTCGACGACTTTGCTACAAACTTGAGTATTATGCCAGGAGCGACTTCTGTCGTTTCTTGATATGGAAGGTGGTTGCGAAACGGTGTGCCTCATCACGAATATTCCTTAGAAGATTGAGGACAGGATCTTCGAGATTTAGATTTAGAGAAGTGACTTTATTATTGTCGTAAAAATAAATAGTCTCTCTCTTTTTAGCAAGGGCGATCGTCGGAATGTTTGGGGAAATTACCGAAGAGACAATGGAGAGCTGGGGTACACCACCATCAAGAACCAAAAGATCCGGTCTCCCCCACTCCGGATGATTAAAACGACGGGAAATAATTTCTTTCATGGCGTGAGGATCTGATCTTTCTTTGCCTTTGATATTAAAATGTCGATAAAGTGAAGGCTCTGGAGTTCCATTGATAAATACCGACATGGAACCAACATAGTTGTCCCCCTGGAGATGTGCCAAGTCGTAGCACTCAATTCTTACAGGCGGTTTTGAAAGTAACGGATGTTTTAGAGTACTAACAATCAGGTGCTGTACCTGATCTGTGGCATCGGAAAGCTTTAAAAGAAGGCTGGAATTTTGATTTTTCAGCGCCTGATCAAGACTCATGATTTTATTTTTTAGATCATTGGCTAACTCAAAGTTTTGTTTTTTAACGGCCATGATTATTTGGCGATTCAAATTTTTGTTTAATTGGATGAACTGACCGGAGAGAAATTTTTTGATTTGTCCAAGGTGGCGATGGTATTGTTTGGGAGTAATGAGGAACTGGCAGGCACCGGGACACTGATGCAGATGGTAGTTGAAACAGGCTCTTTCTTGGGAGTTAAAGGGGGCATTGCAGTAACCGAAGATACGTCGGCTTAGTTTAACCAGGGTTTGGGCGACTTTACCAGAGGTGTAAGGACCAAAGACCTGTTTCTTGTAATCGTCTAGCTGCAGACTTTGGATGTCGGTAGCGTGAATGATTTTAATTTTGGTGTCCGGTTCATTGGTGAAGATGATGTAGATATTGGACTTACCGTCTTTGGTAATGGCGTTATAACGGGGTTGATATGTTTTGATGAAGTTGGCCTCGGTAATAACGGCTTCAAGATCGTTATTAACGATTTTAAAATACAGATAATGGGTTTTGGGAATAAAGTTTGTTGCTGAAGTGGTACCGTTTTGGAAACCTTCGTAGTGTTGCTTGATCCGTGTTTTGACGCTTATCGATTTACCGATATATAACGGTTTTTTGTTTGTGTCTTCGAAGATATAAACGCCTGGTAAGGAAGGAAGTGAGTCCCAAAAAGACTCCGATAAGGGAGAAAAATCCAACCTGAGGTATTGCTGGCTGTATGGTGATTGGTTGTTCAAAGCGGTTTCCATTGATGTAGATTATAGCTTTTGTTTTGATTTGACCGATGAACGGCTGTTTTGTTAGCTTAAGTTTTAACTGGGTTGTGCCAAAAGGGGGAACGGTGATTTCCTGTTCCGTTTCGGCCATAGCTTCATTGCGTTCGACAATGGTGTTCCCGGTGAAGGATACGCCTGAGTTGTTTATGATTTCAAAAACTAGCTCTGCCCCCTTTTGAGTTGAGGTGGCAATGGTAAAGTTTGGTTCAGGGAATGTCAAAGACTGGATAGGCTCTATAGTGATATCCTTGGTTTTTTCCTGTTTATATTTATACCCGCCGGCAGGAATCGGATAGTCGGGACTGACCCCGTGGATAGCGAAAACAATGTGGTTGAAGTCCAGTTTGTTAAAGTAATCTATTCCTCTAGTGGTATTTGACCATGTGGGATCTATTTGAACCCAAGTTTTGCTGACTTGGTTGTAGTACTCCGGCCAGGCATGAAGAACATCCTGAGTTAGAGATAAAGGCTTTAGGTTCGGGTTATCGGAAATGGCGAAGCCTTCAAGTTCCCGAGCCGGAATACCGACCTTCCGCGCTAGACTGACAAAAACATTGGCAAAGTCTGTGCAGATGGCGCTTTGGTTATTGATAAATGACTCGGCGGCCGGAGTTTTTTGAGATTTTTGACGATTTATTTTTTCGTAGTCATACTTCATCTTGTCGACAACAAAGTCAAAAATTGCTTTTGGGGTGGTTAGATTTTGTATCTCAGGGGTGGTAAAAACATTGTTATCAAAGTTCCAGGTTGAGTTAGGAAGAAGAAATTTATCCGAAGGTATTTGGGTGGCAGCTTTGGGAGTAAAGTTGAGCTTGATATATAGAGCTAAATTTATTTCGATGTTTGAATTTGGTTCCAGAGAATACCTTGCCAGATAGTTACCGTCTTCATCGGAAATCACGGTTAGAGGCATGGGGTCAAGCCTTTCGTAATAAACAGTTTGGTAGGCGGTGTCGGGAGGCAGGGCTATTTCGGTGTTAATTTTGGATTTTGATTCATTAACTAGGTGATAAGAAATGTTCCCTTTATAAAACTGTGTCTGTCCAAAAACCGCACTGATAGTTTTGTTTCCAAGGTTACTGCCATTAAAGTAATAGACATTTTTATTGACCGTGTCTGGTTTTGGATCAATATATGCAGGAATGGGAAAGTTGTCGGGTACAGTAAGGACGACGGTTCGATTGGAGATGTCCCCGTCAGTTTCCAAACGGGGGATATTAATTTCCCATGCATTGCCAACTTTGGTGGCGATGTCGGTGGTGTCGTACTCGATGATAAACGAATGAACTTTGTCTTTTCCCACGACCTTGTTGGCAAAGGGGAAAGAAATAGTTGTTTGGTTTAGTGTTTTGACGACGTCGGGAATGATGTAAGTTCCCTCGTCGGTGACCTTTATGTTGGAGACTTTGGTTTCGTTGATGTTAAGTCCAAAGTCTGTGGCATAAACAACCGAAAGATTATTTTTTTGATTGATGATGAAAGAAACGTGGGTATTTCCACTGGGATCGACACGGTAGTAGCTTTGAAAATCGGTACTGAACTTGACGATGGCAAGGGCTTTCGGGGAAAAAATGAGAGAACCGACGATAAAGAGAATTAGTTGTGTTAGAACGGAGAGCCTCTTCATCATCAGTTGATATTACAACAGAAGTTTCTTTAATTCCTGTGAGGTGGCGGTATCAAAGTGATCAGCAATTTTTTGAGGACTTCCTGTGGCAATTATTTCTCCGCCCTCGTTTCCACCCTCGGGACCCATGTCAATGAGGTAATCGGCATTTTTGATGACATCAAGATTGTGCTCAATGACAATAACAGTGTTGTTCTGATTGACTAGATCAACTAAAGTTTGGACAAGTTTACTAAGATCGGCAAAATGGAGTCCAGTGGTTGGCTCGTCAAGAATGTAAACGGTGTGGCCATTGCCGGTTTTGGCTAGTTCGGTGGCAAGCTTGACGCGTTGGGCTTCTCCTCCGGAGAGAGTCGGTGCTGACTGGCCCATCTTGATATACCCCAGACCGACTTTCCGAATGGTGTCAAGTTTTTTGTTTATGGTAGGAATATTTTTGAAAAAGATAGCTGCTTCGTCCATGGTCATGTTTAGAACGTCGGCTATATTTTTGCCTTTGTACTCAACCTCTAGAGTCGGTTCGTTGAACCGTGCTCCTTTACAGGTGTCACAGGTAATATAGATGTCTCCCATAAACTGCAT
>CAZWYN010000033.1:0-5851 GCA_964638575.1 uncultured Pseudomonadales bacterium | reverse complement strand
TGATGATTGCGGCAAATAGATTTGTAGGAGTGAGGTGCGGACTGGCTTTTGGAGAAGAAGCGGTAGTCAAAGGGAGGACCGACGACGATATTAACTGCTTATCTGTGCCGGCGGATTATGTGGATGAGGTTTTGGTTCAGAGAATGATTAAGATATTTTTGACGGAGAGATTTGCCGACGGAGAAAACTATAAAAGACGTGTTATGAAGCTAGATAATTTACTTTGATGAATAAAATAGTACCGACAATTTTGGCTAAGGATATAAGTAGGTTTGAGGAAGACTTGGGGAAAGTGGAGGTTTTTGCGGGGAGGGTGCAGATGGATATCATTGACGGAAAATTTGCCCCGGTGGAGACAGTGATGCCTGAGGTATTACTGACGATAGAGACAGTGGCCGAGATAGAGGCACATTTGATGGTTGCCGAGCCGGAAGAATGGGTGGAGAGATGCGTAGCGGCTGGGGTAACGGCAGTGTATGGACAGGTAGAAAAAATGACAGATAAGATGAACTTTATTGCAAAAGCCGAAGAAGCGGGAATGAAAACTGGACTGGCTTTTGATCTAGATACGCCGCTGACGGGGCTGGATGAGTGGGTGAGCTTGGTGGATTCGATTTTATTATTAAGTGTGAAGGCTGGAGCTCAGGGGCAAGAATTTAACGATGCCGTATTGGAAAAAATAAAAAAAGTGAGGGAACTGTCGCCTTCGGTGATGATAATGATAGACGGCGGCTTGAATGAAGAAACGATAAAGAAGTGTTTGGAGGCAGGAGGAGAAAAAATGGAGTTTGCTGTGGGGAGTGAGTTGTTGTCTGCTGAAGATCCGGAGACAGTTTATCGAAAATTAGAAAATGTGCGAATATAAAATATGGCGTTTAAAAATATAAAAGCAATTACTGTTTTTGGGTTTGCGGACTGTGCCCCGGAAAGTCCCTTGTACAAGGAAGTGGTGGAAGTTGCTCGCTTGTTGGCACAGAGGGGGTTGGAGATAGTTAATGGTGGAGGGCCAGGAGTAATGAGAGCCGCAACGGAAGGGGCCCATGAAGGTGGGGGAACGGCGACGGTGGCGACGTTTTACCCTAAGTTTATTGAAAATTTTGAAGGGAAAGATCAAAAGAATAAGGCAGACAGGGAAGTGATCATGAATAACTATGTAGATCGAACGATGAAACTTTTGGAACTGGGGAATGCTTATGTAATTTTTAATGGCGGTACGGGAACTTTATCGGAGTTTGGTATGGCCTGGGGGTTGGCTTACTTGTATTTTGGGCACCACAAACCTTTGATCTTGTATGGAGATTTTTGGTTCCCGATTATGGAGGTATTAGTTAAAAATATGTTGATAGGGACAAGACCGGGAGCCTTGAGGGTTTATAGAATTGCAACAACTCCGGAAATGGTCCTTAAGTATTTAGAGGAGTTTGATGAAGTATTGGATAATAATAAGCAAGATACGGAACCGGTGATTGATGACGGAAGCGGAGAGAAAGCTTTTATTGAATAGGCCGTAAATATTAAGGAAGAAGGGGTCTTTTGGCGATAGTGTTTCAGGTTAAGAGTCTCATTAGAGAGCAGTTACTTAATAACCTAAGTGAAAGAAAATCAGCTCCAGCCTTGTATTAAAGGTAGAAAGGGGGTGATTGAAATGATTAACAAAACAGTACTTATAGGGATTTCGGCAGTAGTTTTGGGTGGAGCAGTTCTTACTCCAAGAATAGTAGAGGCTTATAGGGGTAATCCGAACGTTCAAGGCCCAAATTACACGGTAGAGCGCCACGAGGCGATGACCAAAGCCTTTGCCAACAAGGATTACAATTCATGGAAGAATTTGGTTTCCGGTAATAAAGGAAGAATGAACCAAGTTATAAACGAGGAAAATTTTGGAAGATTTGTCGAGGCTCACAATTTAGCCTTACAGGGAAAAACAGATGAAGCTAATAAAATTAGAACCGAACTAGGTTTGGGGCTAAGAAATGGATCCGGTAATGGACAAGGAATGGGTTATGGCAGAAACGCCAAATAACAAATACCTAGCCGGCATCTACATAAAAGGTGCCGGTTTGGAATTTGGGGTAAACTAAACGTGATTATATGAATACTCTTTCAAAATTAACCGATGAAGAGGTGGTAGAGCTGGTTCGAAAAGAGAATAAAGAGTATTTTGCTGAGATAATGGAAAGGTATCAAACCAAGTTGCTGAGATATGCAGGGAACCTTTTAGGAGACGAACAGAAGGCACAAGATGCGGTGCAAAACGCCTTCATAAAAACATACTCAAACTTAAATGGCTTTAATGTGAACAAAAAATTTTCAAGCTGGGTATACCGGATTGTTCACAATGAGGCTATGAACATGATCGTAAAAGATAGAAAACAGATACCTCTAGGAGAAGATATGGACCTGGACAGCGGAGTGGATATTGAAGAGGATTTAATTAAAAAACAAATAGTAGAACACACCCAGTCTTGTCTTGGTGAGTTGCCCAGAATATATGCAGAACCCTTAGTGCTGTACTACTTAGAAGAAAAAAAATATGAGGAGATAAGCGATATTTTACGACTTCCAATAGGAACTGTAGGCACAAGAATTAATAGAGCAAAAAAAATAATGAAAAGAATATGTCAAAAAATAAAATAGATATATCAAAGTCGGTAATGTCGAAAATTGAGAAAGGGCAGGTGACAATGAAGCCCAGATGGGTTTTTGTAGCCGGGACCTTTGCTTTGGTTGTTGGCGTGTTTGGGATTTATTTATTTTCTGGGTTTTTGGTTAGTCTGATTAGTTTTTCTTTACGAACACACGGTCCGATGGGCATAGTTAGATATCAAGAATTGCTATCAAGCTTTCCGTGGTGGGCAATTGGGTTAGCTGTTGTAGGATTGACTTTCGGGATAACTTTACTAAAAAGGTTTGACTTTTCCTACAAGAATAATTTTATATATATAATCATTGGGTTTGTGATGGCGGTGATTATCTCTGGTTGGTTAGCCGATTATTTCGGATTGGATAGAGTATGGTCCAGACAAGGACAGATGAAAAGGTTGTACCAACGATACGATGGAAAGAGAAAAGTACTTCCCTGGAGAAGCGACGAGCGGTTTATCCCTAGTTATGGAGTTGGACAAGGAAAGGGGCGAGGTTATAATGGTTATTAGTATTAATAATTGTTAACAAATTAACAATGAAAAAATTTTCAGGTTTGGCCGCTTTAGTAATGATCCTATTTGTGTTTTCTCCGATGGTTTTTGCAAAGAGTGAAAATGCTGGTATGGCGGCCGTGCAAAACCAAAATCAGGTACAAACCCAGAACTCGGGTGAAGACCAAGAGTTGGAGGTGCAGACTACTGAGCAGGAAGAGGATCGTGTGGGTACAAAGAGTGCGGCGCCGAGAAGTGAGAATGCACTTGAAAACATGAGTGAAGTGGCGAGTGGTGTGGAGGAAATACTGACGACGAGAACTCTTAGTGGAGGAATTGGAGATCAAGTCAGATTAATTGCTCAAGAACAAAAGCAGAGCCAAGAACAAGTTCAAGAACAGATAAATAAGGTAGATGACAGAAAAGCCTTTTTAAAATTATTAATTGGTCCAGACTACAAGGCTCTAAATAATATTGAAAAACAAATAGAACAGAACAGTTTAAGAATTGAGGCCCTGACGGAATTGAAAAATCAACTTGTAAATTCAGGAGACATTGAAATGGTTCAGGAAACAATTAATGCTTTAATTGAACAAAATGTCAGCCTACAAGAGCTGGTAGAAGGGGAAAATAGTGAAGGAAGTTTACTTGGTTGGTTGATAAGACTATTTGTTAAATAAAACAAAAAAACAAAAGGAAGTGTAGTAAAAGTAAGAAATTTGGAATCGGTACCAATGATTTTAAATTTTAGACTGCAAGTAAATTGATGTTTGTTATTCAAGATGGTTTAGAATGAATATATGGTGGATTTGATGGATAAAGCGAGAGAAATTCGAGTAGAGATAATTAAGATGTTAACGCTGGCCGAGTCTGGGCATACGGCGGGGCCTTTGGGTGCAGCCGATCTTTTTGCAGCGCTGTATTTTGGAGGATTAATAAATTTCAAGATAGATGAACCGTATTGGGATGATAGAGACAGAGTTGTTTTATCATGTGGACATTACTGTCCTGTACAGTACGCGGCGCTTGCTTTGGCCGGATTTTTTCCTATGGAGGAGTTAAAAACACTAAGAAAATTGGGGACAAGATTACAAGGACATCCGGTAAGACAAATTGATTTTTCTGGGAGTAACTATAAACAACTGCCGGGAATTGAAAATACAGGTGGTCCTTTGGGCCAGGGAGTAAGTATAGCCGTAGGAATGGCGCTAGCAGGGAAAATGGATAAGAAAAAATGGAAAGTAATATGCATCGACAGTGATGCTGAACAACAAGAAGGGCAGACGTGGGAGGCATACCAAGCCGCTGCTAAGTATGGTCTGGGAAATTTGACCTTTGTAATTGACAGAAATGAAATACAAATTAGCGGAAATTTAGGAGAAGTGATGCCGATTGAACCTCTAAAAGATAAGCTGACGTCCTTTGGACTGCGAGTGTTTGAAATTGACGGAAACAACATTCCGGAGATTATGGCTGTTTTTGAAAAAGGAAAATTGTTTCCCGACCAACCAAAGGCAGTTATTATGAAAACGGTTGCCGGCAAGGGGGTAAGTTTTATGGAGAGAGATTTTCACTGGCATGGAAAAGCGCCAACCAGCGAAGAAGCAGAAAAAGCATTATGGGAGCTAAAATAAAATGAATTTAGTAAAGGACATAATTAATGTGGAGAGAAAAGCCACCAGAGAGGGTTTTGGGGAAGCGATGGTTTTGTTGGGAAAGAGTAATAAGGAGGTAGTGGTAGTAACGGCGGATTTGGGAGAAAGTATGAGGGTAGATGAGTTTGAGAAACAATATCCCGATAGATTTGTACAGGTAGGAGTGGCGGAACAAAATATGATGGGAGTGTCAGCAGGATTGGCTCTTTCGGGAAAAATTCCCTTTGCTGTTTCATATGCCGTTTTTAATCCGGGGAGAAACTGGGATCAGATGCGGGTGTCTGTTTGTTATACCAATGCCAATGTAAAAATTGTAGGAGGACATACCGGGATTTCAGTTGGACCGGATGGAGCAACTCACCAGGCTTTAGAAGATATAGCCATGACGCGAGCCTTGCCAAACTTGATGGTAGTAGTGCCAGCGGACTTTGAACAAGCTAAGAAAGCTACGGTAGCGATTGCGGCACACAAAGGACCGGTATATTTAAGACTTACCAGACCAAAGACGGCGATGTTTACAACGGCAACGACGCCATTTGAGCTAGGGAAAGCACAGGTATTGAGAATCGGTAAAGACGTAACGATTTTTGCCTGCGGAAGCTTGGTTTATGAAGCGCTGTTGGCAGCCGAAGAGTTGAAGGAAGAGGTGGGGGTTGAGGTGGTTAACATACACACAATCAAACCGCTTGACGAGGAAACAGTTGTACGAAGTGCAAAGAAAACGGGGAGGGTAGTTACTTTGGAAGATCATCAAATTAACGGAGGATTAGGAGGAGCGGTAGCTGAGGTTTTGGGTGAAAAATGGCCCACAAAAATGGTCAGAATGGGAATGAGAGATTCGTTTGGAGAAAGCGGTGAGCCGGGAGAACTGTTGGCTAAATACGGATTGAATAAAGATGGGGTTATTAAAGTAATAAGAAAAATCATAAATGATTGATACTTCTAGAATCGAAATAAAAGGTAAGGTAATGCTTTTGGCCTATGACCAGGGGATGGAACATGGCCCGGTAGATTTTAACGAAAAATCGGTTGACCCCAATTACATTATGAAGATCGCCC
>CAZWYN010000032.1:1741-5852 GCA_964638575.1 uncultured Pseudomonadales bacterium | reverse complement strand
ACCGGTTTGACGGCGACTTTAGATTTTTTGGTTAGTTTTTGTGCCATATTTATTTTTCGGTTTTTTTGTTAAGACCCAACTCCTGAGAGTAAGGGTGTTTATCATCAGCGAAGATTTTGAGGCGGCGCTGTCTGTCCTGTTGATGTTTGTTTTTGGGAAGCATACCTTTGACGGATTTTTCAATGACCTTGCGTGAGTCTTTGGTAAGTAACTCTTGAAGAGTAATGTCTTTTAGACCACCAGGGAAACCGGAGTGAGAGTAGTAGATCTTGTCGGAGAGTTTTTTACCGGTAACTTTAATTTTATCGGAGTTTATGGCAACAACGTAGTCGCCGTTATCGAGATGGGCACCGGTAAGGGGTTTACCTTTACCCATGAGAAGCTTGGCTATTTCTGTAGAAACCCGTCCTAAAATTTGGCCATCAAGATCAATTAAATGCCAGTTTCGTTTGAGGTCGGTTGGTTTTAAAGTAGTTGTTTTCATAGGATTTATTTGGCTTTTTTAGTCTTTTCAACAGGAGCGGCTTTGACTTTTTTCTCGACAACTTTTTTCTCGACTACAGGAGGCATGGCCATCAGAGAAAGGGTGGCAATAGAAGTAGCATCACCTTTTTGGACAGAGACTTTTTGAATGGTAGTAAAACCACTTTTGCGTCCTCCCATGACTGGGATGATGGAATCAACCAGTCTATTGGCCGACTTAGGTGAACCGAGGGTGGCGGCGACATTGCGGCGAGAAGCCAGAGTGCCTTCGGTGGCCTTAGCAGCAAGTTTGTCAAACAAACGTTTGATTATTTTTGCTTTTGTTACCGTGGTTGTCAACTTGCCATACTCAATGAGTGACTTTAACTGAACCCTGAATAAGGATTTACGTGAGTTTGAGTCGCGGTTGAGCTTTGGAAGTTTTGATTGATGACGTCGTCCCATATTTATTCAATAGTAATGCCCTTCTCACCTGCTTTTTCGATAACCTGCATGGCAGATTTTTCGCCAAGGTTTTTGACTTTTTTAAGGTCAGCGAGAGTGAGAGCTTTAAGGTCTGATAACTTGTTGATGTCGGCTTTTTTCAGGGCGTTGAGAACACGAGTGGGAAGATCAAGGTCATCGACGAAACCGGCGGTTTCGATGACGGATCTGGATTTCACTTCCTGAATGTAGGCTTCGGCAGAGTTAACGTAGTCAAAGAATCCGGTAGTGATACGAGCAGCGCTCTTGACTGCCTCTTCAGGGGAGATGGTTCCATTGGTGGTAACAACTAGACGAACTTTGTCATAGTTACTGGATCGTCCGACACGAGCGGCTTCGATAGTGTAGTTGGCTTTGATGACAGGTGAGAAAGAAGAGTCTAGAGGAATAACACCTATTTCATCAGTAGCGTTTTCCTCGGCGGAGATATAGCCCATTCCCTTGGAAACGGTAACGGTAGCCGAAAGTTTAGCTTTGGCGGAGGTTAAATGACAAAGAATGACGTCTGGGTTAGCCAGGGTAACATTGGCGGGAAGATCAAGGTCAGAAGCTTTGACAATAGAGGATCCTGAAGCTTTGAGTTTGATTTCAACAGGTTCATCGGAGTCGACGGCAAAGTTTAGAGTTTTGAGGTTTAGAATCAGCTCAAGAACATCTTCTTTCATGCCGGCCAGAGTGGAGAACTGGTGAGTAACGCCGTCAATCTTGACACGGGTAGCGGCGCCACCATCGAGGGAGGTTAATAAAACACGACGAAGTGCATTGCCAAGAGTGTGACCAAAATTCTGAGGAAGTGGCTCAATAATTACTTCGGCGGAGTTAACAGCGATATTCTTGACGGAAACTTTGAAATTTGGTTCTAACATTTTCTTTTGTTTTTAATTACTAAATTAATTACCTTGAGTAGTACTCGATAATAAGATTCTCTTTGATGTCGCTACCGATTTCTTCCCGAGTAGGAAGACGATCGATTTTTCCTTCGGCACCTTTTTTAGATAACCATTTGGCGGGGATATTCTTTTCGGTCAAGTTGGGAGAGACAAAAACAAACTTGGTAGCTTTTTCGGTAAGAGAAACTGTTTGACCAGGTTTGGTGATGTAGGAAGCAATGTCAACTTTCTTGCCATCAATTTTGACGTTACCGTGAGTAACGAGCTGACGTGCCAAAGATCTGGACGTAACGAATCCAAAACGAAAAATGATGTTGTCTAGGCGAGATTCGAGAAGCTGCATGAGAACTTCACCGGTATTTTCGGTAGATTTGATAGCGATGTCATAGTAATTGTGGAACTGACCCTCAAGAACGCCATATGAACGTTTGGCTTTTTGCTTCTCTCGAAGCTGGATGCCATAACCGGAGATACGACCATGGGATCTCTTTTTTCCGTGCTGACCAGGAATTTGGGCACCTGTCTTTTCGATAGGACATTTAGGGGAGAAACAACGTTCTCCTTTAAGATAGAGCTTGACGCCTTCGCGGCGACAGAGTCTGCATTTGGGGTCGATGTATTTAGCCATGTTTTGTTTTCTTGATTTTTTATTAGACTCTTCTGGTTTTCTTAGGGCGGCAACCATTGTGAGGAATGGGAGTAGTGTCGGCCAGTAAGTTGATTTCAACTCCGGATGTTTTTAGTACACGAAGTGCGGCGTCTTTTCCGGGACCGGGCCCTTTGAGAAAAACTTCAACGGCGGTAAGTCCTAGGGATTTGGCTTTTCTGGTGCCTTCTTCAATAATAGTGGTCGCGGCGAAAGGGGTAGAACGCTTGGCACCTTTAAATCCGCAGGTGCCGGCAGCACTCCAACAAACAACATCACCATTCATGTTGGTGAAGGAAACGTAGGTAGTGTTGAAAGTAGACTTGACGTACATTTTTCCCTGACCGCCCTTGAAGTGAACGGCTGATGCTTTTTTTCCTTTGGTAGCCACTTTAGGTGAGATTACAGGGGCGACTATTTCGGGAGTAGTGATTTCTGGTTTTGTTTCTGGCATTTTGTTAGATTATTTTTTTACGGCTGAGGTTTCTGTTTGAGTGGCGGCTTCTTTAGAGATGGCGCCGATGGTCTTTCTCTTTCCCTTACGGGTACGAGCGTTGGTGCGGGTTCTTTGACCACGAACGGGAAGGCCCATGGAGTGACGGGATCCGCGGTAGGTTTGAATTCTTTTTAAAGTTTCAATGTTGTCGCGATTGATCTTTCGAAGTTCACCTTCTGTTGGAAGAGTTTCAACGGCGGCTTGGATAGCCTTGAACTCATCTGAAGTTAGGTTTTTAGTACGAATATTTGGTTCAACCTTGGCTATTTTGAGAATATCTTTGGCGACTTTATCACCAATTCCAAAGATATATGTTAGAGCAATGTCAATTCTTTTTTCGTTTGGGATGTCGATACCGGCTATTCTAGGCATGTTTTTATATGTTTAATTAACCCTGTCGCTGTTTATGCTTCGGGGTGGTGCAAATAATGAACACCTTTCCGTGGCGTTTAATAATTTTGCAGTTTTTGCATCTGGGTTTGACTGACGATTGAACGCGCATGCGTGTTTAGTTTTTAGTTAATAAATATTTTTGTATTATAAAGCAAACGGGAAGTCGAAAAGGATCAACCTTGCCTGTAAGTGATTCTGCCTTTGTCGGTGTCGTAGGGGCTCATTTCGAGCTTGACCTTGTCACCGGGCATCACACGGATGCGATATAGTCGCATTTTACCTGCAAGATGAGCCAAGATTTCTCTGCCGTCTTCGAGAGTTACCCGAAATTGTGTATTGGGTAAAGCCTCGGAAACGACTCCGTTTACCTCAGTCATCTGGTTTTTAGCCATATTTAAGTTGTACGAGCGTTATTTTAACAGATAATAATAAAAAGCGCTAGTCAAGCGTGTCTTTTAGTTTTGTAAGCACGATAGGGCCGTCTGAGGTAAGGTAGACAGTCTCTTCAAAATAGCCTGTAATTGAATGGTCTTGGGTGGATAATGTCCAGCCATCGGGATCTTCTACCAGATGCCAGTCGCCCAGGGTGTACATAGCTTCAATGGCGACGGTCTGATCTTGCTGGAGAACGTCTTTTTTGTTATGGTTGTCGGCAAAGCAAGGAATATAGGGGTCCATGTGCAGTTTACGACCAATTCCATGGCCTGTAAGGTCTCTAAC
>CAZWYN010000032.1:0-1641 GCA_964638575.1 uncultured Pseudomonadales bacterium | reverse complement strand
TGTTTGAGACCAAATTTTTCCGCCAGGAGTTTTGCTTGAGTGCCTTTTCCCGACCCTTGGGGACCTAAGATAATTAAATTCATACTAATCCAAGAATTTGTCGTAACTGTGCATATAGAGCTGGGAGTTGATGGTCTTTAAGATTTCGAGGACAACCGAGACGACGATGAGGACGCTAGTACCGCCAATAGCCAGTGAGGAAATACCGGTAAACCCGGACATGATTGAAGGGAGAACGGCTACAAGACCCAAGAAACTGGCTCCGACTAGAGTGATGCGACTGAGGACAAAATTTAGATAATCAACAGTGTCAGGACCGGGTCTTATACCGGGAATGAATGATCCAGAGGAACGAAGATCTTTGGCAATTTTTTCCGGATTGAAAACAACGGCGGTGTAAAAGTAGGTAAAAGCAACCACCAGAACGAAGTAGAGAACGTTGTAAAGAATGGAGTTCGGAGATAACAGAGTACTTAAGGTGGTAGCAAAACTAGCTAGTGCCGGCTGATTGACGCGACCCAAAACCTGACTAAGCATCCCGGGGATGAGCATAAAGGACACGGCAAAGATAATCGGGATAACACCAGCCTGATTTAAACGGAGAGGAAGATGGCTACTGGCAACGGCACCATAAGAGGCTCCCCCGCCACGTCGGGCAGACTGAATGGGAATTTCACGAACGGCTTCACCTGTCCGCACGATGGCGTAGATGGCAGCGACGACGAAGATAAGAAAGATAAGGTAGGTAAATATTTTTGTTTGATCAATAGTGGAGATAGTCTGCATAAGACTTATGGGAATACGAGTAACAATGCCAACAAAAATGATGAGACTGATACCATTTCCCAGACCGTAGTCGTTTAGCTGCTCTCCAAGCCAGATGAGAAGAGAAGTGCCGGCGGCGAGAGTAAAGACAACAGAAGCAAGCTGAAGTGGATCGGTAGTAGTGGTAAGACCTTGTTTTTGGAGAAGGAAGATAAGAGCGATGCCTTGAAGAAAACAAAGAGGAATAGTGAGGAGACGTGTGTATTGGTTGATTTTTTGACGCCCATAGTCCCCTTCTTTCTGAAGAGCTTCGAGCTTGGGGACAACCATGCCAAGCATCTGGAAAATAATAGAGGCATTGATGTAAGGGTTAAGACCAAGAGCCATAATGGAGAAGTTCCCGAGAGTGCCGCCGGAAAAGACGTCGAGAAGAGACAAAAAGGCAGACGAGTTGAACATTTCTTTGAGAGCTGCCAGGTTAATACCCGGGGCGGGGATATGAGCGATGAGTCTAAATATGGCGATAACAATGGCGGTGAAGATTAAACGACGACGAAGTTCGGGAATCTTCAGTAAGGCACGCAGGGGAGCTAATAAATTATTCATTGGTTTTATTTTAACAGTTGGTTCGAAACTTAGTTAGACAAAAGGTATTTTAACACCAAGAAAAACCACCCCGGTGAGGGGTGGTTATAGCAGATTTTATTACGGCACTTCGAAAAGAGTTTTTGTCTTTTCGAACATATCCTTGTCGACAAAAAAGAAGAAGCCGTTATCCAGCTCCAGCCAACCAACTTTGTTCTGATTATATTCATCAGGATGATTGACTCTGTCGGATAACCCGCACCATTCTTTCAAACGGAGCGAGTGTTCGTC
>CAZWYN010000031.1:0-6713 GCA_964638575.1 uncultured Pseudomonadales bacterium | reverse complement strand
TAAGCGCTATTAACGAAAAACCGATTGTTCCTTCGACATCTGAATTATTAATCAGTCCTAGAACCAGAAGTGCCAAACTTAGACTCGCTAAAAAAACTAATTAACTACAAAACCGCGTTTACCATTACCGCGATAGTCTTTACTGGTCTCGCCGCCGTCAATCTCATCGGTACCAACGCACTCTCTACGGAAGGCATCGCCGTCAGTGAAGCCGAGACTCAAACCCTAAAACTAGAAAAAGAAAATCAGATCATTTCTGTTAAGATCGAAGAAGCCTCCCAGCTAAAAAATATTGAAGTACTGGCCGAGAATCGAGGGTTCATAAGATCAAAAAACATTGTCTTTGTGCCCACCGCTCCGACCTTTGCCCAAAGATAATCGATGCTAAACTCACAGGGTAATCTCATCCAGAAACGACTCAAGACAATCATTTTCCTGACCCCCCTTCTTTGTCTGATAATCATCGGGCGCTTATTCTACTGGCAGATCATTCGCGGTCCGGAGTTGCAGACAAAAGCCAGTAACCAACACGAAACCACCACTTATCTTGAAGCCAAAAGAGGCAACATTCTCGATTTTGAAGGCAACATTCTCGCGGGAACTAAAAATCTTTATCATCTTTTTGTTTACAAACCCCAGCTAACCATCGGTAACAACGATTTAATTGAAAAGCTAATCGAAAATATGGATAAGGAGCCGGAAGCAACCGACGAGCCTGATATAAGAGAGTACCTTAAGGGTCGCCTGTCTTTGGACTCAAACTGGGTTTCTCTCAAACACTATCTCACTCCCGATGCCAAAGACCGAATTGAGAAACTGGGAATTACCGGGCTTGGATTTGAAGATGAGTACGTTCGTTTCTATCCCGAAGCCAGTATGTCGGCACACCTCTTGGGTTTTGTAGGTCAAGATGCTGCCGGAGAAGAGCAGGGATATTTTGGTCTGGAAGGCTATCAAGACAGGCTCTTACGTGGCCGGGGAGGCAAGATCAGAACCGAAAAAGATGCCAAAGGCAATCCTATCTTAATCGGCAACTACCAGTTTCTTCATGCCATTGAAGGCAAACCAATCACCACCACAATTAGTAAAAAAATTCAGTACCTTACCGAAAAAATGCTCAAAGAAGGTATCGAAAAATATCAGGCTTCTGCCGGAAACGTCATCATCCTTGAGTCAAAAACAGGCAAGGTAAGAGCCATGGCCTCTTTCCCAAACTATGATCCGGGTAAATTTTCCGAGTTTCCCAATACCAGCTACAAGAATCCCAACGTTGCCGATCTTTTTGAGCCGGGATCTGTTTTCAAGGTCTTAATTATGGCCGCCGGCCTAAATGAAAAGGTGGTCACACCCGAAACTCGGTGTGATATCTGTACCGGACCATTGGTTATCGGTAAGTACGCCATCAAAACTTGGAACGAAGTCTATCACCCCAACACCACCATGACCGAAACCATCATAAACTCCGACAATACCGGCATGGTTTTTGTCGCGAGAAAACTGGGTAAGGATAAATTTGTTGAATATCTAAAAAAATATGGTTTAGGAAAGAAAACAGAGATCCAGTTGCAGGAAGAAGTGTCCGGAGTAATTCGCGAATCCAAAGACTATGGTGATATCGATCTGGCTACCAACTCCTTTGGGCAGGGTATTGCCGTTACTCCCATTCAGCTGGTCGCAGCGGTAAACACCATTGCCAATGACGGTGTTTACCTCAAACCAACCATTATTGAAAAAGAAGTTAGCAAAGGTAAACCCGTTCTCTCGGAAGAAGCAGTTGACCAAATGACCCAGATCATGGTCCAAGCCGTTGATATGGGAGAAGCAAAGTGGGCCAAACCCCAAGGACTGATTGTTGCCGGTAAAACAGGCACCGCCCAGATCCCGATTGAAGGCCATTACGACGCTGAAAAAACTATCGCCAGTTTCATCGGGTTTTTCCCGGCCAACAACCCGCAATACACCATGTTGGTGACCCTTCGCGAACCTAAAACGTCACCTTGGGGATCCGAAACCGCCGCTCCTCTCTGGTTTGCGATTGCCAAACAATTGCTGCTTTGACGCCAACACTGTTAAAATATAAACACATGCAAAATCCATTTAGGATACACAGGGTCAGTTTCAGGCACGCCTTTGACGGCTTTGTTTACTCTGTCCGCACTCAGCCAAATTTCCGCTTTCATCTTCTGGCTACCTTTGTAGTCGTTTTGCTCGGTATCTATTTCTCCATCAGTATCATCGAATGGCTCATTTTAGTTTTTACCATCAATACTGTTCTGGCCGCCGAGATGGTCAACACTTCCATTGAAGCCATGGTTGACCTTATTACACTAGAACGTAGAGCCGACGCTAAAATAGCCAAGGACGTCGCCTCGGCCATGGTTCTTGTTTCAGCAGCTCTCTCCATAATCGTCGGCTTAATAATATTTTTACCCAAAATACTCAACTTCTAAATGGATTTACTACTAGGAATCTTAATTTTTTCTTTCATCGTTCACGCCTTTGCCATAGTTCCCTTTGTAAATTTCCTTTATCGTCTTAAGTTCTTCAAAAACAAAACAGCTATTTCCAAAGATAAAACTGACGAAGCCTCCGTTCACATTCGTTCAAAATCCAGAACTCCGGAGGGTGGAGGACTGCTGATTATTGTCATTACCAGTCTCATTTTTGCCTTTGCCCTACCTTTATTAAAAAGCCTGGGTTTTGAAATTACCCACGTTTATCCCATAAACGACGAGATTAACATTATCTTTTTTACCTTTATCTCCTTTGGTTTACTCGGGCTCTACGATGACATCATCAAATTTTTTGAGTTGGATAGGGAACAGGGCTACACCGGCCTCAAAACCAGTTACAAATTCTTCATTCAGGTAACTTTGGGCCTCATCATCGGCGCCATGATGTATCTCAATCTCGGTATCGACATTATTCACATTCCTTTCTTTGGTGTCATTCATTTTGGTCTCTGGTTTATTCCTCTGGCCGCCTTCCTTGTAGTCACTTTTGCCAACTCCGTAAACATTACCGATGGTATGGACGGTTTGGCGTCAGGACTTTTGATGATTAGTCTGTTTGGCTTTCTTTTACTCTCTACTTCTATTCTCGATACCCCCCTTTCTATCTTTATCGCTCTCTGGCTCGGTGGTCTTATCGCCTTTCTTTATTTCAACGTTTTTCCCGCCCGTCTATTTTTGGGAGACGTTGGAGCATTGGCTTTCGGTGCCGCCTTTGCCACGGTTGGTTTACTTACCGGGAAAGTGATTGCCCTCTTAATTATCGGACTACCTTTCTTGGTTGATGGCCTAAGCAGCGTCCTGCAGATTTTCTGGGTAAAAATATTTCATCACCGTCTTTTTCCTATCGCTCCGCTCCATTATCTTCTCCTAAAAATTGGTTGGTCTGAACCAAAAATTGTTCAAAGAGCGTGGCTTGTCGGCATCATGTTAGTTATCTTCGGTATCTGGTTAGCCATCATTTAATTTATGCTACGCCTCAAAGGCAATCATAATCGTCTACCTACGACCATCCTTATTGCTGGAATCTTGGCAGCTTGTTTTGGACTTGTCGCGATATATGATGCCTCTGTTGTTGATGCTTTCAGAACCTTTGGCGACAAATTTCACTATGTCAAACAACAGTCGGTATGGATTGTCTTCGGCATCATTGTTGCCATGATAACCTCAAGTATTCCCATGTCCCTTTTCAAAAAATATGCCCACCTTCTTTATGGTATTTCACTTTTTCTGATGGTCATTGTCCTTATTCCCGGTATAGGCTCAAAGTTTCTTGGTGCTAGACGCTGGATTGATATCGGTTTTACCGTTATCCAGCCATCGGAACTTCTTAAAATTACTCTGGTTATCTATCTTGCCAAATGGCTCGAACAGGAGCGCAGTCTCAAACACTTTCTCATTCTTCTGGGGGTGAATCTAGGGTTGATTATGCTCCAGCCGGACCTTGGTACCGCCCTCATCACTGTTGGCGTCTCCTTCATGGTTTACTATCTCTCGGGAGCCAAGATCAAGGAAATTTTTTCTTTTAGTGCTATCCTGGCAGTGGCTATCAGCGCTTTAATTATTTTTTCTCCTTATCGCATGGAAAGGGTAAAAACTTTTATGGATCCAACGACCGATCCCTTAGGTTCTTCATACCACATCAACCAAGTCCTCTACGGTCTCGGTTCAGGAGGATTCTCCGGTGTTGGTGTGGGTAAATCTCGTCAAAAATATGCCTATCTTCCCGAAGCCACAACCGATTCGATTTTTGTCATCATCGCCGAAGAGTTTGGCTTCCTCGGTAGCAGCCTTTTTATTCTTTCTGTCACCGGACTTCTCTTGGCCTCTTTCAAGGTCGCCCTGAATGTTCATGATAAATTTGATAAGCTACTGTCTAGTAGTATCACTTTATTATTTTTAATTCAGATATTTGTGAATCTAAGTTCAATGGTTGCCTTAGTCCCTCTCACCGGTGTACCCTTACCCTTCATTTCCTATGGTGGCTCAAGTTTGGTGACCAACTTCATTGCCCTAGGTCTTCTTATTAATATCTCCAAAAGAGTATGAAACCCTTAATTGCTTTTACCGGTGGTCACCACAACAGTGCCTTAGTAATCGCCAAATCATTTCAAAAAGAAGACTATCCTATTATCTGGATTGGCCACAAATTTGCTTCGAAGGGGGATAAGTCACTCTCTGCCGAGTATCAGGAAATTACCGGAGCAGGAATCCATTTTCTGGAGCTAAAAACCGGCAAGTTTTATCAAAGATTTAACCCGCTTGAGTGGCTTAAGATTGCCTTCGGTTTTTTCCAGGCCTTTATTTATTTAATAACCTACCGACCAAAATTAATCTTTTCATCCGGTGGTTATCTTTCGGTCCCGGTGGTTATTGTCGGTTGGTTTCTCGGCATTCCTTCAATCACACATGAGCAAACAGTCATTGCCGGTTGGGCAAACAAAGCTATCTCGCCCTTCGTTAAGAAAATTCTTCTAACCCATGTCTCATCACTCCCAAACTTTCCCCAAGAAAAATCTGTTGTCGTTGGTCTCCCGATAAGGAAAGAACTTTTAAACAATAAATACACCAAAAAATTTGATCCTAAACTTGTCTATATTTCCTGTGGCAAACAAGGTTCTCACACCATCAACAAAGCTCTTTTTCCGATTCTTCCTCAGCTTGTTAAAAAATTTACGGTAGTTCATCAAACAGGTGCCAATACCCTAACCAAAGACTCTGATCGTGCCAGAAGAATCAAAGAAAAACTAGGGGAGTACAAAGACCGCTATCTTTTCGCCCCCTATTTCTTTGCCGAAGACGCCGCCACCTACATTCGCTCCTCAGCAATTATTGTTGGTCGAGCCGGAGCTCACTCTGTCTACGAACTGATGGTTCTTGGAAAAAAAGCGGTTCTTATTCCTATCCCTTGGGTATCTCACAATGAACAATTTTTAAATGCCAAGCTCGCTGAAGAACAAATCGGCAGCACCATCTTGGAAGAAAAAGATCTCACCCCGGAGTCTTTATATCAGGCTATCATTGAGTTAGTTAAACGTCCATCGGTCAAACCATCAATCAAATTAGAGACTAATGCTACAGAAAAGATCACTCAAATCATCCGTGAATACCTCCAAGAGGCTTAATCGACGCGTTCGTATTGGTCTAGAAACGTTAAAAATAAACTCCAGGAAATTTTTACCGATTCTAGTTTTGATTCCCCTTATTTTTTTTCTCAACAGTCTTTTTATTATCAAAAAAATAAACTGTTCTTTTAACAATGAAGTCTGTCCCCAAGAAATACAAATAGTTCAAAATAACCTGCTTGGTACAAACTCGCTCTTTATAAACCAAAAAGACCTGCTTACTTTTTTCAAAGCCGTCTACCCCATAGACAAAATGAGTATTGGCTATCAAGCCTTTAACACACTCAATATTAATCTCAAGGGTAATAACCCTTATGTTCAGGCAGATGTCTACTTGGTCAGCAGCCTTCCCAAGCTTTCCATGGACCAGGCTCCCAGTACTACCGACTCGGCTGGTTGGTGGGTCAAGCCGTCTGGAGAACTGGAAAGCTTCGTCCTCACCCAAAAGCCACTAGGTTTTAATCTCTGGGAAAATGGCTCGATGTCTCAAACGGCGACTGCGGGAGCTAATATAAGTTTCATTTTTGTCGAAAAACCAACCCCGGAAATAGTATCTTCGGTCTACAAAATGGTGAGGTTGGTTCTTAAATATCTTGATGTGTCCGATATTTATATCGTTGGGCGTCGCTCTTTCTTGAGCCGAGCTGGTGAACCTGATATCATAATAGGTGTACCTTTTGACGAAGGAAGCTTGGTTTCTGCTTTACAATCACTAAGCTACCTCGCTACAATTAAAAAAGACGCAAAAGTGATCGATTTAAGTTTTAAAAATCCGATCATAAGATAAAAATATGGCTAAACCACAAGGAATAAATGCGATTGATATCGGCTCCAGTAAGATTACTTGTTTGATTACTGTTCCCGGTCAAGACGACTCAAAAATAAACCTAGTTGGTGCCGCCACGGTCACCAGCCGTGGAGTTAGAAGAGGTCAAATCGTCAACATTGAAGAGTGCGTCAGTTCCATTACCGACTGCGTCGAGTCGGCCGAAAGAATGGCCGGGTTTGGTGTCGACTCTGCTTTTGTTTCCATCTCCGGTGAGAATATTTTGTCTCAAAATTCTCAAGGTTTGGTTGC
>CAZWYN010000030.1:0-7098 GCA_964638575.1 uncultured Pseudomonadales bacterium | reverse complement strand
GAGAATATCTGATAAAATACACATCTGAAATATGCCTACAACTAACCAATTAATCAAACACGGCCGCATCACAACTGCGCGCAAAGTGAAAACAACCGCTCTCCGTAAGAGCTTCAACTCTATCAAACGACGTATGGTCGAGACTCAGTCTCCTCAAAAAGCCGGTGTCTGTCTTCAGGTTAAAACCATGACCCCCAAGAAACCAAACTCTGCTTTGCGTAAGATTGCTCGTGTCAGACTATCAAACAAACAAGAAGTTACCGCCTACATCATGGGAGAAGGTCACAACTTGGCCGAACACAGTATCGTTATGATTCGTGGTGGTCGTGTTCGTGATCTTCCAGGTGTCAAATACCACATCATTCGTGGCAAGCTCGACACTGGTGGTATTGAAAAACGCCGAACCAGTCGTAGTAAATACGGTACCAAACGTCCTAGTGCTAAATAATATATATGAGATCCAAGAAAACACCCGCTAAAAAAATTCAGCTCGATCCAATCTATGGAAGCGAGTTGGTTTCTAAGATTATCAATGGTTGCATGCTCGAAGGTAAAAAATCCGTCGCTGCCAAACAAATCTACACCGCCATCGACTTAATCGCTGAACAGTCCGGCAAAGATGGTCTAGAGTACCTAACCGAAGCAATGGAAAATGTTAAGCCTACCATAGAAGTTCGCTCTCGCCGTGTAGGTGGAGCCTCTTATCAGGTTCCTACCCCCATTCGTCCCGAACGTCGTGACTCTCTCGCTATTCGTTGGATATTAAACGCCGCCAAAGCCAGATCAAACAACCCCACGAGAACCCTAGCCGACAAACTCGCCGCTGAAATTATGGAAGCTCACGAAAATACCGGTGCCGCAATAAAGAAAAAGCTCGACACCCACAAAATGGCTGAGGCAAACAAAGCCTTCGCTCACTTTAGGTGGTAATTAAGATTAATTATCTAAAACAAAAAGGCCTCCTTCGGGAGGTTTTTTGTTACACCATATAAAAATATCCCAATCTGCACCCTTAGAGGGGGGGGGAACGGCTCTTGAAGATCCAGTAGTTAAACCTAGCACTCTCACGAGCGCTATTTTATTTCTTCTTTCTGTGTTAATCTACCTCAGCAAAATATTTCTTAAGATGGCCCTAAAAACAATCGAAAATATACAATATAACCGCTCGTCTGAGTATGCTCTGGAAAATCTGGATCAGCTTCCTGTGGCCAAATTAAGAGAGTATTTAAGAGAAGAGATCAGACTTCATCCCAATTTTGTTCTCATTGGCGAGACAGGTTCGGGAAAAACCACCTGTCTTCCTCCCTTATTACTCGAGTTAAGAGACGAACTTGGTCTCAAGGGCAGTATTGCCGTAACCCAGCCCAGAAGAATCGCCACCAAGAGTGTTACTGACCGTGTTGCCGAGATGATGGACTATCCGGTAGGAGACAAGGTTGGCTACCATATTCGTTTTGAAGATATTACTTCCAAAGACACCGACATCACTTTCATGACCGATGGTGTACTTCTGCGAAAAATTCAGTTCGATCCTCTTCTTTCTGAGTACTCCATTGTCATGATCGACGAGGCCCATGAACGTAGTTTAAACATCGACCTCTGTCTCGGTCTTCTAAAAGATGTTAACCAAAGACGTTTTGAGGTCGGTATGGACTCTGTTCGCGTTGTTGTCACCTCAGCCACTATCGAAAGAAACCGTTTTGCCGAGTATATTGGTTATGAGGACAAAGACAATCTGGTCGAAATTCCCGGAAAAATGTTTCCAGTAGAAGTTTATTATGAAGAGGAAACTCCCTTTAACTACGACTTTACCCAGGGTGCCGCCGAAAAAGTAAAAGCCATTACTGATAGTAATCTTAAAGGCGATATTCTTATTTTTATGCCCGGAAAAAGAGAAATCACCGATACTATTCAAAAAATCGAAGCTAAAATTGGAAATAACGGGGTTGAGATTTTTCCGCTTCACGCCGAAATGTCTCCCGAAGATCAAGACAAAATATTCACCCCTACCGATAAAAGAAAAATTATTGTGGCCACCAACATCGCCGAGACCTCGGTCACGATAGACGGCATTATTCACATTATTGACTCCGGATATATCAAGCAAACCCGTTTTGACCCCAAAACCGGTATCGAACAACTAGTTCTTGCTGAACACGCCATAAGTGGTCTTGACCAACGCAAGGGCCGTGCCGGTCGCACTGCCCCTGGATATTGTTATCGACTGTTTACCGAAAGTAGTCTCAAGAGACGTCCTCTTTATCAAACTCCGGAAATTCAGCGCTCTAATTTATCTCAAATCGTTCTTGCAATGAAGAAAGTCGGTATTGAAAGTATTGAGAACTTTGATTTTATGGATCACCCTGGCCGCGAAGCAATTACCCAGGCTCTGAACACTCTGTTCACACTAGGAGCCATAGACGGCCACGGCAATATTACCGAAATCGGTGACTGGTTGGTTGAGCTTGGACTGGAACCGCGTTTAGGGCGGATGCTCCTTGAGGCCATAAGACCGGGAGTCGACTGCGTCAATGAAATTACAATCATTGCCTCTTTCCTCGACGGCAAAAATATCTTCATCAGGCCACCTGAAAAAGAGCTGGAACTGGCCGCCGAAAAAGCTCATGCCCAATTTACTCATCAAGACGACTCCGATTTCTCCGTTCTTCTTAATATCTGGAAGGCTTACGCGGCTAGTGGTTATAGCGATGACTGGGCAAAGAAAAATTTTCTAAACGAAAAAGCTCTGGAAGAAGCTAAGAATGTTCGTTTGGACCTTATCGATGTTCTGGCCACTCATAAAATCATCATTAATCCAAATGCCTCCCCAAAGATAAACAAATCCGCCATTGGTAAAGCTGTCACCGCCGGTCTTATTGGCAATCTTTTACAAAAAGTCGACAGGTTTACGTTCAAAAAAGTTGATGGTACCAAAGGAAGTATTTTTATTCACCCCAGTTCTGTTTTGTCCTACAACACTTTAAGAAAGGGCTCCTTTATTATTGCCAGTGAAATTTTTATCAACCCTCTTGGTAAAGCCTTTGCCTGCAACTGTCTGGAAGCAAGACATGAGTGGCTCAAAGACTATGCCCCTGAACTTTTACGTCACCCAAGCAGGCGTCATCTAAATCACGAAAATAAATCCAGTCGATCCAAACACTACTCTCGTCATAATTCGCGCCACTAAGCTCCACCCTTTACCCATAGCAATCGGAGTTATGGTAAAATTAAGCTCGTGAAATTATGTCCCGAAAAGGATAGGTTTCTTTCGTCTAAATAAATAATTAAACAAAAACAACAAAAAGTATGGCCGCAGCCGTCTCAAAACAAGTTCCTTTAGAGAATGTTAGAAACATTGGTGTCATCGCTCATATTGACGCCGGTAAAACCACTACCACGGAGCGCATCCTTTTTTACACCGGTAAAACCTACAAAATCGGTGATATTGATGAAGGAGATACTCAAATGGACTGGATGGACCAAGAGCGCGAACGTGGTATTACCATTGTTTCCGCTGCTACTACTACTTTCTGGACTCCTGTTTTAGAAGATGCCAACATCAAGGACGACTGTCGTTTCAACATTATCGATACTCCGGGACACGTTGACTTCACCGCTGAAGTTGAGCGCTCTCTCCGCGTTCTTGATGGAGGTATTATCGTTCTTGACGCAGGTTCAGGCGTTCAGTCTCAGACCGAAACCGTCTGGCGCCAAGCCGACAAATACAAAGTTCCTCGTATTGCTCTAGTTAATAAAATGGACGTTTTGGGAGCTGATTTTATGGCTACCATTAAAGACGTTCATGAAAAACTCGGTGCCAAGACAGCCATCCTAGCTCTTCCCATAGGGGTCGAAAATACCTTCAAGGGAATTGCTATGCTTCTCGAGAAAAAAACTATCATCTGGCAGGGAGATGAAACCGGCGCCAAATATGACGTTACCGAAGGTTTTCCTGCCGACATGGAAGCAGAATGCGAGAGTGAGAGATCCAAACTTGTTGAGTCTATCGTTGAAACAGATGAGGTTTTAATGGAAAAATACTTAAATGGTGAAGAGCCCTCCATGAAGGATCTTAAAACCGCTCTCCGCAAGGCTACAATTGCCAACGAAATCGTTCCCGTATTCCCCGGCTCATCTTTAAGAAACAAAGGTGTTCAGCCACTCCTTGACGCCGTTGTAGATTTTCTTCCTTCTCCTCTCGACATTGCTGACACTACCGGAACCAACCCTAAAACCGGTGAAGTAGAAACCAGGAAACCCAGCCCGGACGAAGCCTTCGTTGGTCTGGCCTTCAAAATTCAAGCCGACCCCCACGTTGGAAAAGTTACTTACGTCCGTCTCTACTCCGGAAAAATTACTGCCGGTTCTTACGTTTTTAACGCCAGTAAATCCGAACGTGAACGCCTCGGTCGTTTAATGCTTATGCACGCCAACACCCGTGAGGAAATCCAAGAGGCCAGAGCCGGTGAAATTGTCGGTATTGTTGGTCTCAAGGCCACCAAGACAGGGGACACTCTCTGTGAAGAAACCCGACCCATTGTTCTCGAATCCATTGATTTCCCGGATCCAGTTATCTCTCTTGCGATAGAACCAAAAACTAAAGCCGATCAGGAAAAACTCGACATTGCCCTTGGTCGTCTAGCCGAAGAAGACCCTACCTTTAAGATCAAAACTAACCACGAAACGGGTCAAACCGTCATTGCTGGTATGGGTGAACTTCATCTGGAAATTCTTGTTGATCGTCTTCGTCGCGAATTCAAGGTCGATGCCACAACCGGTGCTCCTCAGGTGGCCTATCGAGAAACAATCATCAAAGAAGCTAGGGGTGAAGGTAAATATATTCGTCAGTCAGGTGGTCGTGGTCAATATGGACACGCCATCTTAGTCATTACCCCCAAACCTCGCGGTGAAGGATTTACATTTACCAATAAAATTGTCGGTGGAACCATTCCTCGCGAGTTCATTAACCCTATTGAAAAAGGTGTTCGTGAAGCCCTGGACAACGGTCTTATCGCTGGTTTCCCCATGGTCGACCTTGATGTTGCCGTCGTTGATGGAAGTTTCCATGAAGTCGACTCTTCCGAAATGTCCTTCAAGATTGCCGGAAGTATGGCTCTTCAGGACGCCGTCAAACAAGCCGGCGCCGTTATTCTTGAACCTATTATGAAAGTCGAAGTTACTACCCCGGAAGCCAACATGGGTGATATTATCGGCGATCTATCGGCCAGACGTGCCCAAATTGGTGGTACTGCTCAACGTGGTAATGCTCGTGTTATTACCGCCACGGTTCCACTTTCCGAGCTCTCTGCCTACGCTACGGCCATCCGTTCACTTACTGCCGGACGCGCCAGCTACTACATGGAGCCAAGTCATTATCAGGAACTTCCAAACAGCATTGCCGCCAAGCTGTTGAAAAATCCCGCACAATAAGGTAAAATCTGCTAAAATAAATAGGCTTAAAACGCAAATTATAAATAATTAAAAAAAATTAACAAAAAATGGCTACATACCAAAGAACCAAACCTCACGTAAATATCGGCACCATCGGTCACGTTGACCACGGCAAGACCACTCTTACCGCCGCCATTACTACTACTCTAGCTGCTCAGGGACTAGCGGAAGCTCTTCCTTTTGATCAGATTGATAAATCTCCCGAAGAGAGAGAACGTGGAGTTACCATAAACATCTCCCACGTCCCTTACGAAACAGCAACCCGTCACTACGCTCACATCGACTGTCCTGGTCACCGCGACTATATCAAAAACATGATCACTGGTGCCGCTCAGATGGATGGCGCTATTTTAGTTGTCGCCGCTACCGATGGTCCTATGCCTCAAACCAAAGAGCACTTGCTTTTGGCTCACCAAGTAAACGTTCCTCGTTTAGTCGTTGCCTTAAACAAAATTGATGCCGTTTCCGACCCTGAGCTTCTTGAGCTCGTCGAGATGGAAATAAAAGAACTCTTGGTTAAATATCATTTTGAAGAGGACACCCCAATCGTTCGCGTTTCTGCTCTTAAAGCTCTCGAAGGTGATAAAGAAGCCCAAGCCGGTATCATGAAACTCATGGACACCGTCGATACTTGGATTCCTACTCCTGTCCGCGAGCTCGACAAACCTTTCCTCATGCCTGTTGAAGACGTTTTCTCAATCAAGGGTCGTGGAACAGTTGTTACCGGACGTATCAGTACCGGTATCGTCAAGATCGGTGATGAAATCGAAATCGTTGGTATCAAAGACACCACTAAATCAGTTGTTACCGGAGTCGAAATGTTCCACCAACAGCTTGAACAAGGTCAATCTGGTGACAATGTCGGTCTTCTTCTAAGAGGTATTGAAAAAGAAGATGTCCAAAGAGGTCAAGTTTTGGCCAAACCTGGTTCCATCACTCCTCACACCAAGTTTGAAGCCGAGGCCTATATCCTAGGCAAAGATGAGGGCGGTCGCCACACTCCTATGTTCACTGGTTACAAACCCCAGTTCTTTATCCGCACCACCGACGTTACCGGAGAGGTTAAACTTCCTGAAGGTGTCGAGATGATCATGCCTGGTGACAACGCCAAAATGAATGTCGAACTTATTCAACCAATTGCCATGTCTGAAGGCCAAAACTTCGCTATCCGCGAAGGTGGACTAACCGTTGGTGCTGGAGTTATCACTAAGATTATCGCCTAAACTACGATACTCATCAAATTGCACATTTATTCTTCTTGAAAATGACAGACCAACCACGTATCCGCGTCAAACTAAAATCCTTCGATCATCGTGTTATCGATGAGGCTGCTAAGAAAATCATTCAGGCAGCTTTAGTTTCCGGCGCTCAGGTGGTTGGTCCCGTCCCCCTGCCCACCAAGAAGAAGGTTATCGTCGTTACCTCTTCGCCTCACACCGATAAAGATGCCCGCGAACAATTCGCCATCCTTACTCACAAGAGACTTATCGACATTGTAAATCCTACCAACAAGACTATTGATTCACTTCAGCACCTTGATCTTCCTGCTGGTGTTGGAATTGAAATCAAGATGTAACCTGAATGTCGCTATCTTTAAATAACTAACCCCCCCTTTCCGTTTTTCGGTTTCCCCGAAAATCGGGGGCG
>CAZWYN010000029.1:0-7749 GCA_964638575.1 uncultured Pseudomonadales bacterium | reverse complement strand
GGCATCGGGGTGTAGCTCAGATGGCTAGAGTACTGCGTTTGGGACGCAGGGGTCGTGAGTTCGAGTCTCACCACCCCGACATTGTTTGGTAAAATACTTTGATAAGCGGGTGTCGTATACCGGTATTACCTCAGCTTTCCAAGCTGATGAAAGGGGTCCGACTCCCCTCACCCGCTCAAACGATTTCTTGTATGATATTTTCTACACATATAAATTCTTGGAACTTTCTGGGTAGTTTGATTTTATGTATTCAGGATATTGATTGTTGATGTTCAGTGTTTTGGTCATATAAACCCGATTTTGCATTAATGCCTAGCGAACTCCATCTCCTAGTCACTCAAGATCTTTTTGAGTTAAAATATACGTGTGCGCCGGGGTGGTGAAATGGTAGCCACGCGGGACTTAAAATCCCGTTCCCTAAAGGAGTGCGGGTCCGATTCCCGCCCCCGGCACCATGATCCGGTAGCTCAGCTGGATAGAGCGACTGCCTTCTAAGCAGTAGGTCCCGCGTTCGAGTCGCGGCCGGGTCACAAAAAACCCTCTTTTAAGGAGGGTTTTTGTTTTAGTAAATATTCTTTAATTCTTCTCTGTGTCGACGGCGTTCAATGCTGGTTAAGTATTTTTTGCGCAAACGAAGACTTTTGGGAGTAATTTCCAGCAATTCATCAGACTCAAGGAAGTCGAGACATTGTTCGAGAGAGTATTTGATGGCTGGAGTGAGCTGAATGACACCATCACTGGATTTGGAGCGCATATTAGTAAGATGTTTGCCTTTGGCAGCGTTGATCTCGATATCTTCTTCTTTTTGATTCATACCGACAACCTGACCTTCGTAGATATTTTCGCCTGGTTCGACGAAGGTAACACCTCGCTCCTGAGCCGCTTGAAGGCCGTAGGAAAGGGCTTCACCTGAGTCTGAGGCTATGAGGGCACCCTTTCTCATTTTGGGGAGAAATGGACCAACTGGTTCGAAATCGATAAACTGAGAGTTAAAGATGACGGTACCCTTGGTAGCGGTGAGAAGAAGGGATCTTAAACCAAGAATCGTGCGAGTAGGCATAATGTAGACAAACTCAACCTCCTGGTCGTTAATTGGATCCATGTGTTTTAGCTGTCCCAGTCTTTTGCCAATTTCTTGGGTAATGGTACCGAGATATTCTTTAGGAGCGACGATGTTGACTTCTTCCATAGGCTCGCATTTTTGCCCGTTGACGGTTTTATAGATGACTTCCGGTTTGCCAACTTCAACTTCATAGCCTTCACGTCTTAAGGTTTCAAGTAAGACGGCGAGATGAAGTTCACCTTTTCCCGAGACTTGGTATTTACCACTCTCGAGTTTTTCAAGCTTTAAGGAGAGATTTGTTTCCAGTTCTCGTGCCAGTCGTTCCTCTATTTGTCTGGCGGTAGTGAATTCACCTTCTCGGCCACACAAAGGAGAAGTATTTGGTCCGACGGTGACATGAAGAGTCGGTTCGGTAATTTCAGCGCTGGGGAGAGACTCTATATCCCCTACCGTGGAAATAGTTTGACCAATTTTGGCATCTGAAAGCCCGGTAATAGAAACGATATCGCCAGCACTAGCTTCCGGGACCTCACATCTTTCCAAACCTTTGGAAACAAAGACTTTATCGATGGTTCCCGGTTTATTAGTTTCACCCAGTAACAAAACTTTTTGTCCCGGTTTTATGGTTCCTCTAAAAATTTTGCCAACCATGATTCTGCCGAGATGATTATCGTAGTTTAGAGAAGAACAAAGCATCTTGAACGGGCCGGTTTCGTCGTTGGTGGGAGCCGGAATGTAGTTTAGAACCTCATCGAGTAAGGGAATAACATTACCTTCCTGATTGAAATCCTCGGGTATAGTTTTGAAAACCTTGCCTGTTTTACCGACTGCATAAAGGACAGGATACTCAAGCTGATCGTCTCTGGTTGCCAACTCAAGGAAAAGATTGCCAATTTTATGTTCGGTGGCGGAGATATTGGCATTGGGCTTGTCAATCTTGTTGATGACGACAATGACTTTGAGGTTTAATTGAAAAGCTTTTTTAAGAACGAATCTGGTTTGAGGCATGGGGCCTTCTTGGGCGTCAACGATAAGAAGAGCACCGTCGGCCATACCTAAGGTACGTTCAACTTCACCGGAAAAGTCGGAGTGACCAGGAGTATCAATGATGTTGATCTTGGTGCCTTTGTAGTTGACGGAAATATTTTTTGCCAGAATGGTGATACCTCTTTCCCTCTCCAGCACATTACTGTCCAGAAGACAGGTTTCGGTCATCTCTTCTTCGTTATCACGAAAAATGTGAGACTGTTTGATGAAAGCATCAATTAAAGTGGTTTTGCCGTGGTCAACGTGAGCGATGACCGCGATATTTCTGATATTTAACATAGTTTGGGTTTGGGCGTTTTTAGACGCCGGGCAAGCGATTAACCTGGTCATTATACACCCTATAAGAGCGAATTTGTAGCCAGCTTAGCTATTTACTGAACTTTGAGGTGAGTTTTACCAGACGAGCAGAATAGACGATTTGGCGAACTTCTCCATCTTCACTTTCGATTTGGTCGGTGTCGGCAATTCTTTGATACTGCTGTAGGTAGTTTGATAGAGCTCCTTTAAGCTCCTTTAACTCTTGACGCATATCCTTGATCTTTTGGTTTAGAGAAGCATTTGAAGGAGATTTGAGAATGTTCTGTTTGGCTTCGGCCTTCTTTTTGTTTACCTCTTTGCCTTGGTCCGCGGCTTCTTTGAATTCCGGGTCGTTATTTTGAATATCGTTCATCATCTCGACTTGCTTACTGAGCTCGGTTTTGACCGTCTCGATGTGTGAGATGTGGGTTTTGATTAGGTTTTCAATGGTAAAGAGATTGGTAACTTCTTCGTTTGTACCTGCTGATAGTGTTGTTTGGGTGGCTTTATTGTCCATAAGAAGACATTCTAAACTAATTTTCGTTAATGATAAATAGACTCTTCGGAGGTAATTTTATTAATGATTCCGTGAATATCTTTTTTAGAGAAATCACTGTGAGAAACTTTTAAGGTTACAGCATAACCAAATTCTTCAAGGAGGCGGAAATTAAATGAGGGTAACTCTTCCCCCTTGGGGACAATAATACGATAGATCATGTCGGGAGAAAAAGTAATGGGGCCTTTGTCCTTGGTGATTAAGAGCACTTGCTCCTTTATTTTTTTGAGTTCAACGTCTCTTTTGATTCTTTTGTCTAACGACAAATCACTGTCTTTGGGAAGTATTTTGGCGGTTTCTTCGCCTTTTTTGAGCCGATTGAGGATGGTGACGACAGCGCCAATGGTTTCCAGGGTTTTTGCGGGCTGTTCTTTTTTGAGCCCATGGATAAAGGCGTTGTTTGAGGATTTGAGCTCAACAACTTCGTCGATGACTAGTTTACCCTGATCATCAAAGGTGACACTGATGCTGTCCGGCTTGCTCGGTCTTTCGTGAGCTGTTCCAAGAACTAGCTCTGCGTTTTGATAAATTTTTTCAATTAGTTTTCTGAGATCTTGTTGGATTTGTGTTTCCGGATGGTTCTGATGATTTTCCGCTAAAGCAACCATTTCAAAAGTGTCACCAAAAATTCTAATTTCTCTGTCGAGAGGTGTTTTTTCTTGGTTTTTTACAAGGCTGATGTTGTTTCTGATGCGGCTGCGCAACTGTTCATCGATCCTATTATCTTCTTGCGGTGTTTCAGAATTATATCCTTCAGGCATGAGATCAATATACAGAGATCTACAGCAGAGAGCAATATGTTTATGGAGGAAGGCAACCATACGAGTCTTGCGCCTCTTTGGGGTAAAATGTATCCATGTCCGAAATTGAAAGATTGGCCCCAATCATTTTGGAGGCTATAAAAAACTCTAGTCGAGTACTCCTCCACTGCCATCCGTATCCTGACCCAGATAGTGTGGGGTCAGTTTTGGCGATGACCGGGGCTTTAAAAAGGCTGGGTAAAGATGTGACGGCAATAATCGGAGATTCTCAATATCCTGAAAACCTGATGTCATTACCCTATAGAGAGTGGATACAGAGTAAAAGCTATTCCCAGATTGAACAAAAAGACTTTGACCTGTTTATTATTTTGGATAGCTCTTCGCCGACCCAAATATCACGATCAGGAGTGACTTTCCCCGAAGGAATGAAGACAGTTGTAATTGACCATCACCGAACTAATGAAGGTTTTGGAGATATTAACCTAATCGACACTGAAAGTTCGTCAACAAGTCAAATACTTTATAACCTTTTCAAACTTTGGGGTACAGAAATTGACCAGGATATGGCTTTATGCCTGCTCTTGGGTATCTATGCTGATACGGGCGGTTTTAAATACCCCAATTCATCACCTGAAACTCTACGTATAGCTTCGGAGCTGGTTAAGATTTATCCAAATTACCACAAGTTTATCTTTGAACTTGGAAACTACAAGAAACCGGTTGAACTTGAGCTGACAGGACTGGCTTTGTCTTCACTCGAAAAACACCTTAATGATAGGGTTGTTTTTTCGATTATTCCTTTCGAGGAGATTAAAAAAAGAAATCTATCCAAAGAGGATGCCATGGAAGGCCTTATTGGTGATAGTTTGAGATCTGTAGTTGGCTGGGATGTGGTCGCCAGTTTGGTTGAGGCTGAACCTAATGTAGTCACTGTCAGTCTAAGAACGAGAGATGAAAACAAATACGATGTTAGCCTAATAGCAATGTCAGTTGGGAAAAATGGTGGAGGTCATAAGGGGGCGGCTGGAACAACAATCTACGAATCCATAGAGACCACCAAGACACGGTTATTGGACAAAATTATTGAAACCTTTTCTGATTTAGGCTCCCACTAGAACTTGCGGGTAGTCATCTTTATCTCTGATCGAAGAATAACTGTATCACCACTTAATTAATTGTCATCTTCGGAGAATTCTTGAATTACTTTCTCAGCATTATCTAGTTGGTTGGGGAATAACAGGTAATCTTTCAATTCATCACGAGTCACCCATTTTACTGTTCTAATTCCATCTCCAGCCTTAACTTCACTTTCGTTTCCATTAAATCTGGCCCAAAATTGAGTCAAATTTGTACCACGCCAGTATTTACCTTTCTCTTCAAATGTCTTTTTGATAACATGGTCAGGCCATTCATATTGATATCCGTGCTTGCTCTCTTCAGGAACCTCAAATTTATCTGATTCTAGTTCTTCAACTAGTTCACGCATGACTGCCTGTTCTGGCGTCTCACCTGTGTCATTAAAAACTACGCTGTAAAGGTTGAAATTAATTCCTCTACCTTGTTAAGGCGGGCGTGCGGCAACAGTTCCGGCTGATGTCGGGGAATCTCTATCTCATGTAGCTGTGATACGGGGAAAGATATAAAATAAAAACAATGGAACAAATAATTTTAGCTAGACACTGCCAAACTGATTTATTAGCCTCTGGAGATAGTGGTACCAGGAGAAATGATTCTCCTTTGTCAGAATTGGGATTAAAACAGGCAGCTCAAGTTAGTAAATTTGTAAACAAATTCGAGTACGATGCTATTTTTTCTAGTTTGTTTATTCGAACTATTAAAACAGCAGAGATAATAAATGAGAATAAAAAACCTCAGTTTGCAAACATTAATTTGAGTGAGTATTTTGCTGGTGACGATGGAAAGGGAAGAGAGTCAACTACGATGGGAATAACTAGAACAATGTCCTTCATTTATCCAATGTTTGATCTATACAAATCCATTGTTATTGTCGGACATAATTCAATAAACTCCACAATACTTAGATCTTTTCTTAATATGGAATTTGAGGAAGCTGAAAACTATTTCAAATCAGTCGGTCAAGTATTAGTGCTAAGACGAGATTGGCAAAAAGGAGATAAAGTTTGGCACATAGAGGACGAATTTACTCCAGACCAAGGATAATTTATATTATTGTCAATCAAGGAGATAATATGTTTGGCGTGTATTTCTATAGAAAAGTTATCTCGTTGGTATATTCAGAAATCACAATATTGATTTGGATACATTGAATCAATCTCGACCAACAATGACGCAATTTCTTCTTTTGAACCATACCAGCGAATAGTCTTTACAAATTCCTCATTTGTTAACCATAGGTACTCTATATTTTCTTTATTTAAGTGCTCAACCTCCTGATTTGTGATAACACCATAAACATTTTCTTTACAAATATCTCCAAACGCATCTGTATATTCTTTTGTTATCGGCAATTTCTTGATTGCTAAAGTATTTTGAATTCCAGTTTCCTCATCAATTTCTCTCCTAACAGCAACTTCTTCGTTTCTATCTTCAGCCTCAACACTTCCTGTCACTACATAATAAAAATCACCACCGTGAATGGGATCGGTTGGGTTGTTTCGAAGCGCTAAAAAATGTGTTCTACCCCCTATTTTTCGAGCGATGATGGCCATAATTTTATCCTTCATTGCTCAGTTTAACATGCGTGCTATATTTGTTGCCGAGCTAGGACTCGAACCTAGGATATCCTCCTCCAAAGGGAGGCGTCCTACCACTAGACGACTCGGCAATATCAGTTGTATTTTACCATTAGCTTCGAGGAATTACTTTACAGGCTCCTTGGCTAGAGCGTAAATCTTAGTGTTTAACTCCGAGTTATAAACGAGTGTTTCGGAGTAGTCGTTAGTGTATAGATTTGAGTAATGATTAAGAATATCTTTAACTCCGGGACGGAAACTTGATTTGGGTAGGTTGTCTAAGCTGGTGTATTTTAGTTTTGTAAGTTTGAAGCTGGAAAAGTTATTTAGTTTTTGTGGCAACTCCAGTTTGTAAACCGAAACCTGGATATCGGCAATGTTAATGTACATTACCGGTTTGATATGCTCCGGAATAACTTCCCAGGGAAAAGTTTTATTTATGACTTTGTCGGTAAAAACCTCATTTTGAAGAATACGGGCAATGGTGTCTTTGATGGGCTCTCCAATTTTAGAGTGACCCATGGGTAATGAGAAATCTCCCCTATTGCCCAGTGATGATTTAGTTAAGCTTAGATCTTTACCAAGCAAAATTTGGTGAGGTTTACCCCTTGGCGAGATAATTAGGGCAGCTCCCTGTCTGCGAGTTAGTCCCAGACGGGTGTAGTGGAGAATGCGATGGAGGGTGTTGGTGGAGACCTGAATCGATTTTGGGGCAAAGCGATGATAGACTTTTTCAAGGGGAATTTTGTAGTTTGCCAAGAGACTGAGAATGAAAAGTGATTCGGAAAGTTTTGAGTTTGGACCAGCGGATTTAACAACGCCATACTTGCTTAGAACACGGTCATAACCGGCAAAGGAGATGGGAAGACTGTATTTGTGCTGTTGAAAGACTTTATTGATTGAACCTAGTCTGAAATACTCTGAAATTAAATTCTTTTCGAAATCAGGGTGTGGCTGGTGTTCACTATTCACGTAGGTATATTATACCCAAAGGATAGTTCTTTATCGAAGTGAGCGGGAAACGAGACTCGAACTCGCGACCTTCTCCTTGGCAAGGAGACGCTCTAGCCAACTGAGCTATTCCCGCATAGGCTGTGCAATGTGCCAAGCTGAGGAGTTGAACCTCAATCTCAAGTTTTTCAGACTCGCGCCGTGACCACCTTGGCTAGCTTGGCAACAGCCTTGATTATATCAAAAAAGACATTTGGAAGAGAGACTAGTTTTCATGGGACCGTTTTAATGAGACAATATAAGTCTGGGCAGGTGGCGAAATGGTAGACGCGCAGCGTTCAGGACGCTGTGAGGCAACTC
>CAZWYN010000028.1:0-7795 GCA_964638575.1 uncultured Pseudomonadales bacterium | reverse complement strand
TATTAATGTTACTTGCTCTATTTTAGCAAGTTTCGAGCCTGCTTGCAATCTGCAGAGCCATTTTGGGGTTTTTTTTGACAAGAGTCTTGGCGGTGTGTTTGGCACTTAAAAAGAGCTTCTTTGACCAAAAGTACTTAAGCGTTGTGGGTAAAGTTCCGTGCTGTTTAATACCAAAGACTTCCCCGGCACCTCTTAAGCGAAGATCTTTCTGGGCAAGAATTAAACCCGAGTTATATTTTTGAAGAAGCTGGAGTCTTTCCGATTCTTCTTCATCGTCGACAGAGGGGACGAGAAAACAGTAGCCCTGTGCTTCTCCCCTACCAACACGACCCCTAAGCTGATGTAAACTGGCCAGACCAAAACGTTCGGCCGAGTGAATAATCATAATATTGGCCGAGGGGATATCGATACCAACTTCGATGAGAGAGGTAGCCACCAGAACACCACTGCCTTGTTTTTTAAAGGTTGAAAGAACTTCATTTTGGATTTCCGGCTTCATTTTTCCGTGGATAGTGAGAACAGGATATTTAGCGGGTATGATTTTTTGATATAGTTTGGAGATTTTATCGACCGAAGCAACGCCAGTTTCGTGGTCTTGGATGTTGGGACAGACGACAAAAATTTGGCTGCCTTTGGCTAGCTGTTCAGCCAACCAATCGGGGCTTTTTTTGAAGTGAGATGGTGATATGACAAAGGTTTTGGTGGGTAAGCGGTTTATTGGCCGGTGAGTGATGTTGCTGATGTTGATGTCTCCGAGAAGACCAAGAGCCACTGTTCTGGGTATAGGAGTGGCCGAAAGATTGAACAAATGAGGAACAGGAGTGCGGTTAAGAAGCTCGTTTCTTTGTTTGACGCCAAATTTATGCTGTTCATCGATAGCGACAAAGGCAAGGGGGTATTTTAGCTTTGGCGGAAGTCCGGTGAGCAGAGAGTGAGTGCCGATGAAGATTGAGGGTTTGTTGAGTTTGGGGGCTCGTTTGGACGAGCCGGTAATGAGCTGAATTTGTTGAGGGAAAAGAGACAAGGATAGCAAGGTCTTGAAGTGTTGGGTGGCCAAAATCTCCGTGGGGGCCAAGATGGCGCAGCTTAAATTATTTTCCAAACACTGATTGGCGGCAAAAATAATGGTGGCGGTTTTTCCAGAGCCTGTATCCCCCTGAATTAGGCGGTGGGTAAACTCATTGCTTTTGAGATCTTTGTAAATTGCAGCAACGGTTTTTTCTTGGTCTGGGGTAAGTTTGAAGGGAAATTTATGGGTTGTCTCTTTGGTAACGCTACTTTTGATAGTGAGGGAAACAGACTCTCCTAAGTTTTGCAGCTCCAGCTGGTTATTGATGTTAATGCGTAAATGTTCGTTGAAGGAGAGTCGTTTGTCTGCCCGATAACGAAGCTCTTTGGTTTGGGGAAAATGGATGTTTTGATAGGCAGCGGACTCCGAAAGTAAATCGAGGGAGTCTAAAATCTGTGGGTCTAATGGATCTGTGTACTTAGTCGACGGAAGAATCGTGTGAACTTTGGTTCTGAGCCATTTGGATATAATACCTTCGGTGAGGGGGTAGATAGGTACTAGCCCGGAAGTATTGATTGAAGGAGTGTTTCCCTCTTCGATTATGGGGGCGACAACAGTGAGACTTTTACCCCAAAAAGAAACCTTACCCGCTACGGTATAGACGGTGTTTTCTTTAATGAGACGCTTGATATAGGGATTGTTGAACCAGGTGAGAGTAATTTTGCCGGAAGAGTCCTTGATAGTACTTTGGGTGAGGAGTTTCCCGGATTTTGTAAAGAAAGTACTGACTTTACCCATGGTGCCGATAAAGGACTGGGTTTTACCGACTATTAGCTGTTTTATCGGAATTGGTTCTGAAAAATCGAAGTAACGGGAAGGATAGTGATTAAGTAGGTCGCAGACGGTATCAATACCTAGACGATTGAGTTTTTCCGCCATGCTTTCCCCCACTCCCTTAATGACGGTAACGGCGTCTTCGGGGTGATAAAGGCTACTCATTTAGTAGATAAAAGCGGAGATGAAGGTTGTAAGAACCAAAGCCAGTGAGCCAATGAAGATAATGGCCGTGTAGATTTTTCTTTTTCTTTTAGTCATATGTTTTGGTGAATATAAGTTATTATAATATTATTGTATTCAAATAAAATATGTATAGAAGGAAGCGATTGAGTCTAAGTCCATTTCTAAGTAAGTATATAAATAAATATAACTGGGGAAAAATTATTTTCTTTGGTTTGGTGGGTATTTCTATTTTGACGGTTATTGTTTTTGCCTGGTACTCTCGGGGATTACCCGATCCCGGAAAGGTACAAAGACAGTCTGGTTTTTCGACGGAGATTTTGGATCGTACCGGAGAGACTGTTTTGTACGACGTGATTACCGACCAGGATCGTCGGTTCACTCCCCTTTCCGAGGTACCACAGAGCCTCAGAGATGCCACAATTTCCATAGAAGATAAGGATTTTTATAAGCACAAGGGTTTTGATCCCTTGGCGATTCCTCGTATTATTAAGAACGTGATTGTGAATCAGAGATTGATTGGTGGATCAACAATCACTCAGCAGTTGGTCAAAACGGTACTTTTGACAAACGAAAGAAAGATCTCCAGAAAAATAAGAGAGTTTGTTTTGTCGGTGAGAATTGAAAAAACTTATTCCAAAGATGAGATTTTGCAGATGTACCTTAATGAGGTTCCTTACGGAGGTGGTACTGCCGGAGTAGCAGCAGCGGCAGAACAGTACTTTGGAAAAGAAGTCAAGGATCTGAATTTAACGGAGAGCGTTATCCTGGCCGGACTACCCCAGTCACCTTCCAGATACTCTCCCTACATCGGTGAACCTCTGGCATATGTTCCAAGAGCCAAGGAGGTGGCCAGAAGAATGCGCGAGGACGAAAAAATCACCAAAGAACAAGAGATACAGGTGGTGTCTGAGCTGGACAAAGTGGTTTTTAGAGGTTTGGGGACAAAGATCAAAGCACCTCATTTTGTGATGTACATAAAACAAATTCTTGAAGACAGTTACGGAACAAATGTTTTGGATGTGGGCGGGCTAAAAGTAATTACCAGTCTGGACTGGTCTTTACAAGAAAAAGCAGAGGCTGTCGTTAAAGAAGAAATTGATAAAGTATCAAAAAGTTTAAATATAAGCAACGGCGCTTCAATAATGTTGGATACAAATACGGGCGAGATTTTAAGTATGGTTGGGTCGAAAGATTTCTTTGATAAAACAATTGATGGCGAGGTAAATGTAACCATGAGACAAAGACAACCAGGATCATCGATAAAACCGTTGGTTTATGCGACTGCTTTTGCCAAAGGATACTCCCCTGCTTCGGTGCTGGCCGATGTGGTAACGGAGTTTCCCGGTAAGGATGAAAACACACCTTACATCCCAAAGAACTACGACGGCAAGGAGCATGGTTTACTCCATCTTCGGGAGGCGTTGGCGAGCTCTATTAATATTCCGGCAGTCAAGCTATTGGCTTTGGTAGGAGTTGAAGAAGTATTAAGCCAAGGATACAAAATGGGATTTACCACTCTTACGCCGACAAAAGAAACTCTTTCTCGCGTAGGTTTATCAATGGCTTTGGGGGGTGCAGATATTAAGCTTATCGATATGGTGTCGGCATACAGTGTTTTTGCCAACGGAGGACTAAAAGTTGAGCCAGTAGCTATTTTGAGAATTGAGGACAACACCGGAAAAGTAATCTTCGAAAACAAAGAGTTAAGAAAGGAAAGGGTGTTGGATGAGCGTGTAGGTTTTTTGATTAATTCAATATTGTCTGACAATAATGCCAGATTATTAACCTTTGGCCCGAACTCTTATCTGAATTTAGGAAGCAGAGCCGTGGCTGTGAAGACCGGTACTACCAACGACCTGCGTGATAACTGGACGGTTGGTTGGAGTAGGGACACCATTGTGGGTGTTTGGGTAGGAAATAACAACAACGATAAAATGAGAAATGTGGCATCCGGTGTGTCCGGTGCCGCTCCAATCTGGAGACGAGAAATATTAGATGCCCTGACTAAACGTCCGGACAAACCGTTTACCCCTCCGGATGGAGTCAGCCAAATTGAGGTAGACAGAATTTCCGGTTTCCCGGCACACGACGGATTTGCTGCCTATAAAGAATGGTTTATCAACGGCAGCATACCTAGTGGTCCGGACACGATTCACACAAAATTGAAAGTGTGTAAGTCCGATCCAAATAAGCTTGCCGATCCGATATCGGTTTCTCAAGGAAATTACGATGAGAAAGAGTATGTGGTAATAAAAGAAAATGACCCCTTAACAGCCAAAGGACTATGGCAGAAAGGGATTAACGAGTGGATTGTGAAGCAAACAGACTCTCTTTATAAACCACCGACGGAGGTTTGCGGTGCCACTTCTTCGATGGACATTCAGATTGTGTCCCCGGGTGACCGCTCAAGGGTAAATGGTGACTCAAATGGTGCCTCAGTGACTTTTAGAGCAACAGTGGTTAGTTCTAAACCAGTTGTGGAAGTGAAACTATTTGTTGACGGCACGTTGGAGCAAACGTTTACGGAAGAGCCGTATTTAAGTAGGGCGATCTCGCTTTCGACCGGCCAACACTCGGTGAGGGTGAGTGCCCGAAATAACGAAGGAAAGGAAGAGTCAAAAACACACAATTTCGGAGTAAATACTGATTGGGTGGAACCTACACCAACCCCTACCACTACTCCAACAGCCACACCATAACCCGCTTCAATTAATTAAAGAGTGCTTTGATGATTTTTTTAACATCGTTCACCTCGGATTGGGTAAGGTTTTTGTCAGGAGAGGAAAAAGTTATTTTAAAGGAATGGTTTTTTTCAAACGAATCTAGGTAGCTAATGTCCTTAATTAATTTGTCGGCAGAACGAATTTTTTCGATGATGTCCCCCACTCTTTCGTTTGAGCTGATGGTTATTTGTTCGACAACGTCGGGGAAATCGGAGATGGGTTTATAAATATAGTTTTCGGAAATCGAGTCGGCTAGTTTCTGGATATCAAGCTCGACAATGGTAGGATCTGCGGTGATACCTAGTTTGTGCAAGATGGCCGGTTTTATGGAACCGATAAATCCTATAGCTGAGTCATTGGAGTTAATCACGGCCGTGTTTTCGGCAACAAAATAAATTGGGCAGGAGGCTGAAGATTTGAAGTTGTATTTCCTGACGTTTAGATGCTCAAGGAGGAGAGCAAGATGACCCTTGGCAACTTGGAAAGAGGTAGTTGTGCCAATCACGAGCATGGAGTTTTCCTGAGGAAGTTTTTCTCCTGTTGAGAGATAAACGTTGGAGATCTCATAAAAATAAAATGGCTCTTCGGTTTTCCCCTGATTGTTTTTGATGTTCTGGAGTATTGAAGGAACCAGAGTGGTTCGTAGGTATTCATAATCCTTGGATAGAGCGTTGTTCAGCTTTAAGTGCGATGCCTCTTTGAGCGTAGTTTTTTCAATTAGATCCAGGGAAATTAAAGAGTTGTTGTAAACTTCGTTGAAACCTTGGGCGGAGAGAAGGGTTTTTATTTTTGACTCCGTATTGAGTAATTTATTTTTGGTTTCCGGAGGAAGGTTTACACAAGGAAGCGTAGGGGGAAGTTTGGAGTAGCCGTAAACTCTAGCAATCTCCTCAACTAGGTCCTCTTTGATGTCGATGTCATATCTTCTCCAGCTGGGGACAGTGCAGATAATTTGATTTTGGTTCTTATTCTTGATGGAAAAACCAAGACTCTCTAAGATAGAGACTACTGTTTTTGGTGAAATTTGGATTCCGATGAGATTGTTTGCCCAGTTGATATCAAGAAGAATATCTTTGGCCTTGGGTGGTAGCGGATTGCTATCGTAAACAGCAGAGGATACGCGAGAACCGGTTCTTTCTCCGAAAAGCTTAATGGCGTTCATGAGTACCGGTAAACAAAGTTCCGTGTCCGGTTGTTTTTCATAAATCTGAGAAGCTAAGGTTCTTTTTTGAAGATACAGAGATGTACGTCTAACCTTACTTGGCTGATAGACCGGGAAAATTAAAAGAATGTTTTTGGTGTGCTGATCGACTTCGGCTACTGATCCACCCATGACGCCGCAAAGATCAACGAGTCTGCCAGCTCCGTCTTCGATAACCAAGTCTCCTCCTTTGAGTTTGTTGTTTTGGCCATCAAGGGTAGCTACTTCCTCACCACTTTTACTTTCACGGATAGTTAGTTTTTGAGCGGCCAACTTGTCCAGATCAAAGATGTGTCCAGGCAGACCGTAAAGTAGAGTAAGTTCATTGGTAATATCAACAGCGTTATTTATTGGTCTTTCGCCGGAGAGAGAGAGGAGTGATTGGGTATCTTTAGGAGAGTCTTGAATGCTGACGTTTTCCAGAGACACTGCGGTAAAACGAGGGACCAGGGAGTTATCTAAAATTTCAAAATGAAACGTTTTAGGAAGATTGGGGTAGAGATTGATTTTTTCCAGATAAGGATCGTGGAGTAACCTAGATTTAATGCCCATTTGGTTGAGGATAGCGGCGGAGTCTCTAGCTATTCCCTGGGCGCTAGCGGTGTCGATACGGTTAGTAATGACTTCAATTTCGTAGAGATAATCACCGTTGACCTTACTGACTCTATCGAAGGTGGGACCACAAAGGCTAATGTCGTGAGCCAATTTTTCCGGCGTGAGAGGGGTGTCTAGAAAGTAACGAAGGGCTTTGTCGGTTATTTTGATGTCCATATTAGAATTGTTTTAAAAAGCGAAGATCATCGGTGTATAAAAGTCTAAGGTCGGGTAAGTTGAGCCCCGATTTCATCATAAGTACACGTTCAACTCCCCAGCCGAAGGCAAATCCCGAGTAAATCTCAGGATCAATGCCACCGTTTTTGAGAACGTTGGGATGAACCATACCAGAACCGCCGAGTTCGAGCCAACCGGATTTACAAAATTTACAAGGAGAATTTTTGATTTCTCCCGTACCATGGCAAAGACCACAGCTAATGTCGATTTCAAAGCTGGGTTCGGTGAATTGAAAATGATGCGGACGAAGCCGAATGGTTCTATCGCTGCCGAAGAAGGACTTGGCAAAGTAATCCATGACCCCTACCAGGTGGGTAATGTTGATGTTCTTGTCTACAAGAAGACCTTCAAATTGATGAAACATTGTACTGTGAGAAGTATCTGCCTGGCGGCGATAGGTTTTGCCGATGTTGATCATTTTTATGGGAGGAGTTTTGACCCTTTCCATTTCTCTGAGCTGACCATTGCTAGTGTGAGCCGTGAGAACAACATCGTCTGCGACGTAGAAGGTTTCTTGATCGTCTCTGGCCGGATGGTCTTTGGGAATGTTTAATCCTTCGGCATAGTACCAGTCGGTCTCCACTTCGGGATAACGGCGTCTGACGAATCCCAGTCTGGTAAATATGGCCTCAATTTCTTCAATGGCCTGGGTAATCAGGTGTCGAGTGCCTTTGGGTAGCGGAGTGCCCGGAATGGTGACGTCAAAAGTATCTTTTGGAGTCTGATTTAATAAAATGGAGAGTTTGTCCGAGAGTTGCTGCTGAGAAGAATTTTTTAGGTCATTGATGGCTTTACCAATGCGAGGGTCTTCTTTTAAAGGTAAGGTTTTGAAAAGCAGATTGATTTCGCCTTGCCTGCCGAGATACTTGACCTCGAGCAGTTCAAGATCTTTAACCGTGTTTACGCCGGAAAGATCCTTGGTAAAACGCTTTTTTATCCCTTCAATGGTTTCTTTGTAATTAATGGCCATCGTACTTAATGATAACAAAAACTCCCCTGTTCGGGGAGTTT
>CAZWYN010000027.1:0-8336 GCA_964638575.1 uncultured Pseudomonadales bacterium | reverse complement strand
AACGAATTTGGATCTCAACAATGTTACCCATGTTGTCAAAAATTTTGGTGTGGATCGACTGATAACCATTGGGTTTTGGTTGGGCGATGAAGTCGGATATTCCAGCATTGGGAACCGGCTTCCAGTATTGATGAATTATGCCAAGAGTAGAGTAACAACTCGCCGTATCTTCCGTTATAACCCTCACCGCCATGAGATCGTAAATCTTGGTAATATCGCGATTGATTTCAGGGCGAAGGAGTTTCTTGTAGAGACTATATTTTCTTTTTGGCCGACCCTCAACTCGAGCAGTGATACCATGTTTGACCAACTGCTGACGAAGTTTATTCATGATGCCGGAAACGTTTTTTTCGGAGTATTTAAAGTGAGGTTTGGCAATTTCCTGGAGCCAAGTATATTCGTCAGGAAAGATATAGGGGAAAGCCAGGTCTTCCAATTCTCCTTTAAGACGACCCATACCAAGCCTTTCGGCGAGAGGAGCATAGACTTCCATGGTTTCAATGGCTATCCGTTTTTGCTTGGAAAGAGGAACGGCGTCGAGAGTAGAGATATTATGAAGTCGGTCAGCCAAACGAATAAGGACAACACGAATATCCTGAGCCATGGCGACAAACATTTTTCTAAGATTTTCCAGAAACTGCAAGTTTTGGCTACCTCTAAGCTTCACCTTACCGACTCGATTAACCCCTTCGACCAGTTTGGCAATTTCTTCTCCAAATTTTTTTTGCAGTTCTTCGATGGTGATGTTTGCCGTTTCCGGCAGATCATGAAGAAGGGCGGCCTCAAGGCTGGACTGATCAAGACCCCAGCCAGCGAGAATATGGGCAGTAGCGAGAGGGTGGACAATGTAGTCCTCCCCTGTTTGGCGAACTTGGCCGGCGTGATTTTTCTCAGCAAAAAGATAAACTTCTCTGAGTCTTGCTTCGTCTATATCGGCTCTTTTGGTTTTGGCTAGGATTAACAAATCCTCAAAGCTTATTTCCATACGGGTATTTTACCTTGTTTGCCGTGATAAGATTTATGCGTGTATAGAAGGTTTTTATTACCGGACGAATTAATTTTACTTCCTCATGAACTGAAACAGGTGATGAGTGAGTTTATTGCCGAAGGTTTTGAGATCTATTTGGTGGGTGGTGGTGTCCGAAATATCTTGATGGAAAAAATACCGGAGAACTGTGACCTGACCACAAACGCAACTCCCGAACAAAGTTTGAAGGTTTTGGAAAAATACGACCCGTTTTACAACAATGATTTTGGGACCGTGTCGTATGAAGTGGAGGTTGATGGAAAAAAAGAACTTTACGAGGTGACAACTTACCGATCAGAAAAAGAATACTCTGATTTCCGTCGACCGGATAATGTGAGTTGGGGTAAAACTTTGGAAGAAGACGTAACTCGTCGAGATTTTACGGTGAATGCTTTGGTGATTGGTCAAAAGGATGGAAGGTATGAGTTGATTGATCTGGTTGAAGGGTTGGTGGACTTCGAAAAAGGATTAATTCGGGCTGTTGGGAACCCCGAAAAACGCTTTGGGGAAGATGCGTTGAGAATGATGAGAGCAATTCGATTTGCGGCCAGACTGGGGTTTGTAATTGAAGAAGAAACGTTGAAAGCGATTGCTGTAAAGGCGCCGCTTCTTGAAAAAATAAGTAAAGAAAGAGTTCGCGATGAACTTTTAAAAATTATCGGCTCGAATTATCCAGCCGATGGAGTATCTCTTTTGATTTCGACCGGATTGATGGAGCAGATAATGCCTGAGGTGTTAGAGGGGCGTGGGGTGATGCAGGGGGGACACCATACACTGACTGTCCTGGATCATATGATTGAGTGTTTAAGAAGTAGTTCTTCACCGGATCCGATCGTACGTTTTGCCACTTTTATTCATGATGTAGGAAAACCCAGAAGTCAAAGATACAAGTGCCGAAAGTGCGGAAAAATGTTTAGAGATTTGTCCGAAGAGATGACGATGTGCGCGAACTGTGGTTTTGAACAACCGACGAGAGGAATGATTACCTTTTACGGACACGAGGTAATCGGTGCCAGAATGGCGAAAGAAATATGTGACAGACTGAGATTTACAAATAAACAAACGGAGAAAATCGTAACTCTGGTGAGAATGCACATGTTTGCGTATCAACCGGAGATGACGGATGCAGCTATTCGAAGAATTATCAGAAAAGTGGGCAAGGAAAATATCGCCGATATGGTGCTTCTGCGCATTGCCGACCGAAAAGGAAGTGGATCGAAAACTACCAGCTGGAGATTTATGGAGTTGCAAAAGCGAATTGGGGAACAACTTTTTGAACCGATGGAAATAAATGATATGGTCGTAAACGGGAAAGACGTAATGGAGGAGTTAAAAGTGGAACCGGGACCAGTAGTCGGAAAAGTGCTGAAGGAGTTATTTGAGGAAGTTTTAGAAGATACCTCTAAAAATAATCGGGATTACCTGCTTTCGAGAATAGTGGAGTTGAGTAAGGATAACCTATAGGTTATAATTCAGCAAAAGTGGCACGTTCAAATTATTTTTCTCAAAAAGGAGGCGCTGATGTTTCGATTTTGCTTGATTTTTCTTTTCTTAATTGTCGGTTGTACCGCACAACCTTCCCCCATTGTCGCAACTGAGATACCGACGACTACAGCACTTCAAACGGCAACCCAAGCGGCTACTTTCACGCCACAACCGAAACCAACGGCTACACCAACCGAAGTTCCAACCATGATTCCAACGATCACACCAACTGCTTATGAGGACGGAGGTCTGAACTGCAAAGAGAGTGTGGCGTTGATGTATCACTCTATAGTTCCCGGATCGGAAATAACTAGCGGATTTGGGCTCACAACAGATATTGGATCGTTTGAAAAAGTGTTGGAGTATCTCGTAGAAAACGAGTATTATTTCCCAACCCCGGAAGAGTTTGCATCCGATATCAAAACAAAAGTGTGTCGGCATAAATATGCCATTATTACTATTGATGATTCATGGAATGACCCTGAGGCTATGGGGGTGGTACAAGCACTAATCAACCACGGAGGAGGAACTGGAGTAGATGGTGCTCCAAAAGTATGGTTCGGAGTAATCACTAGAAAAATCGGTTATTACAAAAATGGCGCCGGTGACTGGGTGGATCCTTGGGAACATTTGGTTTCATTAAGACAGAAGGGTCTGGTTTTTGCAGTATCTCACTCACAAACTCATGCTGCCGAGTTGGTCGATAAAGTAAACTTCTTCGGTAGTGCAAACGACCAGGTATATGCCTTAATCGCAAGCGAGGTTGGCCCAAGCAGAAAAGACATTATTCAACTAATGGATAGTGAACCTCTGTTCTTTATTTATCCCGGAGGAAACGTGTCGAGAGCGGTGGTTGATGCACTGATTTCAAACGGTTACTCTGGGGCATTTACAGTGTCCCCAAGAGGTCTGGACGGTGCGTATGCTTACTACCTACCAAGGATAAATGGGGGGTCAAGATGCAGTGACTCTCTTGGAGATAACTCGAGCTGTGTTATTGAACAGATCAAGTTATTACAGATTAATTGAGAAATAATTTTATAAGCGGGCAGATTTTCTGTCCGCTTTTTTGTACCAAGTTTTTTCGAAAATTATTTATTCTTACTAAAGACTTTTTCCCAAACAATTAGGAGAGGCGCAGCGGTAAAAGTGGATGAGTAGGTGCCGGTGACGGTTCCTATTAGAAGAGCGAGAGAGAAGTATCTGGTAGTTTCACCTCCAATAAGAAAGAGAGCAATCAACATAAAGATAATGGTGAGAGAGTTGTTTAACGATCTAACCATGGTTTCGGTGATGGCTTGATTGACCAAAGTGACATATTCGGTGCCTTTATTTTTATGGGAAAGCTCACGGATACGGTCGAAGACAACAATGGTGTCATGAACGGAGAAAGAAAGGATGGTAAGAACTGCCGTAACAAAAAGAAGGTCAATCTCTACTCCAAAAAAGTGACCAAGGAGACTAAAACTCCCTAGAAGAACGATGGAGTCGTGAAACATGGCGATAAGGGCACAAACGCCGTATTTGAGCTGTTTAAAGGCGAAGCTTATATAAAGAAGAAGCATAACACTGGCAATGATCAAGGCGCTGATTGTCTTTTTGATGGTTTCTTTCCCGAGAGCGGCACCAATACTTTCGAAATCGGTAATTTTTATTTCAGGGTTATCTTTTTTTAGTGTGTCAATGGCTTTTTGAGCGGTATCTTGAGAAATATTTTTGGTTTTTAGGGTGACGGTGTTTTCGGTGAAGTCCTCAAGGGATGGTGTGTACTCTTCAAAAGACTGAAGAATGATATCCGGTGAAGATTTGGTGCCTTCAATTGTAAGCCGAGTGCCGCCGGTAAACTCGATAGAGGGTTTGAATCCGTAGCGGACGAGAGAATAGATTCCAGGAACGATGATCAGAGAAGAAATCAAAAAGTAAATAGAGAGGTGCTTCATCCAGTTCATATTATTTTTGTTTTTTGATTTCTAAAGTTTTGCCCTTGTAAAAAAGGCGGAGAAGATTTCTCGTGACGACGATACCGGTAAAGAGGGAGATGAGAATTCCTAGTATAAGAGTCAGGGCAAAACCACGAACAGCTCCGGAGGTATTGAGAAAGTTCCAGTTTAAGGGGTTGAAAAGAATAAAACCGGTGATGATGGTGGCTGTGTTGGCGTCTTTAATACTATCCCAAGCGCGACCGAAAGCCAGCTCGAGAGCAACAGGCCAAGACCTCCCCGCTCTGATTTCTTCTTTGTAACGTTCAAAAACAAGAATGTTGGAGTCGACGGCCATACCGACGGAGAGTAGGAAGCCGGCAATACCCGGAAGACTGAGGAAAACCGAGAAAAGTTTGTAAAGAGTGAGAGTAAATAAACCATAGAGAACCAAACCAACGGAAGCGATGAAACCCATCCAGCCGTAGTTACCAATCATAAAGATCACAACCATAGAAAGACCAATAGCCCCAGCAGTGATACTTTTCTGAATTGAGTCGGCACCTAGAGTAGCGGGGATGTTTTTTTGACTTAAGACGCTGACCGGGACAGGAAGAGCACCGGCGTTTAACTGAACCGCTAAAGCCTTGGCTTCTTCAATGGAGTTACTGCCTGTTATTTGAGCTCTGCCGTCCGGAATTTCAACCTGAACTGTGGGCATAGTAATAGGATAGCCGTCAAGAAGAATAGCGATTTGTTTACCGATGTTTTCTTTGGTGAGCTTAGCAAACTTGGCCTTACCTGAGTCTTTGAAGACAATATCAACCACGGGCTGGCCATTTGAGGAATCGAAGGTTGCTGTTGCACGGGCAAGATCGGCACCGGTAAGATCCGTCAAGGCGAAATCTGAGAGAGTGGCGGCCTCTGTTGCTGTTTTGCCTTCGGTGTAGACAGGAAGAGCAAACTCCATCTTGGCTGTTTGACCAATAAGTTCGAGCGCCTGCTCCGGATTGGAAATGCCTGGAAGCTCAAGGATGAGACGGTAATCACTTCCTGAAATGGCGGTTTTGATGCCAGATTCGGAGACACCAAAAAAGTCGATGCGTCGTCCGATGTTGGTTTTGAGTGATTCTAAAGCCGTGGTGCGATCTTCCGGTTTGATCTCCTGCATATCGGCGGTGAGAGTAACCTGGAGACCTCCTTTAATATCGAGACCCTGTTTGAGCTCGATTTCTTGGGAGAGATCCAGATTACCGATTTTTAAGTTAAGGCGCGGAACCGAGAAATTAAAGATCTTGGCCGGAAGAACTAGATATAGAGAAAGAAGACTGATGGCGCAGATAAAGATAAAGACCTTTTGGGGTTTTGAAAGAGTCATATAGGTAAGTTATAGATGTTTTTTGTTTCTGGCGTGAGGGGAAAGACCAAGACTTAATTGATGACTGTCGATAAAATCAATAGTAAGAGAGTTATTTAATTCTCTTTTAACATCAACCTGATCACTCGGTTTTAGAGAAAGATCTTTTACCAGGTTTGAGGGAATGGTAATTCCAAGCGAGTTGCCAACTTTGAGAATTTTCTGGATAGCCATTAGCCTAGTAGCTGAATTTCATCTCCTATAAGTGTGACACGGGGCTGGAGGAGAACTTTGATAATAAAGGGGTCTTGATGACTTTTTCGATAGTTAAATTCGTCTTCGGTCATACAGGAGTAGTTTATCTCGGTATTTAGTAGTTTCTCGGCGGATTTAACCAGGATGGCGACTTGAGGCATGATGATCTTGCCAATGATCATAAGATCAACTTCTTCCGGATCTCGCTTTAGACCACGAGCAAGCTTTTGGGAGATGAAAGAAAATTTGACGAAACCAAGTTTACTTTTGTTTTTGAGAACGAGTTTACCAAGACCGGTGGATTTGGAAACTAAGTTTGAAAGCTCCGGATAGATAGAAAAGGTTGTCTTAACAGAGTAGTAAAGGCGATTACCACGTTTTTCGCTTTTGAGAAGGCCGGCTTTTTGGAGATGGTCGAGTTCACGCCTGACCGCATTAATCTCTTCTTTGGTAGCTCTAGTTAACTCACGAACATAAAACATGTTTTTAGAGTCCGAAAGAAAAATCTTTAGGAGCTTAACTCTTACCTTGGAGATGATTAAGTCTGATAATTTGGCCATATATTTGGGGCAGGCCTAATATCCTTAATTGTATACGACTTTGTTACCAATGGGTAATATTTCTACCCAGATATTACCGGGAACAAAAACGATCTCTTTACCGGCTTTGTCGGTAAAGATGGTACGGTCTTTCTGTTTGGCTTTTTTCCAAGTAACTTCTACCGCGACGCCATCTTGGAAGACGTAACCCGTCCCAGATCCAATGATATCGTAGTACAAGTGTTTGCCATAGTCGCGAAGCTCAGTTTCTTTGGCAAACTGGACGATCACATTTGAAGCGGATAATTGCTGTTCGGTGTCGAGATCTGTATGTGGCTTACCGCCATTGAAACGAAGATAGGTTTTGCTCGCTGGGTCATATTTCCACTCTACGGAAAAATCGGAGTAGTTTTTCCAGAATTCAAATTTGACGTCGGTTGCCGGAGTTCCGGAAACGACTAAGTCTGGATTATTTTTCCATACCGTGAATCCTGACAACCAAGGTTTGTCATTGGGCATCTTGGCGGTATAGCCTCTTTTTTCGGCTTCTTTCCAAGCGTAAGTCAAGTAACCAACATAAGTGTGTTCGGTGGCGATTGTGGCGGCAGTACCAAGTCTGTCGTAGTCTCTTTTCATGACAGGGATACCGATGTCACCAATGGTGTCAAAATCATTACCCCCCGGTTTTCTCCAGCCAAGCTTGGCGAGTTCTTCTATAGCAAAGGCTTTGGGGTTGGAAACACATTGACCGGAAGCTTCGTCACGTCCGCAGTTGGCACCTCCAACATGCATATAGATGGGGGTGTTGTACTCGGCAGCAAGATTCACAAAATAAATACGGGCAGATCTGACAGGGGCAACTCTCATAGTGTCGGACTGAGCACCGCAGTAAAAGACACCCATAAAACGGGTAATTCCACCTTCGGCGACGGCTTCGTAAACAATATCGGCCGAAGATAAACCGGATTGAGGTCTGACCGAGGCATCATTTTCGATCATAGCCAAAATTGGACGACGGGTTTCCCAGAGGGCTTTTTCGGATTTACTGTATAACTTGCCATTTAAAGGACAAGCTTCGGTTTTCGGTTCGTTGGCAAATTGGCCAAAACCGGTGGACTTAATGTCAGCTTCTTCTGTTTTAGGAGAGATCAGTACTCCGCCTGATGCAGGGACGATAGCATAGGCAACTCCCCCGGAGACTATGAAGGTGACGATAAGACCAATAATTGTTTTTAAGGAGAATAATTTTACTGAGGACATGAATTATTTTAATGCTTGTTTGATAACTTCTTGTTCTTCGCTACTTAAAGTTTGTGCGCTAACTTTGCCACCGTGGACTTTTTTGGCATAAAGGCGCGTGTTTTCGCGACTATGTAATGAGCTTATCATAATACCATCTCCCAAGTCATCTAAAAAGGCGGCAGTAAAACTCTGATCACCACCGGTGTCGGTGAAAGGGTTATAGCGTTTGAATCCCAGTTTTTGAAGATGTTTTTTATTTTCGTTAATTTCATAGTTGAGCTTTTCGGTTAGGAGTTCAATGTCTTTGGCATTTCTTTCCGAAGTAGAAATTAGGTGGTTGAGAGAGGAGATAAGATCTTTTTTGGAGACGTTTGCCGTAAGATTTTTGTAATGAAGAAGCATCCTGATTAAAAGGATGGTAATGATAACTAGCCATAAGGCAACAGCTCCGTAAATGTAAATTGTTGGTATCATAGACATATTAAGTTTACTATACTCGACCCATGTCTAAA
>CAZWYN010000026.1:0-8546 GCA_964638575.1 uncultured Pseudomonadales bacterium | reverse complement strand
GACCGCGCCGTGATGGTGCAGCAAAAACCGCCATGCTCCTCGCGGTCGGCTTGACCTGATGGTTATGCTTCTTTTTCTTCTTTTATTATTTTCTTAATTTCTTCTATGCAGACAGGCTTTTTAAGTGAATTAATCGGGGACAGACCACGTTTTCACACGATTCTTTCCTGTGAATTAATCGGGGACAGACCACGTTTTCACACGATTCTTTCCTGTGCTCTTCTCATTATCGACTGTTTGCTTACACGGCCTTCCTGCTTTTCCTGGAATTACTCGGCGACCAAGCACTGCGGCTATTTCTTCTGTGAATCTTGGGTTGCCAAGGGAAAAATTCCCATTGGTGGCCCGACGAATCTGGTCAACGATTCCAGGTTCTATCTCATGACGGAAAAGTTCTCGGTAGGAGGCCTGCCTTTCTTCACCGGTCCGGCCAGAACTCAGATAGACGGGATGGTGGCTCAATAGGGCCGATGTTTCGCCTTGACCATTGCAACCATAGCTTGACCAGCGATACTCGCCTGGGTGTTCAACGATACCGGCACGTACCGGATTCATCTCGATGTACCGCTGGCATAACAACAGATATTTTTCCTGTTGAGTGATGCATGAGCGAAAACGTCCTTCCCAAAGTGTTCCGCTACGACGATACGTGCGGTTGATGTACTGAACATAACGCTGCCCCAATCGTTTCATGAGCATTCCGGCGCTGTCCACATCTGTCGGTGTCAAAAGAAGGTGAACATGGTTGGTCATCAACACATAGGCATGTATGGAACAACCTGTGTCGCGGCTATACTCCTGCAACCACTCAAGATAAAATCCGTAATCCTCGTCAGCATAAAAACAAGGCTGCCGATTATTTCCACGTTGGATCAAGTGAAGGGGAACACCTGGTATGATGAGGCGGGGTCGTCTTGGCATGAGCACACTTGTACTTATCTTTCATTTTTCCCACAACACAAAACGTGGTCTGTCCCCGATTGTCCCGCGCCTAGCCGAGGTTAAAGTGAGTTCGGGTTGTAATGAGTTGGCCGAAGCCGATAAAACTGGCGTGCTCGCGCGTCGTGCTTGAGCGAATTGTTATATTTCTAATTATTTAAATCTCTTAGTAGTTTGTTTTACTATTAGTAACCACAAAAGTCTGGTTTCTGAAATAGTTCTCTTGTTCTAGCTCTTTCAATTAGCGGTAATGTTTTTTTAACATCATAGTGCTCAATTAATTCTTCAGAAAGAATTGAGTAACCTAAGAAGTACAATGAAACCAAAACATTATGTAAAAAATTTGTTTTTTCGAACAAATGACTAAAACTTCTTTTTACATAATCAACTGAGTCTTCGAAATATATTTTTGACTCTTTCAGCATATATTCATAAGTAGAAATATAAGACTCTGAAAATTCTTTATCCCGAGCAAAATAAAATAAAGCTTTTAATCCTGCAAGAATTTCAGGTGTTAGAGTTTCTGATATTACATTCCAGCTTTTAGACAATTGTTTATAATCGTTATGCATTTGCCTCAAGGAATCTTTAATATCTACTTCTATAACTCCGGCACCATTTTCATAGTTATATTCTTTTTTCTTATGAAGTTTTACCCACTCGTCTAAAAATGTAATAATTTCTTCTTTTGTTACTCCTAAGAGTGGAGTTAGTATGCCGACAAAAGATGACATTTCATAATGATTGATGATAATAGTAATTGCCTTTGACAAATCATTGCTTGATAGATTGTATGTTTTTTTTAAACTATCTTTGGTTAAGTCAAAGTGAGGTTCTCCCCATGTGTTTTTGGGAGGAAGTTCCTTCGCCAACCTGAATAGTTCAGCTCGGGATAGTTTTTTCGTGAAAGTTCCTTGGTAATATTCGTCATATAGGTAGATATTTATACGATGTAATAACTCTAAATGGTTTTCAAGTTCATGAAATTTTTCTTTTAAAACTATAAAATTTATAACAGATATCTCTGTTAAGTGTTTTTGGCTTTCTGAACTTATTGGATAACGAAATGTTTGTCCCGTAGAATCTACTTCTGCAATATCTAGAATGGTAGGTTCTAATTTTTTATTAATATCAACATACCTGCTATCAATTTTTTCCGATTCAGTTTTGAAAAATTCCCATATAATTTTAATATCATGCGAGCCAGACAAATTGAATAAAAGCTTAACCCCTTTCATTTTTCCAATTTTTTGCAAAATTTCTATGGCACCTTTTAGTCGTAGCTCAACAGAATGGCGCATATTGAAGCAAACCGGATAAACAAACTCGTCTACTGAATAATCCAAGCCTTGTTGTGATATAACTTGGTCTATCAGTAGGTTCGCTGCTTGCGAGAAACCTGAAGAGTATTCTATATAACTAGGACTCCCATTATGCCCTACGCAAGCATTGGCCCATGTTGGTTCGTCCCCGCAAAATGTCGAATTATTATTTGTCACTATGATCTTCTTTTCAAATATAACGCCGCGCTCTGCGGAAAAATTGGAGCGCAGCGGAAATTTTGTCCGACAGCAGCGCCTTGTTATAAGCTGGGCGCATATATGATGTCAGTGAAAGAATTTTGAACTATCCTCCAGTGACCACCGGGCATAGACCGGACAAAAGGATTATTTTCTAAGTCTTGGTATATTGCGCGTACCGAAACTTCTTTAAATTTTGTTTGATCATCAACTTCAAAACGCAGCTCTGCTAGTACATGAGTAACGGCCGCAGTTTGATCCTCTATGCCCAACACTTTGAACGAAACAGGTACATGCTTGCCGAAATCTTGCCGTGCCATGCCAGCTTTTTTTCCCTTAGGTGTATCGGTAAAGTATAAAAGGGCATCGGCGATAGGGCCAAATCGCTTATTGCACCAATGATCTAAAAAGGTAGCCACTGCATGTTCAGGTGTATTATTAGGCAGATTGGAAATATCCCCTTCAAATGGCAAATATGGAATATCCTCAGATATTCTTGGCTTCCATTCTTCAATGGATTTTTTCATAAGGTTTGTTTCAGAGATTTGCTTAAATAGCTGTTTCCAGCTCACCTCTTCTTTTGGTTTTGGCTCCTTTTTTCCATCATCAAGTGCTCCAGCCCAGTCTCTTGCTGCAAAGAGAGCAGCCCAGCACTTTGCTGCAACTACTTTATTATCAAAGGCTAACTCTCGACCATGAAGAATCCCGTTTCTGTATGGAATGGATATAGCATCTTCATTCGTTTTATTTCTGCCTTTAGTGAGAATTGAAGCTAGTGCCTGAAGGCCTGACTCATGAGCTGCAATACAATCCCAAGCGGTTAGATCGACGTTCTTGGCAAAAAATCCTACATGCTTCGACACATCGTTTACGAGACCATCAAGCAAGCTCAGTAATAGCGGTATACACGCATGATACCTGTCAGCTAAGTAATCCTCTCTAGCCAATTCCGCGAGCCTTATTCTTTTTCTAAAATCACGATTTCCATTAAATCGTAATATCCCCCACTTTAATGTTTCTTCGTCATACGAATCGGCTAGGAGTTTTTCCGCCGCATCCTTCCCTTCGGTGTCATGGATATTTATTGCTTTCTGCATTACTTCCATATTCATTGATTCATATGCGATCCAACCTAGGTTCGCAAAACGTTCATTGAATTGATCAGGCACCTTCAATATTTCTGCTTGTTTTTTAATCTTCTTAAATTCATTGAAGGCATCTTCCATTTTAGGAAAGAGCTTACGAGCAAAAGGAAAAGCCTTGTATAGAGCCTCCAAGCTTTCAAATGTTTCGAACTGATTTAACAGTTCTGCACTTGTTGGATTGTCAATAATCTTCTTTGGCTTATTCACAATGCTTCCTTGAGCTTATAACGACCAGCATGAGGGGCGGCGGCCATTGAACATGAGTCGAAGAAAGCTACTCCCCGCCGTCCCTCTCTATGCGCTTGTTCGCCATTCTGGTTCATAATTGACGGACATCAAATCCAAAGTAACGCAATATTTTTGTTGTCCTTCCATTAATGACCGGTAGTTCTTCTTTGTTTTGCCAGCCTATAAGCTCTTGAACGTTTGATTGACCGAAAACATTCAGTTTGTATTTGTTATTGAAAATTAAATTGGCCATTCGTTCAATTATTTCAGTATTGCCGAAAACCAAATATGCAAGGCTCTCTTTGACCTTCCCGATGTCATTCTTACCAAGAAATTCTTGTTTTAGTGTTTCCAAACCACCTGGGTAAAACCTAAGGCGATCATGGAAAGAATGCAGGGTGCAAAGAGCTTGAAAAATTTCGTCCGCAGTTGCCTCCGAAATAGCGTTTTCTGATGCAAAAATGGCTTTTAATCTTGGATACGTTTCGTTAACTATTGTTTCCTCAAAATAAGGCCATGGCGTTTGGTGCCACTCTTCTACCAATTCCCTGATTTTGCTACTTTGAGGCTCGCCAGATGTAATGGGGGTATTCTTCCAACTTTCTTTTTTTGCGTGCTTATCCCTCACAAAACTAACGAAAGAGTCGATTTCTAACCGTAACGGAATTTCTGATTCTGATTTTTTTCTTTTTCCAACTTTCTCATAAACTTGGCGAATGGTATTGAATGCGCTTACTGACTCTTGGTATGTTTTTCGATAATCCTCGATAAATATGTTTTCTTTCGATTGTTTTGTTTTGTCCCTGCGAATATTAGTGCCTACAACCTTCCCGATTTTTTTATGGATTTCGGTCTCGAGTTTTGAAATGTCTGAAGATAAGGACTTAAAGCTATCGTAGATTTTTTTGTAATCTTCAACGGTTTGTTGCGTAAGAACTTTTGATTCTTCCCAATACTCTGAAAACAGACCAACCAGTTCAGTAAAAATATTATCTTCAGCGTCGATGTGAACCATAATTTCCTGGTTCGTGGTCATTGCTGAATGTGTCAAGTTTGCAGATCCGACTAAAGCACCTGACGAGCCGAAAATATAGAGTTTAGGGTGGAATGACCTGTCGGAAAAAAAGCGAGCTTCAATATTTGAAATTTTTAGAAGTGCCTCCAGAGCGTTTGGAGAGGTTGGGAATCCAAGCCTCACGACTATTCTTACCTTGCAGCCCTGTTTACTTAGATTTTCTAAGACGCTTGTATCAGTAAGGAATGCAACAGCAATATTGATATTGTTTGCCTTTGCGATTAAGGCATTGACCGCATTTTGTATGAAATCACTACGAGAATTTCTGTTGCTATAAAGATTTAGATTCATGCGATTGATTCATTGTTTTGTTGGCGAACGCCTGAACTCAGCGGACCCGGCCATGGACCAGCCGGAAGCAAGCCGCAAGAATACCGGGTCCGATGGAGGGATTTGTTATGCGGTTTATCCTTGATATTTCTAAAGCAAAAAAGCCTGCATTTTGGGAAGAAGGCGACCCGGTTTTATTGCCGTGCGAACAGGGGAAACACCACACAACATATGATTTAATCGAAAACGAGTTGCCTCCTGAGTTTATTGAAAAGATGAGGGGGAGATTGATGAAAATAAAAGGCCCTGATGGAAAACCGTATCATTACGCAAGTGCGAAAAAATTACCTATTGGAATTGATGCGGAAGAGATTGTGGAAAATGGCGGGGTATTGCGTGAGGCATAACGCCTGAAGCCAGCCGACCGCGCCACCTCTGGTGCAGGAAGCAACCCGGAGCTACTCGCGGTCGGATGAGGTGATTTGTTGGGCTTTTTAGGAGATGGATATGGGACGAGAAGTGCGAAGAGTGCTGGACCCCTGTTGCGGAGTCCGCATGATGTGGCTGGACCACCAGAACCCGGACGTGGTGTTCGGAGACTGCCGCAGTGAGACCATTACCGTAACCGACCGCTCACACGGAAACGAGAGCGGAACACGGACCTTGCGGATTGAACCGGACACGCTGATTGATTTCAGGGCGCTACCGTACCAGGATGGCGCTTTCAAACTGGTGGCGTTTGACCCGCCGCATTTAGTCCGGGCCGGTGCCCGTTCGTGGATGGCCGCGAAGTACGGGAAACTTTCCGACACCTGGCAAGAGGACTTGCGCCAGGGTTTAGCGGAGTGTTTCCGGGTGTTGGACCCTGATGGAGTCTTGGTTTTTAAGTGGAACGAAACACAGGTAAAAGTTGCAGATGTGCTGGCACTGACGCCGGTAAAGCCGTTATTTGGCCATATTTCTGGCCGCAAGGGGCTGACACACTGGCTTGTATTTATGAAGGCGGCCGCTTGAGGCCCAACGACCAAGATAAGACGCGCGCCTAGCTTAAGCCGAGTAAGTTCGAGTTGTGGTTAGGTGGCCGAAGCCGTTAAAACTGGCGTGCTCGCGCGTCGTTCTTGATTGCATTGTTAGCTGCTTTTTTTCTTATATCTGTCTTTTTGGTCGAAGAGTGTGATGTCTTTGTAGCCTTGTTTGATTTTGGCACTATGATTTATGCCTTTTGGGATAAAATAAGTGTCACCTTTGCCGAACAAATGCTTTTTGTTGTTTATGTTCAGTTCGATTTCACCATCTAGCACAATACCCCATTGAGCTTCATGAGAGTGTTCTGCGACTTCAGTATCTTTATCAAATTCCATGAACAAAATTTGCTGATTTTCACCTTGGACTAAAAATGCCTTTAGGTTTTCAATTGGTATGTCAGCTTGAGGTAATTTGGTGATTATGTCTGGGAACATGATTTCCTTTTTCCTTTTGCAGCTAACTTAGAGGTCAGCGGCGGTGCGCGGCTTCATCGCGCAGCGTTCGCTGGACCGCAGGGTTAGCCGTCGTTTCTTGATCCGTCGCCGCGCCAGAAAAGAAAACAAGAAAGATTGATATCCAAGCACTCAACAGAAAGATACCCATTGGGATTGGAAGCGTGCGAAAACAAAAACGATAGAAACTACGAAGAGCGCCATTTGCCTGATGTGTCGTCGTTACTGGGTCGATACCAGCGACATCGAAGTAGTTACTTGCGGCGTAACGAGAGCCGAGGGTTTCGTATTCCATGAAATGCTGACTGGCAAATCTCCAACAAGCTCCGCAAATCATCGCCATAGCAGAGAAAATAAACACGTAAACAATACAACCCTTGTTCAGGAGGCTCGCCCAATCGGTAATTTTGATTGATGCGACAAAGACCAGAGCCGTTGCTCCTGCAAGGCCAAGCAGTAAATCGATAATCTTGATGTAGCTTTCCCAAGCTTTAGAGAGGGCTCCGGCGTAACTGTCGAAGAGCTTCTGCTTGTCGAATGTGCTTATCATGAATTCCCTTCGAGTGGACTGATGGCTAACGTCAGCCTTCAGGCGCGCGGGCGCGTTAGCGACCGCGTCGGCTGAAAGGTATTGTTCGGCGATTCCCTATTCCTCGCCATGGGTCCAGATTGGGATTCCAGGGCCAACCGATCCCGGAAACTGCCATCCCATCGCTGTGACCGTGCTTATGACAAAAGCAGCCAATTCACTGGTATGTCTTTGAAGCTGATCTAGAAACGCACAATCTATTGGAGTCTCAAAAACCTCTTTCTTCTTGTTCACAAAGAAGGGGATTGATGCGCCATCTTGGTTTGGCAACCGCCACGAACCGTGACATATGACATTTCTAATTTTTGCGGCCTCTCTTAAGTCCACTATTAGGTTCTCGAAATGTTCGACTTCCGATTTTGGGTGATCTTTGACCGCCTTTTCATATGAGCCAATCAGTGCTCCTAGTTGGTCGCTAACCGTCCTTTCCAATAAAGGAACCCACTTAGCGTAGGCATCGTCTATTTCTGCTTCCGAATACGGGCGTGTTGCTGTGAACGAGAACACTGCCTTCGTCAAGACTTCTTCTAGAAATCCGAACGTAGCAACCGCCCTACCAAGACTCTCCCAGAACTCTGAACTATGCGATTGGGTTGGAAATCTACTTGGAAGGCCGCTGACATCGACCACATATCCGTTTGCGTCAGTCACTTAATCTCTCTCCGATAGATGCATACGCCGAACGTGGAGTTAAGACGCGCGCGGTTTTTGCGCGTCGATTCTCAAACGATTTGTTCGGATATGGGATTTTGTGTTACGTAATCTTTGATTCGTCTTTTCAAGCCTTGCTCAAGTGGTTCTTCGAAAACTCTCCCAACAGAAGTATATATGCGGACATAGGTAAACCGAAGACGCCATTTAAAATTGGGCTGGAGCATCTTTTGAATAAATTCTTCCCTCAGCCAGTCAATGTCACTAAAGAGCGGGATATAATAGCAGGCTTCATCTCCGTCGCGCAGCCTTACTGGTAAAGTGCTCGATAAGCCATCGGGAATTATGGTTTGGTCTGCATAGATTTTCCTAAACATCCCAATACGCCATCCTATGCCAGTCACCTGAACATCCCGATGCCCAACATTCGTAATCCGAATGGCAAGGTATTGTGGAGGGTCTCCTTTAATACCAGGCGAGAAAATGATCCTATGACCGGCGATCACACGGAGACGGATCGTCTTATCCTGCCTTGCAAAATAAAGTGCTACAATTACTGCGCCGATTGTACCTAAAGCAGAGAACCAATCAGCGAATGAATTAATTAGTTGCCAGTCTTGCATGGTGACGAATATCTCCTGGTTCCCGAAC
>CAZWYN010000025.1:0-9891 GCA_964638575.1 uncultured Pseudomonadales bacterium | reverse complement strand
AATGTTCCGATAACAATAACCAACTGCAGCAACAACTTCGGTCCTTACCAAGACCCGGAAAAATTCATGCCTCGCATGATCACTAATCTCCTTATGGGGCAAAAAGTTAAAGTCTACGGTGACGGCAAGTACGTCCGCGACTGGCTTCATGTTATCGATCACTGCCGTGCCATTGAACTGGTTTTCCTCAATGCAGTTCCGGGCAGTACTTACTGTGTTGGTGGTATGACCGAAGACGTCAATAATCTGGAAGTTGCCCAAAAAGTAATTAAACTACTGGGCAAAAACGAAGACGACTCTATCGAGTTTGTTACCGACCGACCGGGTCATGACCGCCGTTATGCCGTCGACTGGGCGAAGATAAATAAGGATCTAGGTTGGGAACCTCAGCACGACTTCGACTCCTGGTTGGAGAAAACGGTCACCTGGTACAAAGACAATGAAGCTTGGTGGAAACCACTCAAAGAAAAATCGGAATCAATTTATAAAAAATAAAAAAATATGGGATTTAAACCAATAGATCACAAAGATATTACTCTCCCCAAAGACAGTCTTCTTTTCTGTCAGACTTATGAAAAAGCCGACAGTATCGATGGCGTTCAGGTCATAAAACAGAACACTTTTGCCGATGATTACGGTGGTTGGTTCAAAGAAACTATTCGTCTTGATGAAAACGGCCACACTCTTGCTCTCAAAGAGCTCGGCATCAACTTTAAGCCAGTGCAGGCCAACACCTCTTTTCTGGCTCCCCATACGGAAAGATTTTGGCATATTCATCCGGAGCAAAACGAAATCTGGACTACCTCCGGTACTCTTCTTCTCGGGCTGATCGATTATCGTACCGGCTCAAAAACATATGGTAAAAAGATGAAGATTGTTCTTTCTCAGGAAAAGCTAGTCTACATTCCGTCTGGTATCGCTCATGGTTTTATCAACCCCTCAAATACTCCGGTAACCTTAAATTACTTTACCGACAAATATTTTGTTGCCACCGATGAAACCCAAGAATGCCGTATCGATCCCAAAAATATTTCTTACAACTTTGTTAAGCCGGAGCTAATGTAACATGAGCAAAATAAAAGTTCTTGTCACCGGCGCCTCGGGTTTAGTTGGTTCACGTTTCATTGAACTAGCCAAAAACTATCTCTTTATTACCCCCGAGTATCCCGATTTTGACCTTACCGACGAAAAACTTGTCAAAAAAGTCATCGACGAAAACAACCCGGAGTGGATAGTAAACTTCGCCGCCTTTACCGATGTCAACGCCGCCGAGGAACAGATGGGGGATGAGTCCGGAACGGCCTGGAAAGTAAACGTCGAAGGGGTCAACAACCTTCTCAAAGCTTTTCCGTCCGATAAAATTATTCAAATTTCCACCGACATGGTTTTCCCCGGCAGTATCAAACAACCCGGTCCTTACTCCGAAAAGGACAAAACTCCCGATGTCAAAGATAATCTCACTTGGTATGGCTGGACCAAAAATCGTGCCGAAAAAGCAGTTCTCAACCACGGTGGCACCGTCCTACGCATCATCTATCCCGTTAGAAACCATTACGAGCAAAAACTTGATTATCTGCGTGCCTCTCTTAAAAAATTCACCGACGGCACCATGTATCCGTTATTCAACGACCAGCAGATCTGCATCTCCTTCGTCGATGAAGTTGCCGAAACTCTTCAAAAAATTATCGACACCGACAGTACCGGCATCTTTCACTGCTCCTCCGACACTACCACCCCTTCTGAGTTAATTTCCTTCACCATAGATCAGCTAGGCGGAGACGCCTCTACTATTAAATCGGCCTCCATTATTCCTTTTTTGGCTACCCAAACAAACAAAAATCGTTATCCCGTCTGGGGTGGCCTAAAAACAGTCAAAACGGAAGAAAAACTGGATCTCCATTTCTCGACTTGGCAGACCGTGGTTGAAAAACTTATCGGTCAGGGGTTATCCTTAAAGTAATGAAGCTTTCTGTAAAGCTCTTCTTGACTACGTTTACCATTCTCTTTTTTAGTGCGGCAGCCCCAGCCGTCTTTGCCGATGCCAAATCAGACTATGAGTTTCAGTACAGTCGATATCGCCAAAACTACATCGAATACTCGATTCTAAAAAAGGATTTTCTTGCCAATCCTACTCTCGATAACCAGCAAAAAGCAGTTCTTGCCGCCAAACAAACTCTCTCTTCAAGAGATCTATCCAAAGCTAATTTTGCCGCATATCTTCTTGATCTTTGTCAGGAAAAACAAACCAACTATGCTCCCATTAAACCCCTTCTCGACTCGTTGAGGTCGGCCAGAGCTTTCTTCCTTTCTCAAGCCGAAAAATCTAAAACTATTGTTACTCCGGCCAATCTGGCCTCATTCACCGAAGATTATTTAATCGATGTTGTTCCCCACAATCGCAGTTTTCGCACGGGGATAGTAGCCTGCAAAATTTCCCAGTTGGTCCGCATCCAAGCCCAGTCCAAAAACGCTTTGGATGTCATTCTCCCCAAGTTAGCCACTCCACTTTCAACTCCGATTCAAACTCGAATTGATGATCTTCAGCTCCTGGGAAACAAGATTAATGACTCCATCGACTCTTTCACCGACAAACTCTACACTGAAGAGGAGATTAGTAACATCGACAACGAATACTACTTCACCGGCAAAATTGAGACCATTAAAAAAATTCAGACACTTCAGTTGAAATGGATCGACGGTCTGATAGATATTGACCTAAACTATGCCCATTCCTAAAATCGAAATCACCAACCCTCAGGCGCTCGAAATAATAGGAAAAATTAAGTCCGGCGAAATTTTTGTTCCTCTCACTATCTGGTTAAAAAAAACCAAATGGTATCTGATATCCATCTCAATTGTTACTATTCTCCTCATTGCTCTGGTCGTCGGTAAAAATCTTTCTGAAAAAACACCCGTCCCCGTGTTCACACCTCCAGACATCGAAAGTATTACCCCACCGGAAACCATCAATCTAAAATCAGACTTCTCCGGACTCAGGGAGGAAATCCAAAATCTAAACACCGACCTCCCCGATCCCTTCATTCCCACTTTTGACGACAGCCTCAACCTTGAAGAAGCCGTTAACTAATATTACTTATGTGGTAACATAAAAATCATGGCCAAAGATGCATCCAAAAAAACAATTAAAAAAATAACCAAAACTATGCCAAAAACTAGTCCTAAAACCAAGAAAGCTGTCAAGGTAATTAAAAAAATGCGCGTCGCCCCAACTCCTAAAGTAGTTACGGTGAAAAAAAAGCTTAATACCATTCTTCTCGTTAAAATTCTCCTCATCATCGCCATCGGAGTAGTTATTTTCTTGTTAGTCCAAAAAAATAGAGGCCTGTTCATTGCCGGCACTGTTAACAAGACCCCCATTTCCCGTTGGGAACTAAACGCTAAAATGGCTGAAAAATACGCAGCTCAAACTTTCGAAGAAATCGTTTCTGAAAAGCTCTTAGCTGAAAACCTCAAGAAAAACAAAATTGTTGTCACTCAAGAGGAAGTTCAAGTCGAGCTAGCCAAGATTAAACTCCAGTACGGAGGTGAAGAACAGTTTAAAGCCGCTATTGTTCAGTTTGGTATGACCGAAGAGAAAGCACTTCAATCAATTGAACAGAGTATCGGTCTCAAAAAAATCATCGAAGCTCAGGGCAAAATAGAGATCACCGACGCTGCAGTCTCTCAATATTTTACCGACAACAAAGCCAACTATACCGGTAAAAAACTTGAGGATGTCGAGGTTGAGATCAAAGAAATTCTATACCAGCAAGAGATCTACACCAAATCTCAAGAATGGTACTCAGAGATTAGGAATAACGCTCAGGTAAGTAGCTTTCTCTAAACAAATCACTGCCCTGTGAAAAAGAAAAAACCAACAGCAATGGTAATACCCAAGCTGACAATCAGCACAGTAAAAGAGTCTGCTGCAAAATGGTCGACTCCTTTACTCACCGCTTTGGCTGTCGTTATCCTCTCCATTACCGCCCTTGTCTTAAACAGGAGAGAGAATAAAACTCAAACTCAAACGGAAACGGGTGCGGTCCAGATCGAACTTCCGTCAGACAGTCTTGCTCTTCCCCTTCCCGATTATCGAAGCAGCAACTCCCTTGAGCTGATCCTCAAAAATCGGAAAACAAGACTCGATTTTACCGATGGTGCCCTCACCCTCAAACAAATTTCCCAGCTGCTTTGGGCTGCCCAAGGTGTCAACGTTGACTGGGGTGATCGTACCGCCCCTTCAGCCAAGTCCACCTATCCTCTTACTGTTTTTCTCATCGCCAACAAAGTCGATGGTCTCGACCCTGGGGAGTACCAATATATTCCCGGAGACAGAACCATGGTTCATCAGCTCAAGCCGATAAAAAAAGTAGAGATAGGGGAGGCTCTTTTTGATCTTCTTAACCAGAGTTCCTTCAACAAAGTTCCCGCCGTTCTGGTCATCACCGGTGATATGAATAAAATGGCCGAAGCCTATGGAGGCATCCGCCACGACAAAGAAGTTTTTCTTGAGGCTGGCTACACCGCCCAAAATATTGCTCTTCAGGCAGAAAGTCTCAAACTGGGAACCAACGTCAATACCAACTTTGACGAACTCAAGTTAAGAGAGCTAATCACTGTTCTCAGCACCGACACAATTATTAATTTAATGCCCATAGGCATACCAAAATAAATAATATGGCAGAAATAATAACGCCACAACCCGAAACCCAACCTCCTCTTTTTGCTCCGGATGGTTCTCCAAGCAAAGAGGTCAAAGAAGCCCTCAAGGAGTTGGAAAAGGAACAAAATAGAGAATACGCCAGAAAATTTGCCGAAGAAATAGCAGACTCAATCGAAGAAAGACACAAAAACCACGCTCCTTAGTCTACTTGCCCTTCCTCCACTCGGCAATTTTCTTGTGATCACCCGAAAGTAATATCTCCGGCACCTTCCAGCCCCTGTATTCTGCTGGTCTGGTGTACTGGGGGTACTCCGTCTCAAACGTCTCTGAATAAGACTCTTCCTCAAGAGATTTTGGATTTCCCAAAGCTCCGGGAAGTAAGCGAACAATGGAATCTACCATCACCATCACTGGTAGTTCTCCACCCGACAAAACGTAAGGACCAATAGAGTAAACCTCATCAACCAGATTGTCGTGGACCCGATGATCAATTCCCTCAAAATGAGGGGCAATTAAAATCAAATGCTCCTCACTCTTCAGGGTTTCCGCCACTTTTTGGTTGTACATCTTACCTTTGGTATCCAATAAAATTACTTTGGAACCCGGTTTTTTCAAATCTGTCAGAGCGCGATCAACTACGTCGACTCTCATCACCATTCCTGCTCCGCCGCCGAACGGCTTGTCATCTACACTCTTATAATTGTCATCGCTCCAGTCACGCAAATTATGAACTTTAATCTCCACAACTCCTGTCCCGGTTGCTCTGCCAATAATCGAGGTCCCAAAAACTTTCTCAAACATTTCCGGAAAAATCGTCAAAACATCTATTTTCATCACCCTCAATTATACAGTTAGTCTTCTTCAGGTTAATAATCGTACCGGAGGATATATAATCGTTTATATGCCAAGACTCGTCAAAAAAACAGCACACGGACCACATCAGGTAGGGGATAAGTTCATCTGTATGTGCGGACTAAGCAAAAATCAACCTTTTTGCGATAGTTCCCATCTCAAAACCCTCAAAGAAAACGAAGACAAACTCTACTGGTACGACGAAACAGGTAAGCCGGAAGAGATCATCACCGAAGAAAGTACTGAAGAAGAATGTTGTGGAAACTGCTCCGGAGACTGTTGTCAGGAAGACAAAAAAACCAAGTAATTATGAACAAACTTCCCTTAGCCGTCGTCGTTATCCCCACCTACAACGAAGCCGAATCAATCGGTGAGATGATTGATACTCTTTGCGGCAAAATTTTTCCTAAAATTAAAGACTGGCAATGCAAGCTTCTGGTTGTCGACGATACTTCTCCAGACGGTACCTATAAAATTGTCCAAAACAAACAAAAGCAGTATAAAAATCTTGAGCTTTATCTAAATCCTGCCAAGGCCGGTATTGGAGGGGCCTACGTCAAGGGTTTTCGTTATGCTATGACCGCTCTTGGAGCGGACGTCATTATCGAGTTTGATGCTGACTTCCAGCATCCACCCAAAGATATCCCCCTTTTGTTAAATGAAATTACCGCCGGATACGACTATGTTCTCGGTTCCCGCAAAATTAAAGGAGGTAGCAATCCCAAGGGGTGGGGTTTCAAACGCCTTTTTTTCAGCGAGGTTGGTGGTCTAGTTGCTCGCCTTGGCCTTTTCTTCCCCGGAAAAATGTTCTTCAAAATTACCGACCCCACAACTGGTCTGAAAGCATCCAGAGTCAAAGGCCTTGTCGATGCTATGGACATGGATCATCTATACTCCAGAAATTTTGGTTACAAACTCGAGTTCTTGTACAAAATGGTTCAGCTTGGGGCAAAAGTTAAAGAGATCCCGCTTCAGTTCGGTCTCCGCACCAAAGGTGAGTCCAAGATCGAGCCCCAAACCGCCATCGATATTTTTCGTACCGTATTCCTCCTTCGCTGGAACGACCCCACCACTCAGAAATTTATTAAATTTGGTTGCATCGGCCTCTTTGGTTTTGGTATCAACAAATTCGGTCTCGATATTTTTTCTAAAGCTCTTCAAAATACAATCAACACTGTTGGTGTAAGAAACTTCATTGCCAACGCGCTAGCTGCTGAGATTTCTATAATAAGCAACTTTATTTTAAACAATCTCTGGACTTTTAAAAACGAAAAACTAGTCTGGGGCAAAATCCTTATTCAAAAGTTCTTCACTTTCAATCTCAGTTCGGTTTTCTCCGGTATCGTCATCCCCAGTCTAGTCATCGGTGCCGGGACTCAGATTTTTGGTGACCAGTATCGTTTCCTCTTCTTAGTACTGGCCGTACTCTTTTTCACAATTCCCCTAAACTGGTTCATCTACAACCACGTCATCTGGAAGAAAAAGAAATAGTTACAGATACGGTGCCCAGTCGGCCACTGGAGCCACGTTATTTAGAAGGAAGTTCCAACTGTACAAAAGTATCGGGATTAATAATATCGCCAAGACAATCTTAAACTCCTTTTTCTGAATCAGCTTGTCCCAGCCAATCAAGACAAACGGTGCAATCGGAAGGATATATCGGCTAATGTCTCGGTGAGCGACCGACAAGGTAGACAGAAAAAATAGTCCGGCAAAGTATGTCTCTATTTTCATTTTCTTTTTCCATATCTTGGCCACACCAATGCCGAAAATCAGCCAAGTCCAGATCACATCTTCCAGCCAAAAATTTCCCACCCAAACCTGTCCTTTGGGAGCAAAGATAGAAAACGGTGGCCAAAAAAGATGGATATTATCTCCGCTGTTAAAGTATGCCCAGAAATCTCCTGTCCGAACTCCGTAAAACCAAAACAGCGCCAGAATCGCCAATGCCTGAATTAGAAGCGGCAAGTACTTAAACTGAATTTTCTTTAGTCTTATCGACTCCACCAAAGCATACAATCCATAAGCTCCAAGTAAAATCACTGCCGGACTTTTAGTAAGTTGTGCCAAAAGTCCAAATAGTCCTGCAAGCCAAAATTTTTCTTTACGGAAGTAAAAAATACTGGCAATAATGAAAAACAAAAACCATGGTTCCGGTGAACCAATACTGCGTAAAGCCACCCATCGCGCCGGTAATACCAAAAATACCAAACACAGCCATAGCGGATTTTTGCTCAATCCAAACTCCTTAAGATATTTAAAAAGCATCAGGAAACACAACACACTCCCGATGAGCGTCGCAAGAAGCATAGCCGTCGGTCCTTTGAGTACCGTGTCAAACACGGAAATGATCGCCGGGTACAGGGGAAAATGTGCCGGGTAATACTCAACCGGCAGAGGATTGGAGAACCGGGTTCTAATAGCCTCAGTGTTATACCAGGTTTTTTCTACAATTAAGTAGTTTGGTCCATCAAAATTTTGCCAAAGGATTTTAGTTCCTTCGGAAAAATCCATACTCCAACCGGGAAGCTGAACTTTCAGAACAAAAGGCAGCCAAACCAATAAGGAAAAAAGAACAACTGCGATAGCTAAATATGCTCGTTTCATCTATCTCTTAGTATATACTTGTGAGTATGTCGAGACAAATAGAAAAACTGTCTGTATTTTTACCGGCTTACAACGAGGAAGCCAACCTCCAACGAACAGTCAAAAATGTTATCGAAAATCTCCAAAAAAATGTTTCGGAATGGGAGATAGTCATTGTTGACGATGGCTCCAAAGACAAAACTGGTGAAATCGCCGACCAACTAGCCAAGGAAAACAAAAAAATCTCCGTTATTCACCACTCACCCAATCGGGGTTATGGCGGCGCCTTCAAGAGTGGTCTTTACGGTTGTAAATATCCTTGGATTTCCTTCATCGACTCCGATGGCCAGTTCAACTTTAAAGAAATCAGTCGTTTCATCGAAACTCAGGAAAAAACCAATGCTGACATGGTTATCGGTTTCTATTTAAAAAGAAAAGTTCCTTTCACCAGAATTTTAAATTCCAAAATCTGGCAGTTAATTGTCTTCCTTCTTTTTGGTCTTAATGTTCGGGACATCGACTGTGGTTTCAAACTCATCTCCAAAAAAATTGTCGACACTATTCCTAAGCTTGAAAGCGAAAGGGGAGCTTTCATTAGCTCAGAGTTTTTAATTAAAGCCAAAAAAGCCGGTTTCAAGATCGTCGAGATCGGTGTTCAGCACTATCCGCGTAAGTTCGGTGAAGCTACTGGTGCCAAACTGAATGTTATTGTTCAAAGTTTTATCGACTTGTTTAAACTCTGGCAAAAAATCAAATGATCAACTGGATCAAAAAAAATAAGTTTGAAGTTGCTTTACTGCTTGGAATTCTTTTTATTGCTCTCTTTCTTCGCCTCTTTAGAATCAGTGAGTTTATGACTTTCCTGGGCGATGAAGGCCGCGACGTTCGCATTGTCCGCGACCTCATCACTAAAGGTAACTTGGTCTTCATTGGCCCGCAAACCAGCATCGGCAACATGTACCTTGGTCCTCTCTATTACTATCTGATGGCTCCCGCCCTCTTCCTATCCGGTCTCAATCCTGTTGGGCCTGCCGTGATGGTTGCCCTCCTGGGTGTCCTTACTGTCTGGCTTACTTGGTATGTTGGTCGAGACTGGTTTGGGAAAGTTGCCGGGCTCATTGCCGCTCTTCTTTTTGCCATTTCTCCGGTCGCCATCATTTACTCTCGCTCGTCTTGGAACCCCAACCCCATGCCGCTTTTTTCACTCCTTTGTATCTGGGGGATCTACCAAGTCTGGCGGCACAAAAAATATTTCTGGTTACCCTTAGTCGGTATTTTTTATGCTTTTGCTATGCAGATGCACTATCTCGGTTTACTTCTTGCCCCCATTCTTGGCCTCTTCTGGTTGCTTTCATTACTCCAAGTTAAAAAAGACAAAGAACTAAAGTCTCAGTTCCTCAAAAAAACTCTGATTGCGATACTCCTTTTTCTACTTCTCATGTCTCCCCTCGTTTTGTTTGACCTCAAACACTCCGGTATGAACTACAACGCTTTCAAAGCCTTTTTTACTGATCGTCAAACAACCATAAACCTTAACCCTACGAGATCTGATCGTTTTCTTCCGGTAATTTACACTACCGTCACTGACTTAGTTCTTGCTCGTCAGGAAATTTATGTTCCTCTTGTTTCCGCCGCCATCTTTCTTCTTTCCCTTTTCGTTTTTATCAAATCAAAGTGGCGAACCGCTCTCAAACTTCTTTTTGCCTGGCTGATTCTCGCCCTTCTTGGTCTTGGGGTTTACAAACAGCACGTCTACATTCATTACTTAGGTTTTATTTATCCCGCTATTT
>CAZWYN010000024.1:0-10400 GCA_964638575.1 uncultured Pseudomonadales bacterium | reverse complement strand
AAATAAATATGGCACAAAAACTAACCAAAAAATCTAAAGTCGCCGTCAAACCGGTTAAAACCACTCCTGTCAAAAAAGGCGTTCTGGCCATGCCCAAAGAATATTTCTCAGCAGTTGGCCGTCGTAAAACCGCCATTGCTCGAGTTCGCATCTGGCCGGGGAAACAAGAGCTCGCCATTAATGGCAAGCCCCTATCTGCCTACTTCAAAGGTGAAACCATCAAGAAAATGATTCTTTCTCCTTTTGTCGTGGCCGACGTTTCGGGTCAATACACTGGTAGTATCAAAGTTGCTGGTAGCGGCATCATGGGTCAAGCTGAAGCCATTATGCATGGCATTGGCCGCGCTCTCATGAAAGCCGATCCCGAAAAATTCAAAAAGATCATGCGCGATGGCGGTTTTCTTACCAGAGATCCTCGTATGAAAGAAACCAGAAAGTCCGGTCAGGGCGGTCGTGCACGTGCCAAGAAACAATCTCCAAAACGTTAAGCACTTGCTAAACAAGAATATGAATCTCGCCAATCCGGAAACATATTCGGAAGACGGTCGTATTTCCACTTCCAAATTACAGGAAAGCTATAACAAACTCAGCGGTTTAGGGTGGCAGTCGGAAATAATTGCCACCCAAGACGGTTTTTCCATAACCGCCTTTACTACTCCCCTAATAGGTAATAGTCCTGTCAAATCATTATGGATTCTGGGTGGTATTCACGGTGAAGAGCCTGCCGGTCCCAACGCCTTTTCTACTCAAATAGAAGCCATCAACAACTTGGCCAAAGAGGGAATTCCGATTGTCTTTATTCCGCTGCTTAATCCCCTTGGTTACTCTCGTGACTGGCGTTATGAAAATGAAAAACGTGATTTTCGATTAGGTCACAGCGTTGGGAATGCCGAGCATCTCCTGCTAAATAATGAAGGAAAAAAAAGAATAGACTCGCCCCAAAGTCAGACAGCAAAACAAATCCTAAAATGGGTAACCAAAACAATTTCGGAGTATCAACCTGACCTGGTCTTTGATCATCACGAAGATAGGGTTACCGAAATCTACCCCCAAGGTGACCCCCGAAATCTAACTTCTTGTTATGTGTATCTCTCTGGAAATAGCACAAAAGGTGTTGATATTGCCAAAGGTGTCAATCAAATACTCAAAAACTCAGGACTACCGGTTGTCGATAACGGCACAACCAGATTCGGCGAGGAGATTGTCGATGGCATTGTCGCCAATGTTTCAGACGGTTCCATAGATGAATTTTTTGCCTCGGAAAAATACTTCGACACCAACACTCAAAAAATTGTTTCCAAGCATCCGGCTCAAGTAGTTTTAGTTGTGGAAACCACCGTTCCATTTGACAACTCAATTCCTCTGACAAAAAGACAAACGGCTCACGAAGAAATCATCAAGTCATACGGCAATTTTTGGAAAAGACTAAAATAAACTGATATGGGCACTCCATTAAGATGGATCGCACTCTTTTCACTGGGGTTGCTTCTCGGAGTCTTTTTATTTACCCCCAAACCATTACCGATAACCGGTCGTCTTCCGGAATTAATTTTTCCCAAAGACTCTTCTCCTCTTACTCTTATTTTTACCGGTGATGTTATGCTTGGTCGTTCCGTCAATACCCGAATTCAAAAATACACCGACCCCACCTGGCCATTCAAAAATATCTCTTCCCTTTTATCTTCTGGAGATTTAACCATTATCAATCTGGAATCTCCCTTTATCACCGGTTGTCGTCCGACAGATACAGGAATGATTTTTTGTGCCGATCCTAAAAATGTTTTTGGACTCGTCTTTTCCGGTGTGGATATTGCCACACTTGCCAACAACCACATCAACAATCAGGGACGAGAGGGGAAAGATGAAACGATTTCGGTTTTGAAAACAAACGGCATTCTCCCTGTGGTCTCCGAAAAAGCGGAGTTTAATACGGTAAAGAATACCAAACTGGCTATACTATCCTTCTCTGATTTTCCGCAAATAGATGAAAAAGAAGTCGCCAGACAAATAACCACCGCTTCAAAATATGCTGACCTGGTCATTACCACTTTTCACTGGGGGACAGAGTATCGAAGATATCCAAACTCAAGACAGGTGTTTCTCGCTCACCTGGCCATCGACTCCGGTGCCGACATCGTCGTTGGACATCATCCTCACTGGGTTCAAACCGAAGAAATTTATCTCGGCAAACCCATTTACTACTCCCTCGGTAATCTTATTTTTGATCAAATGTGGTCGGAGGAAACACGTCTCAGTGAAATCTTAAGAGTTACTTATCAAGACGGCAAACTGGTAAAAAAAGAAGTCTTCCCGGTAAAAATTTTTGACTACGGTCAACCCAATTTTTACTCTACTTCGGATCTGAAATAAGCAACCGTCTGGACGAGTCCTTTTTCCAAAGGAATCAAAGGATCCCAGGATAGTTTTTCTTTTGCTAAAGTAATATCCGGCTTTCGGATCTTTGGATCATCTTTGGGAATGTCCCTAAAAACAATTTTGCTTTTTGACTCGGGAATCATTTTAAAAATAATCTCTGCCAACTCTTTAATCGTAAACTCCACGGGATTTCCGATATTTACCGGTCCGACAAACCCAAGATTATTTTCCATCATTTTCAACATACCGTTAATCAAATCGTCTACATACTGGAAGCTTCTTGTTTGTGAACCGTCACCATAGATCGAGATATCCTGATTGGAAAGTGCTTGCACAATAAAGTTTGAAACTACTCTACCGTCATTTGGATCCATGTTTGGACCATAGGTGTTAAAAATTCTGATTACTCTTACGGGAAGTTCAAATTTTCGAAAATAATCGACAATTAGTGTCTCTGCAGCTCTTTTTCCTTCGTCATAGCAAGATCGAATTCCAACGGGGTTTACGTTACCCCAGTAACTCTCTTTTTGAGGGTGTTCTAATGGGTCTCCATAGACTTCTGATGTCGATGCTTGCAGTAGTCGGCAGTTGTTATTTTTTCTGGCTAAATCCAGCATATTCATCACCCCGATCACGGAAGTTTTCCAGGTAAAAACAGGGTCTTTTTGATACGCAGGAGGGGAAGCCGGACAAGCTAAGTTATAAATCCTATCTAGTCCGGTAATTTCCAAGGGATTTATGATATCGTGCTCAATTATCGAGAATTTATCCGACTCCAAGAGTTTCTCAATATTCTTTTTTCTTCCGGTATAAAAATTATCTACACACACAACCTCGTTACCTTCATCTACAAGTCTTTTACATAGATGTGAACCAATAAATCCCGCTCCTCCGGTTACTAGTATTTTCATTAAGTAATTCTACCCCAACTTGACAACCTTCTTCTTTCCCCTTATAGATTAATCAGTATGAACAAAATTACCCAACTCTTTTCCTTGTTGATTCCCGCCTTTTTATTCATTTCTGTCTCCGCTTCTTCAGCCGACGCAGTCTTTTTTCAGACTGGTGATAATCTCGTAATACCCAAGGAGAAAATAATTAACGAAACTGCCGCCATTTCCGGTTCTTCCCTTACCATTAATTCAAACATCAACGGAGATCTTCTTTGTGCAGGTCAAAATGTTGTAATTAACGGGAACATCAAAGGAGATGTTATTTGTGTTGGCCAAAACATCAAAATCAACGGCTCTGTCGATGGTAATATTCGCGCCGCAGGTCAGACAATCGAGATTTTTGGCCAAGTCACCAGAAATCTTTCGGCTGCCTCGCAACAACTGATTCTCGGACCAAAATCACAAATTAAAGGAGATGTGTTTTTTGGAGCTCAGAATGTCGAACTGGGTGGTGTCATGGGACGTGATCTGGCCGGGGCTGGCGACTCAATCGTCATTACAGGATCTCTTTTAAGAAACGCCGTCGTCACAGGGACAAAGCTATCCGTAATTGAAACGGGAAAAATTGGTGGCAACCTAGACTACTATATGGAAACAACAGACACGGCTTCAATTGGCGAGAAAAACGTCAAAGGAAATATACTAAGACACGACATCGTTACTCCTTCAAAACCAGCACTAGACAGACGAATGGCCGGCATCACCAGCGCAGCCATTATCCTTAAAACCATATTTGGGATCCTCTCCTTTGGTCTTCTTGGTTTGGCGATTGTTTACTTCGACAGAAAAAACACCAAAAGAAAAATTTCCTCAATCATCAATAAACCGCTAGTCAGTGGCGTTACCGGTTTAGCGGTCTTAATCACTGCTCCTTTGGCTTTCATTATTATTCTGGCTACGGTTATTGGTATACCTCTCGCCTTTGTTGTTATGTTTGTTTATATCATTGCTCTGATTACCGCCTCACTCTATCCTTCAGCAATATATGGAAAACTCTTTTTTGAAAAAGTACTTCAAAAAACAAACACTTCTCTTTATTCTCAAATGTTTTTGGGAGTAATCCTGCTGGGGCTCGTTTCAATTATTCCGGTTATTGGCTGGATAATCGCTTTTGCGTCCTTCTGTATGGGAATTGGAGCCTCTCTCGTCACAATGTTCCCCGAAGAAGCTAAAGCCTAAATTGATATCGCTTAAAGGCTCCTTTTCCCTCTGGGCCTCAACATATTTCTACGTTGCTTTCGACGTCTTTCCTCTTTAGCCTTCGGAAGTCTTTCGTTACGAATAAAATTTGGATCTTCCACGGTCAGATAATACTCAAGGCTAATGTACGCGCCCTTTAACTGTTTTCTTGCTAAAAGAAGTCTCGCCTCGGTCGTCCTGTCCTTGTCTTTGTGACAGGGTTCGGAAAGATATTGAATATTTTCCTTCGCATTTATTTGTTCATAACTCCACCCCCAAAGCTTCCCAATACATTTTGGAGTAAAGTGATCTACCGTGCTTCCAACGCCGTCACAGGACTCGTTATGAATCGGAGCTTCACATGGAGGATAACATTTGGCCTCTTTATTCATTTAAAGAAAATATATCACCACAAACTCAAATTACTAGAGGCAAAATATGAAACTAGAAAACACCCCCCCCTTTTTTTTACATTCGTACACCATCGGCAAAAACCACCAAACGTTTGCTATAACTTTTTTTGTTCAAATCCCAAACTCCATCACAAGTAACCAAATTTAAATAAACACCGTTATTCAAACCAAATACTTCTTCTGCATAGTCAGGATTTAAAATACGTTTTTCTCGAACAATAAAAACAAACGACTCTCCCTTATCATCCTCAACATATATCAAACTGTTTTCTTTTAACTTGTATAAATTGGCAAACACTCCCGCCTCATCGTTCTCTCCATCTAAATGTCCAGCAATGACAGCACTTCCGATTTCTCCGGGGATTGATCCAAGTTTAAACCATCCGGCTTCAAGAATACTGTTCGGAACCTCCATTTCTCCTTTCGAGTTAACGCCAATTTGCTGAATAGCGGTATCGACGTTGATTGCCGGTATTATTAGGCGTACCGGGGTTCCCGGTCTCTTATTTTGTTCTTTAATCCCCAAAACCTTGGTTTTCTCGTTTAGCAAAGTTAGTTGATTATGAACCTGAATTTTATACAGGCCAAGCAAGGATGTAAAAAACAACACAAAAGAAAATGTCATTAACACAACTCGTTTTCTTAATCTTGTCCGGTGAATAAACATACTATTACTTGCAACAACTTCATCTCTGCTAGATCCTCTTTCGCTCTCCCCTGGAAACGAAGTAAATGCTTAAACCTAAAAGCGTTCCCACGAGAACACTCCAAGAACTGTTATTGCTTTCTCCACTAGTTCCCGCATTAGGTAATCTTGGTCCTCCCACAAGAACTGCGGCTTCAAAAGTTCCAATCTGACACTCATTTCTGGCGGCCACTTGCACCCAGATTGGTTGGTTTGCCGGGAGGTCATTAATCGTCGTTGAAAATCCCGTCACATCCACGCTGTAAATCAAGTTATCTTTTGTCATTCCGTAGCGGACAATATAATCGTCCGTTCCGGAATAAGGTCCCCAGCTAATATAAATACTATCCGCATCTACTCTTCTTGAATCAATAATGCTTGGTGCAATAACTCCAAGCTCTATGGTCGGACAGGGAGGATTGGGAGCGCTATTGTCACCGATAGAAGATCCAACAGAAGATGTTGCAGTTGAAGCAGCACAGATTGGTCCGCTAATAGTGTTGCCGTCTAATGTTATTGTGTTAGCGGCGAGTCCAACGACCCGACCATCTAGGGTCGCCCCGGTATTCAGGGCGGTGGTGCCATTAAGGGCAAAGATATTTCCCTTAAACGAGGTGGTTGTGTCAAGAGTTGCAGAGCTACCAATTCGCCACCAGACATCACAAGCATTACCACCAGTAATAGATGAACCCGGAGAGGTAATGAGTGTTGATACGGTTTTAAAAATCCAAACGCCTGATCCAGTGAGATTTAGATTTCCGGTTAGTGTAAAACTACTGGTGGAGCAGTAGACACCTGGACCAACGCCTGAGGGAAAGGTTGCGGTTAAGTCCACCGCTCCATAGGTCGCGTCACAAGTTTGGTCAAGAGTACTGAAAGTAGACAAAGCTTCTGCTTGGGCGGCTATGGCACTGGCATCATTGGAATGTACGCCACCACCGGCAGTACAGGGACTGGGAAAGCCGGTAATGGAAGTGCCTGGACTGACACCGACACCTCCCGATAGGGTGGTTGCGCCAGTACAAGTTACGGCTGCACCTCCCAAAACGGAGAAACTCGTTAATGCGCTGAGAGAGGGTGACGTTGCCGCATACACCGGTGTCGCCAAGAAAAAAAGTAAAGCAGGGATAAAAATCTGCACCAAACTCAACCTAAAAGCAAAAAATCTACCTTTTTTCATAATTTTTTATACTAATACTATATCCAATGTATCCAAAAATTATTTAAAAGTCAAACTTAAACTGTAAAAAAACTTACAAGTTATTTATTATCAATCTAGTCCCAAATGGTCGGGGTACTCAGAATTGAACTGAGATCGCGCGCACCCCATGCGCGCATACTGCCGTTATACTATACCCCGAAACGAACATGCCTATTTTACCACGCTCGGATGTTTTTCATCACCCTATTGCAAAAAAACACAAGATATCTATAATGGATTTAGATTAGTAAAAAACCCGAAAGTTTATGCCCAAAAAAGCAAAAGAAAAGAAAGCTAAAGTTGTCCAAGTAAGTAACAATGACGACCGTCTAACTGCTGTCAAAATTGCTATGCAACAAATCACCAAACAGTATGGTGAAGGCGCCATCATGCGTATGGGATCAGACAAAATCAACGAAAAAATCCCCGTCATTTCCTCTGGTTCAATCAGCCTAGATCTTGCTCTCGGTGTTGGTGGCTTTCCCAAAGGCAGAATTATTGAGATCTACGGTCCAGAAGCCTCAGGAAAAACCACTCTTGCTCTCCACGTTATTGCCGAAGCCCAAAAGGCGGGCGGAGTCGCCGCCTTTATTGACGCCGAACACGCTGTTGACCCTACCAGAGCCAAGTCCATTGGAGTTGATCTGGATAGCCTCTTACTTTCCCAGCCGGACAATGGCGAACAAGCTCTTGAAATTGCCGAAACCCTCATCCGTTCAGGCGGTGTAGATGTTGTCGTCATCGACTCCGTTGCCGCCCTTGTCCCCAAAGCCGAAATTGAAGGCGAAATGGGGGATGCTTCTATGGGTATGCAGGCCAGACTCATGAGTCAAGCTCTAAGAAAGATCACTGGTGCCATTTCCAAGAGCAAATGTATTGTCGTTTTTACCAATCAGCTTCGCGACAAAATTGGCGTCATGTTTGGCAATCCGGAGGTGACCACCGGAGGGAAAGCTCTCAAGTTTTACGCTTCGATTCGTATCGACATGCGCAAAATTGGCAACATCCAAGAAGGTGAAGAAATTGTTGGCTCTCGTCATCGTGCCAAAATCGTCAAAAATAAAGTGGCTTCTCCATTCAGGTCGGCGGAATTCGACATTCTTAATATTGGAGGTATCAGTAAGCTTGGGGACCTTTTGGACACTGCCATTGCTTACGAAATTATTGAAAAAGCCGGCGCTTTCCTGAAATACAACGGCGAAACCATCGCCCAGGGAAGAGAGGCTGCCAAGGCTATCCTGGCCGAAAAACCGGAAATGATCGAAAAAATCAAGAAAGAAGTCGTTGCCAAAGTCAATGCCGGAGCAACTATCACCAAGTGAGATCAGAGCTAGTCTCATAAAATATGCCGCCTTTTGTCTTAGCCGAAGACCATATTTTGAAGAAACAATTCGTCAAAAACTTATTTTAAGGTCCAAAAAGCTCAAGTTTGAAAACGCGACTAAGGTAATCGCAGACATTCTAAAAGATCTAAAAAAGAGCGGCTATCTCGACGACCCCTATCTAGCTCAGGCTTTCGCCAGACGCCAACTCGATAAGTGTTATGGCCCCAGGATAATTAGTCTAAAACTAAGCAGAATGAAGCTAAATAAAGAAATAATAGACCTTGCCCTAGAGGAAGCAAATATCGACAAACAGGTTACCGCCATCAGAAAATATACCCTCAAGTACCCAAAACTAGACAAATATAAGCTTACCTCCAAGCTCTATTCTCGGGGCTTTAGTTCCTCCGCCATAAATAAACTATTTGACTCAGAGTATATTGAAGACTAAAATATGGTTACTAATCTAAGAAGTCACTCTTAAAATTACGCAATGTTCGATATAAGCAACACCAATCTAAATATAATTCAGTCGCTCCGCGGCTGAGTTTGCGTGGTTTCCCTGGGTTTCTCTTAGACTAGGTTTAATATTTTTTATAAACCGATGTCATTACTATCAATTTTTCAAACCAACCTTTTTAAGGCCTCCGCGGTTCCTTCTTCGCCCGCCAAAAAAACTACCCCTCTGGAGACAGTCACTTCCAAAAAAGACGAAATCAAATCTGTCGCTCCTTCCGTCGATACCGCCGCCATTATTGCCCAAGCCCAAGCCCAAGCTCAAAACCAGGCCAGAGAGATTATCCTCGCTGCCAAAGACGAAGCTTTCAAGCTCAAAGATCAAGCTCTCAAAGATACCCGAATTCAACTTGAAGATATTGAAATTAGAGTCAAGGCTTTAGCTCAGAAACAGCAAGGTCTGCAAACTCTAGAAGATCAGGTCAGAAAAGAAAAACTCACTTTGGAAGCCCAGCAAAAGCAAGCCGAAGAAATGAAAGCCAAAATTGCCGAAGAGGAAACCGCCATGGCCAAAAAACTGGAGAAGATAGCCTCTCTAACCACAGAACAAGCCAAAAAAGAACTACTGGCTCAGGTAGAAAAGGGTTCTTCACAAGAAATAGCCAGAATTATTAAAGAAACCGAAGAAAAAGCCAAAATTGAGGCCGAAGATGTCGCCAGGGAAATACTTGTTGACTCTATGCGCGCCGGAGCTACTGACTATGTTGCCGAGTACACTATATCTACCGTCCCAATCCCGGACGAAGAAACCAAAGGTCGCATCATTGGCAAGGACGGACGAAACATCCGTATTTTTGAAAAAGTGTCTGGCTGTGATGTTTCTATGGATGACGCACCTGATGAGGTAAAACTTAGCAGTTTTGATCCGGTAAGACGTGAAATCGCTCGCGTAACCCTAATTCGCTTAATTAAAGACGGTCGTATTCACCCTGCACGCATCGAAGAGTACTTCGATAGAGCCCGTCGTGACGTCGAACAGCTAATGTTCCAGGAAGGTCAGAAACTTTGTCATGCCGTTGGCGTTTACAACATGCCCCGTGACGTCATTGCTGTTCTTGGTCGCTTTAAATTCCGTACTTCCTATGGTCAAAACATGATTAGTCACACACTTGAAGAAACCAGAATCGGTATCAAACTCGGGAACGAAGTAGGTGCCAACATTGACACCATTCGACTTGGCTGTCTTCTCCACGACATCGGTAAAGTTATTGAAGGAGAAGGTAACCATGTTGAGTTAGGTGTCAATTATCTTAAAAAATATAACCTTCCTCAGGCAGCTATAGACTGCGTCGCCCAACATCACGAGGACGAAGAATTTAGCTCCGTCGAGTCCATGCTTGTTTATATCTCAGATGCCATCTCAGGTAGTCGCCCCGGAGCCCGCCATGAAAACACCGAAGAGTATGGCAAAAGAATTAAACAACTTGAAGAAATAGCTAAAAAACATCCTGAAGTGGAAGATGCTTATGCTATCTCGGCCGGTCGTGAAATTCGTGTCATCGTCAATCCCGGTAAAGCTGGCGATGATCAGTTATCGATTTTGGCTCAAGCTATTCGCGACGAGATTCGCTCAACCATGACCTTCCCTGGTACCGTCAAGGTCAACGTCATTCGCGAGACCAGAGCTGCCGAGATTGCAAGTTAGACTTGCACAAACCGCTCTTTGGGTGGTAACATCAGCTAAATTAATTAACACTTTACTGCCCAATCACCTTAAGGGGGTGAAAAAATATGACCAAACAAACACTCATCGGC
>CAZWYN010000023.1:0-11852 GCA_964638575.1 uncultured Pseudomonadales bacterium | reverse complement strand
CGCCCACAATTCTCGTCAATTGTCTCCACTCAAAAAATTACCCTAAAGAGCCTTAAGGGAAACATCTATCCCTTGGAAACTACCAACATTCTCCTTGGTCAGCCAGGAATTTTTGGCGTCAAAACCGGTTGGACCCCTGAAGCCGGAGAGTGTTTAGTTATTCTTGTTGAAAAGGACAATCATTCGGTGCTCATCAGCATACTAAACAGTAAGGATCGTTTTGGGGAAGCGCAAACTCTATCCAACTGGGTCTTCGAAAACTATTCTTGGGAATAACCAAACTACTTCTTAATCCACGACTCACTGACCGCGGAAACATAAGCCGTAAAACCCTGATCACCTAAGAAAATGTAGACTGGCATAACATATCCAGTGCTGACATCCGCGTCATAGTATCCCAGGAATACTCGTCTGATTTTAACCTCGGATATTTTTGAATCACCTTGATAAACAAATCCAGCGCCATTTTCTAACTCGGCCCACGCTTCCTCTCCTGTTTTTATTGGGTAAGTTCCATTTTTTGTGTAATCAATTTTGTTATACCCATTACTCAGGAAAATGATTTTATCACTCAGATTTTTTGATCCGGACACAATAACTCTGATCAAGCCTTTATTTGGATCCTCTCGATAAAACGGATAACTGGCAACCACCTCTTTAGTTTTACTGGCAGGATCCACCTCATCCATATTTTTTCTAAACAAATCCAGCTGAACAAAATCGGCGTCAGATAAGGATAAAGCAATCGCCAGCTTACCCCCGTCATCCTTGAGGTAAGTCGCTTTTTCTACGCCCACGATATCCGAATTCAAAAGACCTACCCTACTCAAATAATTTTCCGTATCCATAATCACCGCTTTATCGGAAGTAAAACTGGCCATTGATGCTAAAGCAGGATTATTTTGCCACTGTCTGGTCAAACTAAAATGGCCGCTAATAATATTCATGTCTAATCTAGAATTCAGTTGATCTTGATTTGTCCAAACATAATTAGACCCCGATTTTTGTTCTGGTTTAAATAAAAATCCCAAAGCAGCCGCGGTCTCAATTGCCCTTTCGGCATCAGTAAAGGTGCTCCTTTTAACTGGCTGAGCATAAACTCTCATTCGATCTACAAAAGTTGGAATATTTCCCGTTGGCAGTTCCAGTACGAGTTTTGGTCGGCTATCACTTTCGGGAAAATCTATTTTCGGTAACTGGCCGAAATCCGTCGTTGGATTTGGTAGGGGAGCCGGATTCAGAGCTCGATAATACCTGATCAAAGCTCCTCCCAGATACCAAAGAATTGTAATTCCCACAAAACCGATTAATCCGGATCTGATTACCTTTCTTGCCGTTATCGATGCTTGTGTTAGTGTTGCCATAAGCTAAATAAAGTATACTATCACTATGGCTGATACGCACGTAAGAACCAGAAATGCTCCCTCCCCAACGGGAGTGCCTCACATCGGCAATACCAGAACCGCCCTCTTTGATTATTTACTCGCCAAAAAATACGGCGGCGAGTTCATTCTGCGTATCGAAGACACGGACCAGGATCGTCTGGTTCCCGAAGCCGTCGAAAAAATTTATCAAATTCACGACTTCCTCGGACTGAAGCGGGATGAAGACCCGGTTGTTGGTGGTCCTTACGGTCCTTATGTCCAAACTGAGCGCCTTGAGATATATCAAAAATACGCTTTAGAACTTGTAAACATGGGTGCCGCCTACTACTGTTTTTGTTCCGAAGAAAGATTAAAAAAGCTTCACGAAAACAATCAATACGCCAAATATGACAGACACTGCCGCAATCTATCTCCCGAAGAAGTTAAAGCCAAATTAGACTCCGGTGCCCCCTATGTCATCAGGGTCAAACTCCCCGAAACAGGTTTTACTACCTGGCATGACTTAGTTCAAGGCAAGCTCAGTCTTCCTAATACCGAATGTGACGATAAAGTTCTTATGAAAACCAACGGCATTCCCACCTATCATCTCGCCGTTGTTGTTGATGATCATCTTATGAAAATCAGTCATGTTCTCCGTGGCGTCGAGTGGATGATGTCCACTCCGGTTCACCTGTTTCTTTTTGAATCGTTTGGCTGGGAGCCGCCCATACTTGCCCATGTTCCCTTGCTTCTAGGTCCTGACAAAAGTAAACTCTCCAAACGCCATGGTGCCAAATCAGTCCTCGAGTATGCCGCCGACGGTTATCTTCCTGAAGCCATTAATAACTTTCTTTTTTACTTAGGTTTTTCCTACAAAGACAACTCAGAGCTGCTTACTCTGGATCAGATGATCGAGATATTTGATGAGAAAAAGATACAGAGACAAAACGCTATCTTTGATATTCAAAAATTGGACTATCTCAATAGTCAATGGATCAAAAAACTTGACTCAGAAGATCTCTTTAATAGACTAAAGACTTTTATACCCCAAGAATGGCAAGCTGAAAAAGCTAAGGTTATCTCCATTATTGATATTGCCAAAGAGAGAATGTTTACTCTCAAAGACTTCGCTCCTTCAGTCGAGTATTTTTTCTCTACCCCTGAAGTCGACAAACAGTTAGTTCTCGAACAATCAGCACATGCCGAAGAGGAAACAAAAAAGTGGTTCGCGATTGCTACTTCTCTAATTGAAAATACCAAGGGGTTTACTTCTGAAAATCTCCACGAAGAATTTGCGGCTGCCCAAAAAGACTCCGGCTTCTCACCCCGGGAGGCTTTTATGTCTCTTCGTGTCGCCATTTCCGGACGTACCACCACCCCACCCCTCTTTGATTGCTTTGAAATCTTGGGGAAAGAAGAAACTCTCAAACGGTTAAACTCAGTATTTGCTTAAAATATGCCGGAAAATAATCTACAAAACTCCATCGCCAAACTCGAAAAGAGATCAGCCTCTTTTCGAAATAAAATTCTAAAGAATCCGGCCGCCAAGAAATTTTTTGCCAAGTCAACCTTGCTGGCTTATGATCTCCGTCAGAAATCGGGCCGTATACTTGCTGGCGCTGGATTGGTTGGTAGTCTTATGGCCATGCCCATGCCCCAAACACCTTCTTTTCCCACAGAAATTTCTGAACCGGTAAAGTCAGTTCTTTCCAATAAGCAAAAGATTCTCGGCAATCTTCAGGAAATTATTCCCCACCAACCGGCAAAAATTACCGGAGATCAAGCTTTAAAAGTCGAAAAACTTATTTCTGAAAATACCAACATTCCTGTCAAAGTTGAGTTGGATGGTCAATCTTTAAATCACACGATTGGTTACACTGGTTTTGAACAGCATCTCAAACGTTATCCCGGAGATACTCTAGCCGAACACGACGAGATCCAAGAAGCCGGTATGGCACCGGGCTTAGGAGCTTTCGGTTATTTTGCCAAAGACTCTCGTGATTTCTCCACCAAAACCTATCTCCAAGAAAAGTATTATTGTGTCGTCCAAACTTTATATCTCGAAAACTGGAACAAGGACTATCGCCAGCTCAAAGACTGGTACTCATTCCGAAAAATGCTCGTCGTTAATCCTGTCAATGGTAATGCCGTTGTTTGTGTCATAGGCGACGCTGGTCCGGCAGAGTGGACCGGTAAACAGTTTGGAGCTTCTCCGGAAACAATGGAATACTTGGATCTCAATAAAGGTCCCCGCAAAGGTCTTATTCTTATGTTATTTGTCGACGATCCGGAAAATAAAATTCCTTTAGGACCCGTTAATTATTAAAAAATATGCAACCACTTTTTTTCGACCACCTAGTAATCAAGACCGAGATAATTGAGTTGATTAGCAAAAAGCCGGAACCAGAAAATCAAAAGGGCAAAGCCCTTCAGTTGATCGACGACATTTTCTACCAGGGGATAGTTGCTCATATACTGGAAAAACTAAATCCAAAGCATCACGACACCTTCCTTAATCAAGTACATGAGCGCCCCTATGACCCTGAGCTTATCTCCTATCTCAAAGAGCACATCGGCCCGGACATCGAAGATGATATTCGCAAAGCCGCCAATAAAATTGTCAAACAGATCCTCAAAGACCTCAGCGATTAATCCTCCTTATTTTCTTGCTCAAGATGTGTTAACCTAATATCCATGGAATCAGAAAAATGTCCCAAATGTGGCGCCCCCCTATCAGCAATAACCGAAACCCCAACCGGTCGTAAACTTCAACGTTGTTCGACAGGTGTCTGGAATACGGAAACTCACAAAACCGATGGTTGTGACTACGTCAAATGGCTTGAGGTAGAACCTCAAACTCTGGACGAGAAATGTCCCAAGTGCGGACAACCTCTTGTCCTCCAAGTCACTCGTTTTGGCAAAAAAATGAAAAAATGTAGTGCTGGTGGCTGGGACAAAGAGGCCAAGAAGGCTACCGGTTGTGACTATGTCGAATGGATTAATGGAACCACCGAAAAGCTCGACGAGAAATGTCCCCAATGTGGCGAACCTTTAGTTCTGTACACTACTGCCGCTGGCAAAAAAATGAAAAAATGTTCCACCTCCGGTTGGGACAGAGAAGAGAAAAAAGCCACCGGCTGCGACTATGTTCTCTGGCTTAAAACCGAGTACAAATCTCAAGAGTCAAATGGCGAAGAATTCCTTCCCCCTGAAGACATCTTTTAATTCCCCAGGTTTTTTCCTAAACAACCAATGTTGACAGCCTATCTCCTTTAGATGTGTGGATTTTGGTAGCATTTCATCATCATAGTGTGGGAAAATATATCAATGCCAAAGAAAAAGTCATCCTTTCTCGATCAAGCCTCACATAAACTAACCTTCTGGATTGGTACTCCTCAATCCATCATTGCCCACACCGCATTTTTTATCGGCATTTTTATTCTGATACTTTTTGGTATGCCCACCGATAAGGTTCTTCTCATTCTTACCACCGCTGTTTCTCTCGAAGCCATCTATCTCGCCATTTTTATTCAAATGACCGTCAATCGCACTACCACGAGTCTGGCAGGTGTCGAAAAAGATATCGGCGACATCCAAGAGGACGTTGACAGTCTTGAGGTAAATTTCAAGGGTATCTCCAATGACTATGTCGAGGACGATGCCGAGGAGGACGACGTAGTCAATGCCTTAAAAGACATTGAAAAACGTCTTACCAATCTTCAAGACGACATCGGCGTTCTCAAGAAAAAAGGGCTTTTCTAGGACACATTTCTTCCATTCCACAAAGACTCAGAAAGACTCACTTTTCCGTTTTGACATATAACTCCCTCAGCAATCAGCATTTTCATTTTTGTCGACACCCCGTCTCCGGCAGAGTAACCAGTCAAAGAACCATCAAAGGCCACCACCCTATGGCAGGGGACAACAGGAGCAAAGGGATTTGTTTTCATAAATAATCCTACTGCTCGACTTGCCTTCGGCTTTCCGGCCAATCGGGCAATCTGTCCATACGTTGCCACCTTTCCCCGCGGAATCATTTTGGTAATTTCATAAACTTTCTCCCTAAATGTTTTCATATTTTCAAAAAGACAAAGAACTCTGTTTCGGAAATTCCTCTGTTTTGAAATCGTGCCGGAACATCTATTTTTTCATAATCCAAAAATAAACCGGAAAGATTGTTTTCATTGATGACAGTTTTGTCGCAAACTATCAAACCATAATTTTTTAAAACCCTTATCGTCTCCGAAAGCTGGTCTTTAATCGTCTCCATGGGCAGCCCAAAAAGTAACACCGCCTCAAAGTTATCTTTATCAAAAGGTAATGATTGGTTATTGGCAATAATCTTTAATCCACTTCCCAAAACTGGAAAATATTTACCATCTCCCTCTTTATAGTCTTCCAAACTAATATGGAACACTTTTTCCTCACCAAAAACAAATTTTGGTAAAACATCAAAGCCGGAACCGGCATAAAGGATTTTTCCTTGGTGAAAAGTATTGCTTATCCATTTCAGAAATAGATACTGGGAAATTTTGTAATCCCTTTCTACTTCTTCAATATACTCGGCAGTTAGGGGATCGTCTTTTATAATAGGTAAAGTTGCCTTAAGTACCTCTCCTTCAATCACTTCAATTGCCCTCTGAGGTATTTTGTCTTCTCTGCTAATATAGCCTTCAAATTCCATAACGGGATTATAGCAACTCTTTTTGGTTTATACTGAAGATAATTCTATTGTTAGAATTATGAAAAATAAATCAAATTATTTAGTAATCTTTCTTATTCTTCTTTTTCTCGCCGCCCTTCTCCTCTTTCTTTTTTGGGGAAAAATACGATCTTCTGTTTTCGCTCCGAGACAGACGCTCCCCGCCAACGGAATAAAGTTAACTCCAGAACAATCAAGCTCCCAGGATATTGAGGTTATCGCCCAAAACTTGGATATCCCTTGGGAAATTGTCTTTTTACAAAATGGTGATCTGCTTGTAACCGAAAGATCCGGAAAGCTTCTCAAAATAGGATCCGAAACCAAGGTAATTAAAGAGATTGAAGGGGTGAAACATGTCGGTGAAGGAGGGTTGCTGGGTCTCACTCTTCATCCAAATTTTTCCGTAAACAATTTTATTTATCTTTACTCCACCACCCAAGACTCAAATGGAATAACCAACAGGGTTGAAAGATATCGCTTTTCAAATGATACTTTAAGCGAAAGAAAAGTTGTTTTGGAAAAGATAAAAGGTTCGTCCAATCACGATGGAGGAAGAATTGCTTTTGGACCGGATGGATATTTATACATCACCACTGGTGATGCTGAAAGCCCCAACCTAGCCCAAGACAAAAACTCTTTAAATGGAAAAATACTGAGAATCAAAGACGATGGTAGTATTCCGGAGGATAATCCTTTTGGAAATGCCGTTTATTCCCTAGGACACAGAAATCCTCAAGGGCTTGCCTGGGATAAAAATGGCACCCTTTGGGAGACCGAACATGGACCATCGGGAATTCAGACGGGAAATGATGAAGTCAATCTTATTACCAAAGGAGGCAACTATGGCTGGCCAACAATTAAAGGCAATCAAACAAAAGAGGGTTTAATTCCTCCGATAATTGAATCTGGTTCAAAAGATACTTGGGCACCTTCCGGAATGGCCTACTACAACGGAAGTCTATTCTTCTCGGGGTTAAGGGGAGAAGCACTCTATGAAGTAAAAATAAGAAATGGAAATAAACTTGATTTATTTACCCATTTCAAACAAGAATTTGGAAGAATAAGAGCGGTTGTTTTAGGGCCGGACGGATATCTCTACCTTTCCACCAGTAACCGTGACGGAAGAGGTCAGGTGCGGGAAGGAGACGACAAGATAATAAAAATAAACCCCAAGATCTTCAGATAATATTTTCGATCACTTCAGAAAGCCTCTTTGCTGTAACACGTTTTTCATTGCTAGCCACTCGGAAGGAACGGTTTCGTAAGTCTCTTCTATCTGTTTCAACTTATAAATTACCACCGCAATTTGTTCGGGTGGTAGACTGTCTAAAAATTCTGGGGTAAATAACTCTATAAACAAATCATCCAGGGTCTCTGGACTTTCATTTTCCGATGACGGTCCCTTTTGTCTTTCCATGACTGAAATTATATCAAATGATATCAATTGCTCGTAAGCAATACCGTTATAATAACTTAAACATGGAAACTAACGGAGTCCTTATACCCAACGGATACGAATTTTTCGAAGTGGAAGATAACCCGATGTTGGGAAGCAATAATAAAAAAGAAGAATTTGTAGTAAAGAATAGAAGTTTCTCTGATGTAGACAGATACTTCTCAGGTGGAATCTCGCGTGAGATAAAAAGACTTTTGACAGAACATCCAAGCGAGCAAATTCGAGTTCTGGACTTAGCTGGCGGAACAGAGTCACAGGCAGTAAGGGATATCGAGAAAGAATTTGGAAACTCCGTGAAGGCCTTAAATATTGATTTTGCCCAAGACATTGAAAAAGGGAAGGGAGCTGATAGAGTCCAGGGAGACGCTACTCATCTTCCTCTCGCCGACGCAAGCATTCAGGTTGTTTATTGCCGTCAGTTACTCCCCTTTATGAAGCGTTTTAATTCCGAACACGGCTCGCAGGTAAATAAGGTTCTTGCGGAGGTGGCGCGTATTTTGAAACCGGGAGGCATCGCCTTTCTCGATGATGAAGAGGAGCTATCAGGTACCAAATCGGAGAATAAACGCCAAGAACTGGCAGATAAATTTGGCGTCATTCTGGAAAACCACGATAGCGCTAGTTTAAGAAAAGGGGATAGAAATTTTCCTAATTTTTGGGACAGAAACTCCAGACCAGCGAAATTCCTGGTCATGAAAAAGTCGTAAACCTATTTTGGTTGAGCGGACCGGTCTAGAACCCCTTGATTCTTATAAATGTCTCACATCCAAACTAAATAAGACAAGAGAGACGGGGTAAAAAATCTTTTTTTTTATATCATCTCAAAATCTTCTAAGATTATATTTTCTTTAAGAAAGCCTTCTTTAATCAGATCTTTTTTCAAATGAAGCATCATTTTTGATGGGCCGCAAAGGTATAAATTGGTATCTTCGACATTTTGAGTACAATCCTTAACTTGCTTTGCCGTAAGATGATAACTGCCAGGCTCTCTTGAGCATTGGTTGCTATAAGTTAAGTTTTTGTTACTGTCTGCAATGCCTTGAAGCTCTTTTTCAAACACCGCTTCATTTTTATATTTTGTACAATAAAAAAGATTAACTTTTAAGTTTCCATCTTTTTGGCTTGCCTTTTTGAACATACTTATAAAAGGCGCAATTCCAATTCCGCCGGCGATGAATACAGAATTCTTTTCTTCATCAAATCTTTTTCCAAGATGCCCGTATGGTCCGTAAATAATTGTATTGTCGCCTACTTTTAATTTATCCAACTTTTTTGTATAGTCTCCAAGTTCTTTTATGGAGAATCTTAATAGTTTGTCTTCGGGCAAAGAAGTTATGCAGTAAGGGTGGGATTCTTTAGGAACCCCTTTGGAAACAAACGAAATATATGCATACTGAGCAATGCCGTGGTGTAATTTATGATTTATAGGTTTTAGATATATATCATGAATGTCGCCGTATCTATCAATTTTTACTATCTCGTATTTGAATTTTGGTCCGAACCACTTGTAAAAGAAGCTCATATAAATTCCGCTGGCTACACCAAAACCTGTTACCAAATACATCCAAATTCCCAGCGGTGCAAAAACGGAAGTGTCACTTGGTATGGAAATTACGTGGAAAAGAGCCAGCACCATAGCTAGATTGAGGAATTTATGTGTTTGTTTCCAAAGGTGATAAGGAAGTTTAATCTTACGGATAAAAAGTGTTAATAAAATCGTAGCTGCAAAGAACCAGAAACTATATACTCCCATGTTTATCGCTTGATTTTTATGAACTGGTAAAAAATATCTGAAGTTGATTCCCGATGAACTTATAGCCAGTGCGATTGTATGAAGCAAGATTAGGCTTGCCCCTATCTCACTTACTTTGCGGTGAATTTTATACACCTTATCCATTCCGCCAAAAAGTGTTTCTAGAAAATCCAGCCTAGTTGCCAATATCATGCTCCAAACAAAAAGAATTGTTCCCAGAAGAGCCGCAATTTGGTTTACTGCAACTATTGGTTGTGCGGTTATTTCGGAAAGTGAGTTTTTAGCTAGGATCCAGAGGAAGAAGGTTAAAAAAAGGCTTGAAATGATTAGAGTATTTCCGATTTTTTTCATATTTTTTTTGATCTTGAGTTTTTGTAGCTTGTGTAGAGTAATATTCCAGCTAAATTAACGACTATAATTACGACTGCAAGTAATGGTTTAGGGAGAGGAGTATTGTTTTTAGCTGAACCGGTTTCAGTCTTCCCATTTTCTACACTCTTAGCTTTCTTTTCACTAATTTTTTCAATACTTTTTATCCTGTCCTCAAGTGCTAGTTTCGGGTAACCACAAATTCCATCACCATCAGTACCTATATATCTTGCACAATCACCAGAAGAAGGATCGTTAATCTCTCCTTTAGGATAATTATCCAAAGCCAACGTGGACACAGGGAAAATTGCCCCCAAAATGACTAAATCTACCGCAACAATTATTTTTCCTAAGAATAATTTCATAAAAACGCTCTATTAATGATACGAAATATCAACAGATTATTCAATCAAGGTTAATATTATATCAACTCAACCCGTTGTTTAAAAGGAATCTCCAATAATACAGCTTAGTGTCTTTTTCAAATCAAAAATAAAGAACGAAATAGAATCGAAAATAGATTATTAAAAAATTTAAAGCTAACCTGAGGGTAGAATCATGAGGCTGTGGTTTATTTCCAAATGTGTTGAGCGGACTGGCCTAGAACATTATAAACCTATAGGTATTTATACTCCGTTCAGCTTCACAATAATTCAAAAATTCCTTCCATCAGCTTTAGCTTCAAGTTTTTGGTAAAGTAGCTCTTCTTCGTCACTTAATTTGATCGTATCGTGCCATTTAATATCCCCGGATCGTCGTTCTACTCGTCTTTTTCTATTTAAGGCGATATACTGGTCATTTTCTTCATCGGTGAGTCTTGGGGAGGGACCCATTATTCGTGCTTCAACCGCGGCAATTACCTTATCCAAAGCTTTATTTAACGCCACATTAGCCTCATTATCATCAAGATCTGTTCGCAATCTTTCTGTCGCCTGCATTGCCTCATCAATGGCTTGATTTACAACTGCCGGAATAAGTAGGTGTTCTGCTAGGTATTTGGTTTGTTCTGTCATATGACTATTTTTGTTGCCGGACTAGGACTCGAACCTAGAATATTCGCCTCCAGAGGGCGACGTCCTACCATTAGACGATCCGGCAATGTTCAAACTCACTCCAAGCTCCTATTTTACCATTCTAAGTTCATTTAGGCTTTAAACCTTCAGCATTTCCAGAACCTTAAACACTACGAACGCTGGCCAGAAGAAAGACTTCAAAACCCCTTCAATTACCGGTACGAAACCAACAGCGTCTTTTAAAAAATAAAAAATTGACCCGACTACTCCAAGACCATAGAGAGCTTCAGAATTAGGTGTCCAACCACGATCACATTTCATATACAGTTTATATATTACTAATAACTAAATATTATCACTTCTTTACTGCCAATATCGCCATAAACATCGGGAACTCGTCCCTGGCTCTGTTTTCCGCTTTAGCCATTTTTCCTTCACTTTTTCTGTCCGATGTCCACTCTTCGATTTTCTCGATTAGAAACCCATTTTCCGACAGCATTCGGGAATACTCTTCAATAGGTAGGTGAAACGACCAGGTCACGGGGGAGTTTCTATCCCCAGGGTGCATATTGATGGGAATTTCCAGAGGAGACATATAACGGTTGATTCTTCGATACTGTAATTTATTCTTTGCGTCGGTTTCCCAGCTACTTTGGCGGGGAATTCGGAAGCACGGATGATTAAGAACGATAATAAGTTTTCCGCCTTTATCCATTTTTTCTCCGGTTAGTTTAATTGTTTTGTCTGGTTCTTTAATATTTTGAAGAGCCAAAATTATCGCCGCCTTATTATATTTTTCTGCCATCGGAATACTCTTAGTCACATCCGCTACTACATATTTATGTTTTTTGTTAATATCCATTCTCTTAGCATCCGCTATAAGTCCATGAGCCAAGTCCACTCCGGTATACGACACTTCGCTGGGGAGTCTTCTGGCGAGCACTCCCTGTCCGCAGGCCACATCCAAGACTCTGTCTCTTCCGCCAATATCAAGTAACCTCATTACTCCGGGGATAACTACAGCTTGGTGAAAAAAATGTCCTTTCTCACCCACAATTTCGCCATACCATTTCGTTACGCTATTCCATGATGTTTCTCTTTTTTCCATACCTCTATTTTCGCACACTCCCTGTTGACATAATTATTTTTCCCTTTTACACTAGGGTATACCCAAATAAATACCGAATATGTCCAA
>CAZWYN010000022.1:0-12900 GCA_964638575.1 uncultured Pseudomonadales bacterium | reverse complement strand
GGTACGGATGGGCCTGGAATTGGAAATTGGTTATCCATATAAAAATATCAGCTAAAATAGTAGAGTCGGATTACGAACGACACTGTATTAGAGTATAGCAAGAATGAATAAATTTAAAAACCTCATCTGGATTTTTGTGGTATGTATTTTGGTAATTGGAGCCGCTTTTACGGGGTACAGATTAGCTTTCAGAAATTTAATTTTCCCTAAGGTGTCTGTGGCTGGCATTGGGGTGGGTGGAATGGATAAAATAACGGCTCTAAAACTTGTTAGTAAATATTTTTCAACAAATCCCAACGGCGTGATCTTAAGAATTAACGAAAAAGAAATTAATAAACTAGATGAGATCAAGGTGGAACGAGACTTCAATTGGGCGGTTGAACAAGCATACTCGGTGGGAAGAAACGGAAATATATTAACTCAGATATCCGAACAGTTAAAAACAATTTATTCTCCAAGAAATATTGTGGTGCCGATTAGTTATGAAGAGGAGGATTTGGAAGGATATGTCGACCAACTGGCAACTGACTTTAATCAAAAACCTGTTTGGCCAAAACTGGTCGTCGAAAAAGATAAAATCATGGCTGTATCCGGTAAAGATGGTCTGGAAATAGATAAGCTCCAACTTACAAGTAAGATCGTTGAGGGGTGGTCACTGCCGGATAAACAGATTATTGATGTACCTAGAGCGGTCATTTCAGCGAAGGAAAATAGAGAGTTGGTTGACAGGGCAATTGCTTCTATAAACAAGTGGGGAGAGAAGCGATTGATACTAAAACAGGAAAATTTTGAAATAAGTCTTAGTCAAGATGAGATGGTGGCTCTTTATGGTCTGACAAGAGAGACCGTAAATAAAGATCAGTTTGGAAATTTATTAGCAAGAATACAACAGCGGGTGGAAACAGAGCCTAAAGACGCAGTTTTTAGATTTGAAGAGGGAAAGGTTTTGGAATTTAAGCCCGAAGTTATAGGAAGAGTAATTGATGTTCCTGCTTTCAATGAAAAGCTTGGTGAGGTTTTAGTGACGGCTGATGGTGAGGTTTTAGAAATTCCGGTAATTTTTTCTTATCCAAAAATTAAGGCCGGGGATATAAATAATCTGGGCATTAAAGAGTTAATTGGGGAGGGTAAATCGTTGTTTTCTCATTCAATTCCAGGAAGAGTATTTAATGTTAATTTGGCAGCGTCGAGAATAAACAGCGCGGTAGTTGCTCCAGGTGAAGAGTTTTCATTTAATAGTGCTGTCGGAGATATTTCAAAGGCATCGGGATATCAGTCAGCGTACATTATTAGCGGAGGAAAAACAGTGTTGGGTGATGGAGGCGGAGTGTGTCAAGTATCGACAACTGTCTTTAGAGCAGCTCTTAATGCGGGGCTTACGATCACCGAGAGAAAGGCGCATGCTTATCGAGTGGGTTATTATGAACAAGATAGCAAGCCGGGAATTGACGCAACGGTATACAACCCTACGGCAGATTTAAAATTTTTGAATGATACGGAAAATCATATCCTAATACAAACCAAGGTTGACACAAAAAATATGAATATGAGTGTACAGATTTATGGAACAAAAGACGATAGAGTAGCGAGTATTTCCGTTCCAAAGATTTCCTCGCAAACTCCGCCGCCAGCAACTCTATATGTTGATGACCCGACTCTTCCCCTCGGACAAATGAAGCAAATTGACTGGTCAGCTTGGGGAGCAAAAGTTTCTTTTAATTACAAGGTAACTAAGGGAGACGAGACATTATTTGAAAAGACTTTTTACAGCAACTATCAACCTTGGCGAGCTGTATATCTTAAAGGAACAAGAATTTAAGGTTTTGATTAATTTTGGTTAAATTTGGTTCAATCTGGGTTAAAATAAGGAGATGAAAGTTTTAGCTATCGAGAGTACTTGCGATGAAATGGCGGCGGCGGTCGTGGAGAACTGTGGAGGTGGAGTAAAAATACTTAACAGTGTGGTGGCAAGTTCGGTGTTGATGCACCAAAAATATGGCGGTATTGTACCTGAGGTGGCAGCACGTGAACAGATCAAAAGTATAATTCCGGTAATTACTGAGTCCGTCGGAGAAAATAAAGACTCGATTCAGGGAATCGCGGTTAGTTTTGGTCCAGGATTAATGGGGAGTCTGTTGGTGGGTGTAGAATCGGCAAAAGCTTTGTCTTGGGCGTGGAAGAAGCCACTTTACTCGGTGAATCACATGGCGGCGCATGTTTTTGCCAACTGGATAGTCGAAGATGAAACGACCAAAGTACCGATGTTCCCCGCCGTGGGGTTGGTAGTAAGTGGCGGACACACCGACTTGGTGGTAATGAAAAATACCAAAGACTGGGAGTGGGTTGGCGGAACTCGTGATGATGCCGTAGGAGAAGCTTTTGATAAAGCGGCAAGATTGTTAGGTCTTCCCTATCCTGGTGGGCCAGAGATTTCCAAGGCAGCCGAAAGAGTGAGTGAACAAATGAAAGAAATGTTTGGAACAAAATTTAAATTACCCAGACCACTTCTTAATGAAGACAGTTTAGATATGAGTTTTTCTGGCCTGAAAGCGGCAATTTCCAAAACAATCATGGCTTTGGGAGATGTTGAAGGGGAAATACGTGACATGTTGGCGTGGGAGTTTTCGGAAGCTGTAATTGAGATATTAATTAAAAAAACAATGATGGCGGTGGAGAGGTACAAACCAAAAAGTGTACTGATGGCTGGTGGAGTAGCGGCAAATAAACAGTTGAGAGAAGGTTTAAAAATGGCAGTTGAGGGAGTTGAGGAAGTTAAATTCTTTTGTCCGGAACTTAGATACTGTGGAGATAATGCGGCAATGGTGGGGGCAGCCGCGATAATTGCTCCTCGCGAGGTAAAACCCGTAAATTTGAGACCAGACCCAAGTGTGGCAACGGTGATCTAAGTGGTAACAGTTTACGGATTTTCTACAAAACAGCAGATAAAGGAGTGTCCTTTTTCTTCATGAATCGTGACATCAGTAAGGTTAAATCCGGCATCAAGCAGGTGCTGTGCGAGTTCTTCAGGAGAATAGTACGAGTAAAAACGCCCTTTGCCGTCGATCTCAGTGCCGATACCTTCCTTGAAGGTAAGTAGACCTACTCCCCCGGAACGAAGTTGCTTTCTTAACACAGATAGGGCTAGTGTAAGTTCGTCTTTTTCAAGATGAAGCAGCGAAGCAAATCCTAGAAGCCCATCAAACTCGGAAGAAAATCCAGGAAGACGAAGGTCTTGGCAGACAAAATTACCTTCGGGGTCGCGGGCTTTGGCGACGGAGAGCATTCCCGTGGAAATATCGGTACCAACATAATTGTAGCCCATTTCCTTTAACAGAATTGCTTCATTGCCTATACCACAACCGACTTCAAGAATAGTTCCTTTCGGTAATAATTTTTGGAAATGATTAAGTTCTTCGGACCAGTAGTGACTTACCCCTTCTCCTCTAAATGCCGTGAATTCCTTAGCGTTGCGATTATAGTAAGAAAGAGTGTTTTTTTCCTGTTCTTTTCTGTCCATAGCTGAATGTAGCACGAGTGATGATAAAATCAAGGAGTAAATGCAGAAAAATTACGATCATACACAGTTCGAAGATAAAATCTATAAAACTTGGGAGGAAAGTGGTGTATTTGCCCCTCCTACAGGAGAAGAACTAATTAAGAGTGGCAAGAAACCGTTTACTATTATTATGCCTCCTCCAAATGCAAACGATCCTTTACATATTGGACACGCGATGTTTGTAACGGTGGAGGACATCTTCATTCGCTATCACCGAATGAAGGGTGAGGCGGCTTTGTGGCTTCCAGGAACAGACCATGCGGGCGTTGAAACTCAGTTTGTATTTGAGAAGAAACTGGCCAAGGAAGGTAAAAGTAGGTTTGATTTTGATCGCGAGACTTTGTACAAAATGATCTGGAATTATGTTCAAGAAAATACCGGAGTGGCCTTAAACCAGATGAAAAAACTGGGTGCCAGTGCAGACTGGAGCAGATACAAATTTACGCTGGATCCGGAAATTGTCGAGGAAGTAGTAAAAACTTTTAAGAAATTACACGAGGATGGTTTGGTATATCGAGCAGAAAAATTGGTGAATTACTGTACAAGATGCGGCACAGCTTATTCCGAACTGGAAGTGGAGCATGAAGAGAGAGAAGACAAACTCTATACCATAGATTATGGTTTGCTAAGGGTGGCAACTACCAGACCGGAGACAATGCTTGGAGACACGGCAGTAGCGGTGAATCCAAAGGATAAAAGATATAGTCACTTGATTGGGAAATCCGTAACAATACCCCTAATCAACCGAGAGATCCCGATAGTCGGAGATGAAATGGTGGATATGGAGTTTGGTACCGGAGCGGTAAAAATTACCCCGGCACACGATCCTAATGACTGGGAAGTGGGTGTAAAACATAAATTAGAAGTAGTTACCGTGATTGGTACAAATGGAAAAATGACGGATAAGGCCGGAGAATTTGCGGGGATGTCGACGGGTGCCGCAAGAGAAAAAGTGATTGCCGACTTGGGAGATAAACTAGTTGAGGTAAAACCATATACTCACAGCGTTGGTATTTGTTACCGTTGTCATCGGGTTATTGAACCTCTACCAATCAAACAGTTCTTCATTAAAGTGAAGCCTTTGGCCGACAAATCTCTGGCCGCTTTGGACTCAAAGGAAACAATAATTTTGGGGGCTGGGAGGGATAAAATTTTGCGCCATTGGCTCTTAAACCTTCGTGACTGGAATATTAGTCGACAGATTATTTGGGGTATTAGAATCCCAGTTTGGTATAAAGATGAAAGTAAAACCGATTATGTAGTATCGGAGACTTCTCCCGGCGAGGGATATATTCAAGAAACAGACACTTTTGATACCTGGTTTTCTTCTGGACAATGGCCGGTAGTGACACTTAAAACGAATAAGTTGGGAGATTTTGAAGCTTATTATCCAACCAACATAATGGAAACGGCATATGATATTCTCCCCTTCTGGGTAATGAGAATGATGTTGTTGTCGATTTATTTAACGGGAAAATCACCTTTTAAATATGTTTATTTGCATGGACTAGTGCGTGATGAGCAGGGAAGAAAAATGAGCAAAAGCGTAGGAAACGCCATTAATCCTCTTGAACTGTGTGCTAAGTATGGGACTGATTCTCTTCGAATGGCTCTGGTGATGAGTACTACGGCCGGACAGGATAGTAACACCGGAGAAAACAAAGTGCGGGGAATGAGAAACTTTGGTAATAAAATCTGGAATGCAGGAAGATACATAACAGAAAAACCAAAAGAGGAGGTTGTGACGAAGGGAGAAGATGATGATATTTTTAAAAATAAGCTTTCTGCGGTTTCAAAAGAGGTGACCAAGCTCCTTGACCAGATGAAGGTGGGGTTGGCGTCTGAGACGGTCTACAACGAGTTCTGGCATTGGTTTTGTGACGAGGGTATCGAAATGAATAAACAAAAAAGGGTGAGTGGTGTAGTAATGAAAGAAGGATATAAAACAATGCTTGCTCTACTACATCCTTTTGTGCCTTTTGTCACCGAAGCAATCTGGCAAGAGATGTTCGCCGACGAAGGATTATTGATTTCTTATTCGTGGCCGAAATAAAAATTTGACAGATACTAGAAAGGCGCCAAAGGGCGCCTTTTCTATATCAACAATCTTATTGTTCTTATTCTTTGGAGGGTTCCTCTGGTTTGGCTTCACCTTCGGCAGATTTCTCGCCTTCCACAGCTTCACCTTCGGCGGGTGTTTCTGCTCCGGTGGCGTCCTCAGGAACTTCTTCGACAGGAATGACTTCTTCTTTCATGGGCTCTTGGAGAGAGACAACCATTTGTTCTGGATCGGTTTTAATTTCAACATCGGCAGATACTTTGGCATTGGAGACCAGGAGGTGATCACCAATTGCTTTGAGTGAACTAATATCGAAGGTAATACTTTCAGGGATCTCGGTAGGTAGAGCCTCAATTTCAATTTCGTTGAGAGATTGCGAAAGAACGGCCTCGTTGGAGTTGACAAGTTCAGATTCACCAATAATTTCGACGGGAACGTTGGCAGTAACTTTTTCTTTAAGATTAACCTGGTGAAAATCAACATGGAGTTTGTCTCCGGTAATGGGATTGAAGTGAACGGAGGTGACAAGTGTGGGACGCTCTTTGTCTTCACCTTCGACTTTGACATAAATAAGACTGGTTTCGCCGGCTTCTTTGTAAACGCGATTAAACTCAACACCATTAACCTGAATGGCTTGACTTTCGATGGTTTTTCCAAAAAGATTAGCGGGGATGACACCGGTACGTCGGAGCTGTTTGACTTTACTTCCCAAAACGGTTCTTTTATCGGCTTTCAGTATAAATTTTTGCATGATTCGTATTGTAACTTATTAGCCTTGGCTTCACAAGTTTATTGCATATTTTGATCGAGAGTGAAGCCAAAAGTAGAAGTGTGGGGGGGAAGAGTCACTCTCATGGCGGCAGGTTCGGAGGTAAATGGAGAGGTAACTATTTTGGGGAATAGGTTTTTCGGATATATTATTTTGAGAGTAGTACCGGTGTCAGTAGTTCCCGGCTGATGGTATTCGGTAATGGAGTAGGATAAAGGCGTAGAAAATGTCTGATTACTAAAGGTAGTTGTTTTTATTACGACCGAAGCATCTTTATTGGAAGAAATAGCCAGGGGAATTTTATAGACATCGAATGATCCTTCGGTTGTTTTTGTAACACTTTTGGTAGATGAGGGTAAGTCATTTAAAAGTACTTTGTCAAGGGTTGAAGGGGTAGGAACATACAGATAATAAGTGTTGGCAATCGAGTAATCTGAAGAGGATGATTGGTCGGTGGTGTAGCTTACTTGATACTCGTGTTGGATCGATGAAGAAATAATCTCGATAGTGTGACTTAGCAAGCGTTTTGACCAAGGGTTTTTTCTAGATGGCAAAATTGTAGATTCACTTAGAAAGAGGGTTTGAGCCGTACAAATATTCGAGGAGGTAATGCCGGCATTACAGGGATGTGGGGTGACAACCCCGGAGTATGACTGGTATATCAAAAGACGCTGTGTGTTGGTATCGGATGACCAGATTAGAATTTGATTGTCCCCTATTGTTTTGGCAATAGTTCGCCCAAGAACAGATAAGGAGATGTTTTGATTGAAAAATCTGTCCAAATATTGGTCAAAAATTTCTTGGTAAACCGCTGAGCCTGAGGCTTCTAAATAACTGGCTTTGTATTGATCAATTATGGGAGATTTTTCTTCCAATAAAAGTTGCTCGATAAGGAGGTTGTTGGTGGCAATAATAAAATCGGGTTTTGTTTTAAGAGCCTTTTCAAAATAAGTAGAAACTTCGATAGAAGATTTGGAGAAATCAGGATTTTGGACTAGATCTATAAGTTTTGGTGTGGGGGCGGAAGCAAAGCGATTATTTTTTGGGGTAGTGAGGTTTGCGTTTTGATAGAGGTTATCGAGTTCGGGTTCGGTTAAGTATTTTTTGGCGATGAGTTTACCCTGCTTGAGAGTAAGAAGAAGATAATAATCAATTTCACCACCGCTTGGACGAAGAATCTGGCTGTTTTGAAGATACACAAGGATATTTTTGGCTGTATCCCCTGATAAAACGGCCGGAATAATATCAGTTACTTTAATAAACTGGGCAACTTGTTCCTCTAAATTCTTTAAATTTTTGTATTCCTCATTGTTTTTTAATTTTTTTTCAAGGAAACTTGGAAATTTGCCGTTGCTACTTAAAAAGGATATTTGATTGAGATTTTCGTAGATTTGGCTGAGATTGGAGTGTAGAGCAAGGCTAAGATCATCGTAATTAGTTTTTGTTTCTTCGTTGTTTAAAGACAAGAGGAGATTTTCAGCCATAACGTAAGTTTGGTGAAGATTTCCAAGGCTGGACGAGGCGTAATCAATAAAGGAGTAGAGATTAAAAATTTTTTCGGTGCTGCGCGGGGAAACCAAATTAGATAAAGGAACAAGCGGACTAAAAATTGACTCCCCTATCTCTTTAAATTTGGTTGTGTTGTTAAGTGAGGAAATAGATTGCTGAAGATTTCCCTCAAGAGCGTGATTAATTGATTTTTCAAGCTGTAATAGAGAAAGTCCGGTTGTCAAAAAGAAAGATCCTACCATTAAAGCAATGGTGGCTAGGGCAACAATTAATAGATTTGTGCCTATTTTTCTAAATGTCGGAAGACTGTTTTCTTTTTTGGGGCGAGGTTGATATACCCAGTTTAGTAGTCTGTGTAGAGGGTTTGTTTTTGTGGTTTTGATTTCCGTTTTTTCAGGACTGTCGGCATATAGGGTGATTATTTGTTTTAGATCATCAATAATTTCATTTTGTGGATTCCAGTTGAGTTCTCCCCGAGACTTATTGCCAATAGATAGCAGGGAGTTAATTTTAGGGTCATCTTTGCCGGTGGCATTAATTTCCGGTTCGTCTTGACTGATGGCGGAAATATTTTTTTTGAGGAGATAGGCAAGTTCGAGATCGGGAATCGGGTCACCCAGTATCCAGAAACTTTTGCCGGAGGTGTTTGATAAAAAGAGGGTTTTAATGATGGCCACAGTAAAGTCTTCAAGGGCTAAGGGGAAATAGAGTTTTTCACCTTTTTGGGAGATATTTATTTTTTTTGAGGAAACGGCTTCATAAAATTGAGTATCTAGCGGCGTTGAGGGGGTTGAAGAGTAGTGCTGATAAATGTCTTTAGTGAAGATTAGACGATGAAGAGGCTTATCCTTTCCCAGATCATCAAGCATTTTTTGAAAATAATGGTTTTTTTCAATGTCGATAGAGTCTCCGTGAAGGATGACAACAACGAGTTTAGCGTCGTTTTCACGACACAAATGATAAATTTCAATCAGACTCTGGCTGATGTGAGTTAGCTCCTTCTGAATATCAATGAGAAATATCCGGTAGGAGAGGTTTTCTTTTTTATTTTTGACGAACTTTATTTCCGGGTGAAGCTGGTTATCTAAAAAATTGGTCTCTAAATCAGAGTTGTTACTACTTATTGAGATTTGGACTTCTCTTTGTGGCATTTATTTAAGTATAAACGAAGATACTTAGTGAAGTATTTTGAATTATTGTTGTATTTACATTTTCTATTTTTAAATTTGTGCTCACATAATTTAGTGTTTTACGCCTGATTTGAGTTAATTTACGTTCATACTTTTCACACATGAAAATCTAAACCTGAGGTTGTCTAAAGTTATCCACAGCTTTTATGCCAGTAAAAAAAGATTGTCTTAGAAATAAAAACGCGATGAAAATAAAGTGGAAATAACGCGGTAGAGAAAAATGGGGAGTCTACCTATCGAGAGCTTCGTTTACCAATCTGTCCGCCTCTTTGTTTTGTTCACGAGGAACGGTAATAAAAGTCATTAATTCTATCTGACCTTTCTCTCTTAGATTCTTAACCAGATCAACTACTTGTTGACGAAGGATTTTGAGGTGGGGAAGTTTTACTTTGTACTTGCCGGTGATTTGTCTAACTATTAGTTCCGAATCAAGAATATATTTTAGTTTTTGACTGAAGATCTTTTTTTCAAGGAGAACTTCGAGACTTCTAATGACGGCGGTGTACTCGGCAACATTATTGGTGTTTTCGCCGATGGTTTCTGAAAGGGTGAAGACTTTTTTACCGTTTGAGTGGGCATAGACGCCTATGCCGGCAGGACCGGGATTACCACGAGAACCACCATCGGTATTTATTTCTAGAAGTTCATATTTTTCAGTCATGAGGTATTTTAGAACATAATTGCCAAAGCGAAAAGGAAGATTAGTTTGTTTTGAGGAAGAGTCCAGAAATAGTGATCGACCGTGCCGGTAAAAATGACAATGGCAAGGAGACCAAGAACAAGAGGGTTGGTCAAGATTTTAAAGGTCTTCTGTTTTAGAACAGTGAGGATGAGGAAGAGCAAACCAAGGATACCCATTTCGGAAAGATAAAGATAAGTAAGATTGTGAATTGGCTGAAGTTTGGAGGGGGTCAAAAAAGAACTGGGGAGAATTTTTCCTAAAGAGGGAATGAAGCCACCAAAACCAGTGCCTGTGAGTGGATTTTGAAGAAAAATATTTTTAAGATAGGAAAAATAGAAAAGACGATCGGATAAGGGCTGCCAGCTGGAGATGAAATTTTGAATAAACGGTTGAACTAAAGTGAGAAGAAGAGAAACAAAAATCATTATTTCCGGCCTGAGATTGAATAGTATAAAAGCAAGAGAGATAATGGCTGATTTGGAAAAAGTAAGTAGAATGCCAATAAAAGGAATTATTTTGTGCCATGGTCGAGATGTTTTTTTAGAGAAGAGATAAAAAACGATAAGGAGGTATCCCGCAAGAGAGTTTGCATGAGAGAAGGTACTAATAGGACGAAGAATTTCCTGCCCAAAAAAATTAAAGCGGCCGATTCCGGGGGTGACGGAGGAGTAATTTCTTTCACCGAGAAAGTAGAACGGGCCACCAATGGATGACTGGGAGAGTAGTTGAAGTACTTCCAAAATAATGATAAAAGACGTACTTAAAAGAAGGGGGGTACTGATATCTTTCCATTGGAGCTTTCGAAGACGAAGTATAAGAAAGACTAAAAAGTAGAGGATTAAACGTAGCCACCAAAACAGGGAGTTAAGAGGAGAAATAGAAAATAGAGTGTTGAGAAAAATAAATGACAGGAAGATACCAAAGAAAAGGAAGTTCTTTTTAAGATAATTGAAAACTGATTTTAGATTCAAGAAAACCAGTAAAATCAACATAGTGTCGAGAAAATAGAGGGTGGGCGAGAGATAATCAACTTTAATACCGGCAACACGAGAAAAGACGGGCCAAAAATGAAGACCTAGTTGGGTAGGTAAGAAAAAAACAATAATCTTAATTAAGAGATTACTTAGCACTTGCCCCGATTGTACAAGAAAAAACTAGTTTTGAGGAACGATAACCATTTGTCGAAAGGGAGCTTCTCCGCGAGACTCGGTTTTGATACCGGGAAATTCGGAAAGGAACATGTGGATAATACGACGTTCGTAAGAGCTGAGATTGGGGAGAATAATTTCTTTTTGAAGACTGACTGCTCTTTCGGCGGCGTCTTGAGCTAACTCTTTGAGAGTTTCTTCGCGACGTTCCTGATAGTCATTGACATTGAGATGGAGTTTTGGCCAAACACCGAATCTCTGGAAGATGATAAGGGAAAAAATCATACGAAGAGCCGAAAGGCCTTCGCCATGATGACCAACAAAAACACCGGCTGATTCTTGGGGAAGAGTAAGAGAGATATTGACGTTTTCATCGTCGGCTAGTTCAATGGCAATTTGATCTTCGTTGAGAGCAAGTTGGGAAAGAATATTGGAAAGAATTTCTTTTATTTTTGACTGATCCATTTTGGTTATTTTTTATTTTTATTTAAACAAACTAATTATTTTCCGGTCACTCGGGTGACAAGGGCACGTACTTTGTTGTAGGAGGGAATAAGACCACCCCAGCCGGAGAAGAAGTACTGTTGAACAAGAGAGAAGACGGTAGAGATAACCCAGTAAAGGACAAGACCCGATTGGAAGTTGAGGGAGATGATAACGGTCATGAGAGGCATCATATAGATCATTTGTTTTTGCATACTGGAGGCCATCTCGAGATTGTTTTCTTCTTTTTTCTTTTCGTCTTTCTTTTTGGGGTTGTGGACGTGTGACTCAATTCCGGATTGCATCATAAGAGAAAAAACGAGCTGAGAAACACCGGCGAGGATAGGCAGGATATAGGTGCGATCAGGTTTGGTGAGGTCGAGATAAATAAAGTAGGGATTGAGAGTGATGCCATTTACAGATGGCTGCTTGAGGAGATCAATAAATACTTTATAGAGGGCGAGAAGTACAACAATCTGAAGAATCTGGGGGAGACAACCGGCAGCGGGATTAATACCGCGTTCTTTGTAGAGGGCGACTTGGGCTTGTTGGAGAGCGGCTTTGTCGGTGTGTTTGGCTTTTAGTTTGTCCAGTTCCGGTTTAAGATCTTGCATTTTTTTAGCGGAACGAATGGAGGGAATAACCAAAGGAAGAAGAATGAGCTTGGTAATTAAAGTAATAGCGATAATGGAAAGGCCAAAATTTCCTCCAAATATTTGGAGAAGCCATTTAAAAGATTCTTCAATTATGGGTGATATTATTGGAATTTGCATAGTTATTTGATTTTATCAGGAACAGGATCATAACCGCCTTTAAAGAGGGGATTACATCTTAAGATTCTATTAATTGACAGTTTTGTCCCTTGAATAATACCATATCGTTGGTAAGCTGTCTTGGAGTAGACAGAACAAGTGGGGGTGAAACGACAAGCAAAAGAGGAGCCAAAGAAAGATTTACCGAAGGCATGATAAAGAGGCGAGAAATATTTGTGGTAAAAAGAAAGCATTTTATTTTAGAAAAAGATTTTTGAGATCTTCGGAGAGAGATTGATTATCTTCCGTCAAAACCTGTTTTTTGGGAATTATCAGATAGTCTTTTGAGGGGACGGAGGAGAGAAGATCTTCGAGAAGAGCGGAGGTAATTCTTTTGATTCTGTTGCGATCAGTGGCACGAGGGGCGGTCTTTTTGGACAAGAGAATGGCCAGACGGGGAGATTGAGATTTATTGTCCTCGGGGGTGTCCGCGACGACTAAGGTAAAAAATTTACCAAAAATGTTTTTACCGTCTTTGTTTAAACGGTCTCTTTCAAAACGGAGAGATAAACGATGAGCTCTAGTTAGAGCCATAAATTAAACGGATAATTTTGTCCTACCTTTGGCGCGGCGACGCTTGATAACGTTGCGACCGTCATGGGTGGCCATTTTAATGCGGAAACCGTGGGTACGAATGCGTTTCTTTTTCTTGGGTTGATAGACTCTTTTTGGCATGGTTTTATTTTATCATT
>CAZWYN010000021.1:0-13707 GCA_964638575.1 uncultured Pseudomonadales bacterium | reverse complement strand
TTTCCAGTACTTTTGCCGGTCACTACGATCTGGCGGTCTATCTTACGATGATGTTGACCTTCTTTACCGGACTACTTTGCTCTCTCAAAAATCGTTTCCAGTTGATTCTCACTTTTGTTTTCTTCCTTGCTACCCTTTGGCTTTTTATGCAGGCCGGTTCTCGTATTGGTCTGCTAGGATTGTTCTTGTCCATCTCCCTGGTTAGCTTCCTTTACCGAAAATACCTCATTGGTGCTGTTTTGATCATCACCATGTTTGCCTTTATTGCCACTTCACCCGGATACATCGACAGATTCAAGTCGATCATTAACATATTTACCGCCAAAATGGGTCAGGTACTTGTCCAACCGGTTTACGCCACTTCCACTACTCCGGCACCAACTATTACTCTCGCCTCAACCCCGACACCAGAACCACTTCGCGCTCTCCAGCAAGACACCAGTACCAGTATCCGTTTTGATGTCGAGTGGCCTCGTGCTCTCCGTTCTTTCTACAAAAATCCTTTTCTGGGAACTGGTTACTCTTCCATTACCCTTTCCACCGACAACGACTACCTTCGTGCACTTGGAGAAACCGGCCTACTTGGATTTTTAGCCTTCGTCTCAATCATTCTCGGTCTCTTTATCAAACTATTTAAAAACTTGAAGAAAGTTTCCGATCAAGAAAAACTGCTAACCATCTCCGCCCTGGGAATTCTCGTTGCTTTTGCAACCACGGCTATTTTCCTTGATGTCTTTGAATCAAGTAAAATTGCCATTCTCTTCTGGGCTTTCATGGGACTGGCTCTAAGTACCAACAAAAACAGCTAATATGACAAAAAAAGACTTTTTGATTGCCTTAATCATCACCGTTATTTGTTTTACAGTCAGACTTTACAAGATCGACAATCCCATCGCCGATCAACACTCTTTCCGCCAAGCCGACACCGCCGCCGTTGCCCGAAACTTTATCAAAGATGGTTTCAACCCTCTTTTTCCCCAGTCCGACAGCTTTACAGCACTTAGTGAAACCCAAATTCCCAATCCTCATCGCTACTTTATTAACGAGTTTCCCTTTTATAACTCCATCGTTGCTCTCGTTTATCGTCTCAAGGGAATTGATCCAATCTATGCTCGTCTCGTCAGTATCTTTTTTGCTTCTCTCGGTACTTTCTTCCTTTATCTAATTGGCAAAAAACTTTTTAGTACCAAAATTGCTGCCCTGGCGACTCTTTTTTACGCCGTGATTCCTTACAACGTCTACTACGGACGAGTCATTATGCCGGATCCCACCTTTATCAGCCTTTCCATCATCTCTTTTTATCTACTTCTACGCTTTGTAGACAAACCAAACTTTATAAGAGGCATTCTTTTTTCCCTTGTCTTTGCCCTTGCTCTACTCGTCAAACCCTACGCCATTTTCCTTTTTATTCCCTTCATCTACTGGGTCATTGCCAATCATGGTTTCTCCACTTTCAAAAAACCCATGTTCTATATTGCCCCTGTCATCGCCATGACTCCGCTTCTTCTCTGGCGCTACCACGCCTCACTTTACCCGGAAGGTATTTTTTACTCTTCCTGGCTTTTAAACAAATATGACATCAGATTTACCGGTGCCTTTTTCCGTTGGTTAATTTTTGACAGAATGAATCGCCTAATATTTGCGACCGGTGGTTTTGTACTATTCTTCTTTGGCCTGGTACACTCCATGCTTTCCAAAAAAGGCTGGCTTATGGTTTTCTGGCTCTTAAGTGTTCTTACCTACTTCACTGTTTTTGCTGCCGGTAATGTTCAGCATGATTACTACCAGTTACCCATTATGCCCGTTGGTGCTCTTTTGGTCTCCCTCGGCTTCTTTGCCATAATCGATAACGGTAAAAATATCTTCCAAAAACTCTCTCTGGGGATTCTTGCTTCAACCCTCATTGTTATTTCTCTAGCCTTTGGTTGGTATGAAGTTCGTGGATTTTTCAACGTCAACGACTGGAACATGGTTGAAGCCGGAAAAAGAGTTGATGAAATTACTCCCCAAGACGCCCTCGTCATTGCCCCATACCAAACCAACCCCGCCTTCTTGTATCAAACCAATCGCCACGGCTGGACCATGGGCTATGATATAGAGAAGAAAATTGCCGAAGGCGCTACCTACTATGTCTCTACTAGCTATGACGATGAAGCCCGAGGACTGGAAAAGAAATATACCCTGGTAGAAAAAAACGACAAATATATCATTATTAAACTGACGGAAACAAAAAAATGAAAATATTAATGCTCACTCCATATCTTCCATATCCCGACTCTTCCGGTGGGCAGATCAGAACTCTTAATCTGCTCAAATATCTCTGTAAAAACAACGAAATTACTCTCGTTTCTTTGATAAAAAACGAAAAAGAAAACGAAAACATCAAGCACCTTCTTAAGTACTGCAAAAAGGTGATTACTTTTCCTCGAAGCTCTACACCTTGGACACTAAACAACATTCTCCGAACCGGTTTTTCTCTCGACCCCTTTCTGATTGTCCGAAACTCCGCCCCTGGAGTTAAAGAGGCCGTCACTAAAGAGTTGGAAAAAGGGGACTACGATCTCATTCACGCCGAAACTTTCTATGTTATGCCAAGTTTGCCAAAAACAAATATTCCCACCATCCTTGTCGACCAAACCATCGAATATCTTGTATATCAGCACTACGTCAACGAAACAGCCCCCTGGTTCCTTCGCCCCCTGCTTCAAATCGATGTGGAAAAACTCAAACACTCTGAGCGTTTTTACTGGCGCCAAGCCAGTCAGGTGATTGCCGTTTCTGTCGCTGACAAAAACGAGATGAACAAGCTAGAGCCGGATCTTTCTGTTGAGATAGTTCCCAACGGAGTTAATCTCGATCTTTTCCAAAAAAAGACTAACTGGAGTTCCAAGGAACCTACCATTCTTTTTGTCAGTAACTTCAAATGGCTGCAAAATATCGAGGCTGCCCATGTTCTCATTAAAAAAGTCTTTCCCTTGGTTCAAAAAACTCTTCCTAAAGCCAAACTGCTCATTCTTGGTCAGCACATTACCGAGGATATTAAACAAAGTGCTATTGGTAAAAAAGGAGTCACTGTCACTCAGATTGCCGATGACGATGTCGATAGTCTCGTCAAGGCGTATCACGACTCTTCCGTTTTTGCCTCAACCATCAAAGGACCGGGAGGAACTCGTCTCAAAAACCTCGCTGCCATGGCCAGTCAGTTACCCATCGTCTCCACCAAAGTCGGTGTTGAAGGCTTAAAGGTCAAAGACAAAGTTCATGTACTTATCGGCAACACCCCGGAAAAAATCGCCGACCTCATCATCAAAGTCATCAAAACACCCGCTCTTGCCGAAAAACTAGCCGTTACTACTCGTCATCACGTCGAAGAAAACTTTGACTGGCGTAAGATAGCTAAGAGCCTTGATTCCATTTATCAAAAACTGGGTAAGAATGAGTAAATTCAAAAACGATTTAGCCATCATTATCGTCAACTACAACACTCGTCAACTTCTCGACGATTGTTTGGACTCAATCTATCGCGCCGACTCACCCAAGGGGGGACTTCAAGTTGTCGTGGTCGACAATGCCTCAACCGATGACTCTATGGAGATGGTAGCCAAAAAGTATCCGTCGGTCATCTCAATTAAAAACTCGGAAAACCTTGGTTTTGCCAAAGCCAACAACATCGGTGTCAACGCCGCAGATGCCCGCTATGTTCTTTTCTTGAACTCTGACACAGTTATCAAGCGCTACAGTCTTGTTAAGCCCTTAAAATACCTCAAGACACATCCCCGCGTTGGTGCCGTCACCATCAAGCTTTATTTAAAAAACGGCTCCATCGACTACGACAATCATCGCGGTTATCCTACTCCTTGGGCTTCCATTTCCAAATTCCTCGGACTAGCTAAACTTTTTCCCGGATCTACTTTCTTTAACAGTTATCACTTAGGTTTCCGCAAACTGGACAAGATTCATCAAATTCCCGTCGCTGCCGGTTCATACCTGATGATGCCCACCAAACTTTTCAAAGACATCGGCATGTGGGACGAAACCTATTTCTTCTACGGAGAAGACATCGATCTTTGCTACCGCATCAACGAAGCCGGTTATAAAATTATCTACTATCCTAAAGTCAGTACTCTTCATCTTCGTGGAGCGAGCTCCGGTCTACGCAAAGAGAATGCCAAAACAGCTGTCTCCAACAAAGCCCACAAGATAAAGCTAGCTAAGGCTTCGGCCGAAGCCTGGAAAATCTTTTACCAAAAGTTTTACAGCAAACGTTATCCCTTTTTTGTCACCGCCTTAGTTCTTGCCGGAATGGCAGTAAAGGGCAGACTTCGAGTTTGGAAATATCAATTAGGTAAATAAATGCGCATTGGCATTGATGCAAGACTCTATGGTTTAGAACATGCTGGTCTCGGCCGCTATGTAATGCGTTTGGTTGAGGAGGTTATCAAGCTGGATAAAAAAAACGACTACGTTTTGTTTCTTAAAAAGGCTCACGCCGAGAAATTCAAAAATCGCAAAAGAGTTAAGGTGGTCACAACGGACATTCCAATTTACAGTCTTGCCGAGCAAACCATTCTTCCTTTTATCTTTGCTAAAGAAAAACTGGATCTGCTGCACGTTCCGCATTTTAATGCCCCATTGGTCTACAGCGGTAAGTTGGTCCTCACGATTCACGATCTTATAAAGCATGACTCCAAAGGTCCGGAGACAACCACCCGAAATCGTTGGTTATACTCCATCAAACGACTGGGTTATCTCACCCTTACGAATGGCATTGCAGGTAGAGCGAACCATATTTTAGTTCCCTCAAACTTCGTCAAGGAGGATGTCGCCAAACGCCTACACGTACCCCCTGAGAAGATTACCGTGACCTACGAAGCAGCAACAGGCTCCATCAAGGAAGTAGCCCTCACCGATGAGGAAAAAGCCAAGTTACTCAATAAATATCATCTTACCCAGCCCTTTATTGTTTACACTGGCAGTGTCTACCCCCATAAAAATGTTGATGTTCTGGTTCAGGCCATCGAAAAGCACAACCAACACAAAGAAGTTGACCTGCAGCTGGCTCTTATCTGTTCCCGTTCCGTTTTTTGGGAACGTCTTAACCAAAAAATCGTCCAAAAAAATCTTCAGAATCGTATTAAACTACTCGGATTCATTGAAGACGAGGACGTCTCCAAACTTTACAGTCTAGCCTTGGCTTTGGTTCACCCCAGCAAGATGGAGGGTTTTGGACTCACCGGTCTCGAGGCAATGAGTGTTGGCCTTCCGGTTATTTCTTCAAACGCCAGTTGTTTACCGGAAGTCTATGGTGATGCCGCGCTTTACTTCAATCCCGACGACGTTGACGATCTCGTCTCCTGTCTGGAGACATATTTGAAAGATCAAGATCTTCGTTTTGCAATGTCTACCAGGGGTTATCAGCAGGCTAGAAAATATTCTTGGCAAAAAATGGCCAAAGAAACTCTTGCCGTCTACAAACAACTTCTCTCCAAATGAAGGTCGCTCTAGTCTACGACAGGGTTAATAAGTTCGGAGGAGCTGAAAGGGTGCTTCTCACTCTTCATCAAATATTTCCGGATGCTCCTTTGTACACTCTTGTCTACAGCAAAAAATCCGCTCCCTGGGCAAATGACTTTAAAGTAATTCCCAGTTTTATCAACAAGATTGGCTTCTTCCGAAACAAACATGAGCTACTTGCTCCCATAGCCGCCATGGGCTTTGAATCATTTGATCTTCGTGAATACGATGTCATTATAAGTATTACGAGCGGTGATGCCAAGGCTGTAATCACCAAACCGGGACAGCTACACATCTGTTACTGTCTTACCCCTACACGTTACTTTTGGAGTGGGGAAGGGGAATACGCAGAAGATATAAAGTTTAAAATTATCCCCAAATGGTTACACAATTATTTTAGAACAACAGATTTACTCATTTCCAAAAGACCAGACAAATACATTGCTATTTCTAGTGAAGTATTAGACAGAATACAAAAGTATTATCACCGTGAATCATCAATTATTTATCCGTCTATTGAAGATAAATTTTACTCAAAAGATTATACTTCTCAAAAATATCGAGAATACTATTTAATAGTAAGTAGATTGATTCCCTACAAGAAGGTAGATCTCGCCATAAAAGTCTTTAATATACTAAAGAAACCTCTTGTTGTTGTCGGTACTGGCTCGGAAATGTCCCATCTTAAAAACCTTGCCGGCTCTACCATCAAATTTGCCGGAGCAGTCGATGACGCCACTTTAATTAATCTTTACAAAGATGCCAAAGCTGTTATCTTTCCTCAAAACGAAGACTATGGTTTGGTTCCTCTGGAAGCCCAAGCTTGCGGTACCCCGGTAATCGCCTACGGCAAAGGAGGAGCTCTTGAAACCATTATTAAAAATAAAACCGGCATCTTTTTTGAAGAACAAACTACTGAATCACTCAAAGATGCCATTGCTCGCTTTGAAAAACTCTCCCTCAGTCCTGAGGACTGCTATAGGAATGCCCTTCGTTTCAATAGTCAGACTTTCAAAAAAAACTTTGCCGCCAAAGTAAAAGAACTCTGGTCAGACTACCTCGCCGACCCGACCGCTTAAATCTTTTCGGCAAACCAAGATTCCGTCGTCACCCTCAACCACGATTACATTGTCGACACCAATAATGGTAATCTTCTTTTTGTTGTCACTGACGCAAAAGTTATCTTTTGCCTCAATCTCTATCACCTCACCACTTTTGGGTTTGATGTTGTTTGCCAGATAATATTTTTCCAAACTTTCCCAAGTTCCGAAATCGGTCCACTCGAAGGGTAGCTCGATGACCAGTGAGTTGCCCTTGGCGTGTACCTGTTTAGTTATTTCCTCAATTGCCCCCTTGGGCATCTTGGCATATTCCTCGACGATATCTGCCCCTTTGGAGATTTTACTTAATGGCTCATACCAATCAGGGCGGTAATCGGCAAACATCTTCAGTAGATCATTGGGAGTCATACAAGTATGATTTGCATGCACCAACAGCTTTCCGGATCTTAGATTCTCTTTTATTTTTTCTTCTTCATTACGGTCGACATACTCAGCCACTTTAAAAATTTTTACTCCATTTTCTTCGGAAACGAGATCTCCCTTCATTAGGAAATCGACACCCTTAATAAAACGGTCAGGGAGAAATCCTCCGGTGATGTATTTATGTGTTTCCCTTCCTAGTTTCTCGGCCAGATCCATCATCTTAAAAATGTTTTCTCCCGGAACTCTCAAGTTATCCACCTGAATTAAGAAAAATGGCTCATCACCCTTACCTTTTTTAAGTAAAAGCGCGGCGGCCAGTCCCGTTGCCGGTCCCTGATTACGAGACTCCGGTTCGATAAAAACATTCTCGGACACAATCTCGGGTACCAATTTCTTGGCAATCTCGGCCTGTTCCGCATTTGTCTGAAGATATATTTCGTTCGCGCCAAATCTTTTTCTCAGAGTTTCCCAGTTTAATTCAAACAAAGACTTATCGTGGACCAGGGGTAAAAAGTGCTTTGGCAGCTTGGAAGAGGAAAGTGGCCACATCTTTGTTCCTACACCTCCGCAAATTATTACTGGTATCATAGATTTAATAATATATCACCCAACAAGACAGAACTAATTTAAAATCTATTTATGTTTTACGACTTTATTAAAAGAATCATGGACATCCTTGGGGCCATCGTTCTTACCATACTCTTCGTCCCCATCTGGATCATTATTCCCATTCTCATAAAACTCGACTCTAAGGGACCGATTCTCTACAGGCCGGAACGCGTGGGTAAAAACGGCAAAATATTTAAGATGTTCAAGTTTCGTTCCATGAAAATGTTTGAGATAGATGGTAAGGCTGTTCATGCGGTGGAGTTTTGGAAAGCCAATCCCGCTCTCTTTGAAAAATACAAACGCAATGGTTGGAAACTGGAGCTAAATGAAGATCCCCGTATCACCAAACTCGGAAAAATTCTTCGCCAAACCAGTATTGATGAAATGCCCCAGGTTTTCAACATTCTTTCGGGAGAAATGAGTTTGGTTGGCCCCAGGGCTTATGTTGAGCCGGAACTGGAAGATGCTAAAAAACGCTACGCCGAAAACGTCGAGAGCCTCATTAAGCTCAGTCTCTCAGCCAAACCCGGCCTTACCGGTCCATGGCAGGTATCGGGCAGAAACGAGATTCCTTGGAATCAAAGAGTGGCCATCGATGCCGACTACGCCAAGCGTCGCTCCATAATCTACGACATTTACATTCTCTTTAAGACCCCATTTGCTATGATTAGTAAGTGGTAATCAATTAATTAAAGACATTTCTATGGACCAAAATACTCCTGTTGTTGAAAATATCGAAAACAAAACAATTGAAGAAAAACCCAAGATGAAAAAATTTAAGCTTCGCTATATCTTCATTCCTCTAGCTGTAATTCTCGGTCTCCTGCTCGTTACGGGAGTTTATGGTTTCTTTGTCGCAAGATCAATGATGCCCGACATCAACGCCCTCCAAGAAACCGGAACTAAACTCTCCACTGCCTTCCAAGGTCAAGATCTAGCCACATCTAAGATGGAGATAAAAACTCTATCGCAACAAATAACTGATCTCGATACTAAATACCAAAAGGTTCGCTGGACTTTCATTATTCCCGTCGTTGGCAACTACACCAGAGATGGCCAGCACGCCCTTAATGCCGGCAAATCTTTAATAAAGTCTCTCGACACCCTCATTGTATCTGTCTCTCCTTACGCCGATCTTCTTGGTTTTAAAACCGACATCGCCACTCCTTCTGGTCAAACACCCAAGGTTCAGTCCATTGAAGACAGAATTGTTTACATGGCTCAGACCCTCGATCTCATTAGTCCTGATCTGGACAAAATCGGTACCGACATGGCCGAAGCTCAAAAAGAACTGGATTTGATCAAAGATACTCGATATCCGGTAAGACTTTTTGGCAAAGAAGTTCGTAGCAAGATTACAGCCATTAAATCCACCGTTTCCGAGTCTGCTCAGCTTTTAACACAAGCCAAACCTCTCATTAAGCTCCTTCCGGACCTTCTTGGCAATCCTAATGCCAAAACCTACATGATTCTTTTCCAAAACGACGCCGAGCTACGACCAACCGGAGGATTCATGACTGCCTATGCTTTTATGAAAGTCACCAAGGGTAAGATTGATCTTCTAAGCTCCTATGATATCTACGATCTTGACGCCCGATTCAACAAAAGAGTACCCGCTCCCGACGCCATCAAAAAATACCTCAACGAGACATATCTCAACTTAAGAAACTCCAACATGTCTCCCGACTTCAAAGTTTCTATGGATACTTTTTCCAAGTACTACAACGACATTCCCGGAATGATTCGACCCGACGGCATTATTGCCATCGACACCCAGCTCCCGGTCGAGATCTTAAAGGTCATCGGACCCATCGGTGTTGGTGGTTGGGGAAACTTCAGTGCTAACACTGACCCTCGTTGCGACTGTCCTCAAGTTGTCTATGCTCTCGAAGAAATTGCCGATCGTCCTACCAACAAAATTGTCACCGGTCGTAAAGCCGTCCTGGGACCCCTTATGCACTCTATGATGGCCAATGCCATGGGCAGTCCCAAACACCTCTGGCCAAAACTTCTCAATGTCGCTTTCGACTCCATCAAACAAAAACACCTGCTATTTTATTTCTTCGAAGAAAAAACTCAGCTTGTTGCCGAAGACTTCAATGCTGCCGGCAGAATCACCCCAACAACCTACGACTACTTGCACATCAATGATGCCAATCTTGGTGGAGCCAAAACCGACATGTTTATTACCCGTGAGGTAGAGCAGGAGATCACTGTTGATGCAGGTACCGTCACCAAAACGGTCAGTATTAGCTACAACAATCCCTACAAGGGTAGTAACTGTAACCTGGAAGCCGGTCAGTTATGTTTAAACGGTACTTACCGCGACTACATCCGCCTTTTGGTTCCCAAAGGAAGTACTCTTATCTCCGTTGTCGGATCCGAAGTCAAGGAAATAGTTTCCGAAGACCTGGGCAAGACTGTCTTTGAAGCCTTCTTTACTATGCGTCCCGAAAGTCAAAGTAAGATTGTTTTTAAATACACTCTCCCCCCAATGGATCTAACCACCTATCGTCTCTTACTCCAAAAACAGCCTGGTACACCCGCCATCAAAAACACGATCATCTACAATGGCAACGAAACCGTGGTTCATTTGGACCAAGACATGGAACTGGTTCTAAACTAAAAAGATGAGAGCCTCATTTTCCGATACCGGGATTATCGTGAGATCCGTTGACTCCGGTGAGGCAGACAAATTTGTTTCCATCATTACGGAAAATCATGGGTTGCAAGACTTTGTCGCCAGGGGCGCCAGGCGTCTCACCTCCAAAAAAGCTCCCCATCTAGATCTTTTTAATCTGGTCAAGTTCCAAAGTGGTAGGGGAGAGCACCCTCGTTTTTTGGATCAAGTCGAGTCGACCGCCTACTTCCCGGAAATCAAAAAAGACTTTGCCAAAGTCGGTCTCTGTCTCACCATCATCGAAATTCTCACCAACACTCTTCCCATAGAGGTCGAAGATCGGGAAATCTTTCTCTCTCTCAAATCCTTTCTTGAGGCTGTTGAAAAATCGGACTCCCCCAAAGAAAACAATCGACTCGGTCGAAAATTTGGTCTTTTTTTACTTCGTCATCTTGGCTATCCTCTTCCTAAACTACCTCAATCCGCCAAACTTACTACTTACTTTGAGTCCATCATGAGCAAAAAACTCATTGGACCGCTAATAAAGTAAAAAACTTGACGGCAAGTCTCAATTCTTGCGATAATGAGAAGTCTATGAAAATAAAAAATCCGTTAGTTATCATTCTTCCTGTTATTATTCTTCTCGCCGCCCTTCTTTTAATTTTTGTTTTTAACAAAAAAACTACCGATACGACCCAAACTACCGACACCACAATCGGCACCAAGCTATTGGTAAACGAACTCGCTATGGTCGACAGACCTTTTACCGTTTTAGTTCCTCACGCCACCAACAAACTTTTTACCTTTGTCACCATCAATGCTGACAAAGCCAAAACCGCTACCCTCGACCTCGAGTATCAGTCGGGAGACTTGCTCAAAGGTGCTCGGGCGACACTCGAAACTCCCATTGTCAGTCCCTACATGAAGGCTATCATCCTTGGTAGCTGTTCCACGGGAGGCAAGTGTTCTTTTGACAAGGATCTAAAATCCGGCACCTTAAAGTTTAAATTAAACTTTGAAGGTCAAAAGGTAACTCACGTCCTCAAAGGTGACTTTACTTTTGTCACCGGCCAGAACAACTTACCTGATGGCAAGGTCATTTTCGCCCCTTCCAAAGCTACCGTAAGTGACAATCTCATTCTCTTGAACTCTTTTGGTCTACCCAAGCCGGTCAGCAAGGAGATTGCTCTCTATCCAATCGTCATCTCAGGAGTTAGTAGTAAAAATGTCGTTGGCACCCTCACCATTAATCAGACAGGTGTCACCAGTGCCGCTATCTACGACGGCCAAGACTACCAACCCCTTACCTACACCGAAAAAGACGGTTCACTAACAATAGCCTTAAACAACAAACCCTGGTCTATGAACGCCGAAATTGTAAGAGATGACGAAAAGGGAACTAAAGAGTCTCTCAACCTCTATCTACTCGGCCCCATCGTTCTCTATAAATAAGTGTTATGCTAGATGGAGTGAGAAGGTGTTTCTCTATAAATTAAATAGCGTGTGGCCTCACAGGGATAACTCCCTTGAGGATACGAGGAAGAAGGTTGTCGATAATCTGCGGATGCCTTCTGGTTACGCCTTTCTAACCAAAAGGGTCATAGTACCCAAGATCGGTGATTCACAAATCTCACACTAGTTATTAATTGCTACGCAAAACCTATGTGTGGAATTGTTGGATACCTCAGCCATGAGGAAAAACCTGTCGTCTCAATTTATCGTGGTCTAAAAAGATTAGAATACCGAGGATACGATAGCTGGGGAATAGTGTATTTTAAAAATAATCGGTTAGTAGCCCAAAAAGAGGTTGGAAAACTTAAGTCAGAGCCGTTAGGTCTTCCTGAGTCGATACTAGCCCTGGGTCATACTCGTTGGGCAACACACGGAGGAATTACTAAGGCAAACTCTCATCCCCAGTTTGACTGTACCGGCAATATTGCCTTGGTTCATAACGGCATAATTGAAAATTATTATCACCTGAAAAAAGAATTAACCCAGAGAAAGCATCAAATTGTTTCTGAAACGGACACGGAGCTGGTCGCCCATTTAATTGAGGAAAAGGTAGCAAGGGGGGTGACGATGAAAGAAGCCGTGAAACAAGTATTTCTAAGATTAAAAGGTTATAACGCCTTAGTCGTGATGGACAAAATGCAAAAGAGGCTGTTTGCCGTAAAAAAGGGTTCACCACTTATCCTCGGTCTTAGTCCAAAAGTAAACTGGATTGCCTCTGACATCAATGCCCTGAGTGAGGCGGAAGAACTAATTGTTCTTCTGGACGGTGAGTTGGCCGAAATCAGTGAAAACGATGTCCGGGTAATAAACACCAGTGACGGCAGAGAAATTCCCAAACAAAGAATAAAAATGGTTGAAATAGAAAAGGAGAGTGAGATGGGGGAATACCAAAGTTTTTTAGAAAAAGAAATCAATGAACAACCTCAAGTTCTGGAAAGAATTGCTCGAGAAGATGGTGCGCAGATAAAAAAGATAATTAAATTGGCTAAGAAAATGGATAAGGTGATTCTGGTTGGTTGTGGAACCTCATACTTCGCCGGACTGGTTGCCGCCGAAAAGCTAATTAAAAAACTTGGTAAATGGGTAATCACAGTCTTGGCATCCGAGTTTGATACTTATGTCAGTCTTCTTGACAAAAAAACTTTAATCATTGTCTTAACACAATCTGGTGAGACGATTGATGTTCTAGATGCCATTACCAAGGCAAAACAAAAAGGAGCCACCATCGCCTCAGTTGTTAACGCCAAATACTCAAGCGTGCAAAGGATCTCCGATGTTTGTCAGATGCTTTCCTGTGGTGTGGAAAAATGCGTGGCTTCCACTAAATCATTCGTCGCTCAAATGGCGGTTTTTGATAAAGCTCTTGGGATTGATTTAAATCAAAGAATTAAAAATGTTAAATGGATTCTCAAAAACAAAAATAGGATTGATCCCCTGGCAAAAATGATTAGCCAAAAACAACACCTCTTTATCTTAGGGAGGGGCAAAATGTTGCCCCTTGCCCTGGAGGGGGCTTTAAAAATAAAAGAGCTAAGCTATATCCACGCTGAAGGAATGGCTGGAGGTGAACTCAAACACGGAACACTCGCCCTCATTGATAAAGACAGTGTTTGTCTTGTTCTTGTTTCAAAAGAAAATACCAACGAAATGCTGGCTTCCTCTTTGGAGGTAAAAGCCAGAGGAGCCAAGGTAATCGGTATTGCTCAAAGGAAAGAAGATGTTTTTGACGAATTTTTACCCATCAGAGGAAAAGAAGAAGGAGAACAAACAGAAGCCATCGTTTGGTTGCAACTACTATCGGAGAAGATTTGTCATCTAAAACATCTTGATCCGGATAAGCCGAGAAATCTAGCCAAAAGCGTTACGGTCAAATAATCCGAACCTAATTTCACCTTTTGAGTTTTTGTTTTGTCTTTTCACACCCCCTTTACACACCCCTTGACATCATATATATTGTGTAGCATACTG
>CAZWYN010000020.1:0-13953 GCA_964638575.1 uncultured Pseudomonadales bacterium | reverse complement strand
TCAAATCGTTAACTGCCTCCATCATCTTCGCTATCGCCGTGTTGTATTTAAACTCGGCGATATCCTTACCCACCCCCTTAACCAAGCGGTGTATTGTTCTCATCCCTTCAACACTAGTCTCCATGTACTTACCCTTACTTTCTTCAACTAGTCCCTGAAATCTCTCCAAGAACCGTTTTACACCCACAAGAGATCTCTCATTCCAAGCCATCGTCGCGTCAAACGGTCCCATAAACATCATGTAGGTTCGTAGTACATCGGTTCCGTAAATATCGGCCACATTATCAGGAATAATTACGTTACCCACACTTTTGCTCATGCGGTTGCCGTCAGCACCCAAAATCACCCCGTGTGACATCCTTTTTATATACGGCTCTGGATACTCTTTGGGTACAGCACCCAAGTCCCAAAGAAACTGGTAAATAAATCTAGAATAAAGTAAGTGCAAAGTATTGTGTTCGTCTCCTCCCATATAAACATCCACTGGCAACCAGTACTTCATCTTTTCCATATCCGCCAGCACTTCCTCATTTTTTGGATCGCAGTATCGCAAGAAATACCAGTCGCTTCCGGCCCAGTTTGGCATCGTATCGGTTTCTCTTTTGGCCTCTCCTCCGCACTTAGGGCACTCTGTCTCTACCCACTCAGTGATGCCGGCTAAAGGCGACTCACCATTATCTGTCGGCTGATATTTTTCCACCTCAGGTAATCTCACTGGCAGTTGTTTCTCGGGTACCGCTACCCATCCGTCATTTGGGCAGTAGACCATCGGAATTGGTTCACCCCAGTAATGTTGACGACTAAAAATCCAGTCTCTTAAGTGATAGTTAACGGACTCTTCCCCCACTCCTTTTTCCACAATTAAATCAATCATCTTCATGTCCGGTACATAATCCCGGTTAATCGGCAATGAGTATTTATTAGCAAAGGCCTCATCTCGTTCATCATGGCTGGGTACAGCCATAATTGCTCCCGTCCCATATGACACCAATACATAATCGGCAATCCATACCGGAATTTCTTTTCCAGTTACCGGATTAATCGCGTAAAGTCCGGAAAACACTCCCGTCTTTTCTTTTGCCAGCTCGGTTCTCTCCATCTCACTTTTTTTCTTCGACTCATTCACATATTTTTTGACTTCTTCATTCACGAGCAATCCCCCTACCAATCTATGCTCCGGTGCCATCACCATAAAGGTGACTCCCTCAAGCGTATCGGGCCTGGTCGTGAACACTTCCAATTTTTCCTCACTATCTTTGATATCAAAGCGGATTTTTGCCCCTACTTTCTTGTCTATCCAGTTGATCTGAGCCGCCTTCACCTTATCAATGAAGTTAGTATTTTTTAGTCCTTCCAGTAGCCTCTCTGCATATGCTGTAATCTTCACCACCCACTGTGAGATTGTTCTTCTCTCAGTCTCTGTTCCGCATCTCTCACACTTCCCGTCTATTACTTCTTCGTTGGCCAAACCAATTTTGTCTTTCGGGCACCAGTTAATGGCCATTTCTTCTTTATGTGCCAAACCTTTCTCAAAAAGTTTCGTAAAAATCCATTGTGTCCATTTGTAATACTCAGGGTCGGTCGTGTCCACTTCTCGATCCCAATCAAAAGAAAATCCTAATCTCTTCATCTGCGCTTTGTATTTCTCCGTATTTTCTTTCGTTATGCTTTGGGGTTTTACTCCCATCTTTATCGCGTAGTTCTCCGTTGGCAATCCAAACGCATCCCAGCCCATCGGGAACATTACATTAAATCCGTTCATTCTCATGTATCGGGCATAAATGTCCGACCCGGTCATCGAAAAGGCATGTCCAACGTGCAGTCCCGATCCGGAAGGATAGGGAAACTCTTGTAGTACATATTTCTTCGGTTTATTCCCAAAATCCTGTGCTTTAAATCCGACAAAGTCTGCAAACTTATCCCCCCACTTTTTTTCTACCTCTTTAAAATCATAAGCCATACCAGAATTATATCAATCAAATCCTCTTCTAATCGTCCACTCTTTTGAAAACAGCAGCCGCTAATTTATCACTAACCAAACTCTCCTATCAAAATTATCTCATCTTCCAGCTCAATCCCCACACCTTCCCTAGCCCTCTTTACAATCTCGTCTCTTACGGCCAAAAAATCCTTGGCCGTTGCCCCACCCCTGTTCACGATAAAGTTATGATGTTCTTTGGCAATCGCCGCACCCCCGACCTTGAATCCTGACATATTCAAAATATTTTCGACAATGTATCCCACCGAAGTAGTCGGATATCCCAAAATAGTTCTCTCTTCTTCGCTAATATTTTTAAACACGCACCCCGCCGAGTTCATTGGCTGTGTTGCTTTGCGTTTCTTCCACTCGTCCGCCGTTTTTCGCGCTCTTTCCACATCTCCCGCCTTTAATACTAAGGTTACTTCCAAAATTATTTCCCCGGACTCGTGAAATCTGGAATGGTCATAACCAAGCCTCAAGTTTTTACCCGCAATCGTCTTAATCCCTCCATGCTTATCCAAGATCACCACTTTTTTGACTATCTCGGCAAAAGTATGTGTTCCTCCATGGATATTGTTGTACACCGCTCCTCCGATAGTTCCGGGAATCCTGCTATACCACTGTAACCCCGTCACTCCTTGATCAAAAAGCTGCGCCATCGCCACCTGCAAATTTACTCCGCTATCCAGAACAACCTCTACGTCCGGCTTGTCTCTTTCATCATAATTAATATCCGTAAAATCACCCTTTAAGGAGCCTTTTGTGGACCTCATCCACCTTGCACCTACTACTCCGCGCAAAAGTGCATGTATTTTCCCCTCCTTATGAACCGTTATTTTTTTACTCTTGTTCTTTATCGTCAGCCCCCTCACTCCCGCGTCTCCCACCAGGATATTACTCCCCCCACCAATCACCGTTACCGGAACCTGAAACGACCGCGCCAAACGCACCGCCTTGACTAAATCTCCCGAAGACTCCGTGATATAAAACAAATCTGCTTTTCCACCAATACCTAAAGTTGTGTGTGCCGATAAGGGCTCATCCCTTCTCACCTTCTCCGGCTCCAAACATTTGGTTAAGCTTTCTATATTACTCAAACATTACCAATATACTACATTTCAAAGCCGAGTTTTATAAGAATATTGCCTATAGTAAGATTCCGTACTATAATCCACCCAAGCAACTTAAAATTCAGGTTTTCCAAAGGAGAAAAAATGCGCACCTTTCTTATATTATTTTTCACCTCACTTTTCTGTCTGGTAATTATCCCTGTGGGATACTTCACCACCATCTCACTAACTAAGGATATCGCCGCCGTAAACTTTTCTTTCAACCCCTCTGGCCACCGCAACACCACCATTACTGCAAGCTCCGACACTCCATTAGATATCGCCGCCGATGGTTCTTTCTGCCTCTTCAGGGATGGAAACAAGGTAGATGTTATTTGTTCTACTTCCGATCCCCGACCGGGAAATCCTACTCTCACTAGGCTAACCACCACCCTCAAGACCGGAAAATGGTTAGTGTTTTCAGCCAACAAGAGCACTGTCATGTATCTCGAAAGCGATCTCCCGCTTGTTTACAACAGACACGATATTGGGGCCGCTATTTTCATCGACGTCTTGCTTTTGCTTCTCGTCAGCCTCGTTCTCTTCATGGTCGCAGAAGCCGACAGAAAAGATAATTAAGTTAAACACACGCCACCATTCGGTGGCGTTTTTATATCACCTCACAATTTGGAAATCTTATTTTCATCTCTTCTTCAATCTTCTTCTTCCCCTGATAATCCACTGCCAGAAGCATACGGATGGTAAACCGTTCATCCTTACCCACTTTTTCCACCTTGCTTCGTACATCTCCACCATTCCGGCAGATAACTCCGGCTACTTGTTCTGAAACTCCAATTGAATTGGGGCCTTCAATTAGTACTGTCGTAAACATACCTCTTCCTACTTTCATTTCGTCAAGTTTTCGAGATACCAAAGATAAGTCTAGTCCATATGCCACTTTGTAATAAAGATCGTCAATTCCGTGCCAACACCCCAAGTCCACCAACAGCTTATCCACAATATTCTCATCCAAATCTTCAATATTTAAAATTCCTCTTTCTCGAAGCACTCCATCAACGAGCATCTTCTCCCCTTTTTCCACTTCCACATCATGTTCGGCGATTTTTAGTTGACTATCAATCTGACTGGCAGTCTCTCTATTACAAAACCTCAGCCACTCGGCATTTGGTTTTGTTTGGTGTTGTTCAGTGATAATCTCTACCACCGAGGCATTTGGTACCACCGCCTCCAAACTTTCCACCTTGCCGTCAATTTTAATAGCCACCGCCCTAAGTCCAAGTAAGGGGTTCAATCGAAAAGCCACATCAATTCCTGTTGCCGAAAGCTCCATTATCGCCAACTCCTTTTTAGGGGTAAAAATTAGCTTTCTTTTATACTTATCCGGATCGGCTCGCAATTCTTTGGCTGACAAGCTGGCCACTCCCCAGTTATTAAACCGTTCTCTTTCAAATGTCGTAAGGGCGACTTCAATGTTCCCTTCATTAAGTTTATAAGTATCGTGTAAAGCGCTATACCCATTGATGGCTGGAGTAGCTAGATAATCATCACTCCTGGATTGTTGTAGTAGCTTGGAATATCGCGTGCGGACTACACCCATTGCTCGGTAGCACTCCCCGACGTCACCCTCATCCTCAACGATCACCCGAAAACTGATCACGTCTGTAATATCCGCAAACTCTTTTGGTCGGCTATTTGATCTCATGGCTGACTTTTTTTGTTTTTCCGAAAGTTCCCAGTACCCACCAACCTGATGTTCTACCAAAGCCTTTATTCCCCTACTTTTAAGAGCGGTTCGGATATCCTCCTCTGTTTTTTGGATAAAATTTTCATTCAGTCTTGGATCACTGTCAATTCTTCTTTTGACATCGTTATATCTCTCTGGATCAACATATGAAAAGGAAATATCCGCCAAAGCATTTTTAACCTGCCACAATCCCAAAGACTCGGCCAAGGGAACATAAACACTCAACGTCTCTTTTGCCTTTTCCAGTTTTTTATCTTCTCCAAAATCCTTCATCGTCGTCATGTTATGTAATCTATCCGCCAGCTTTATCATCGCCACACCGGGATCAACCAACGTCTCCGCTGTTATCTTTCTCAAAGTCTCAAAGTCGCTCCCTTTTCCGGTTGAAGATACAAACTTACTTACCCCATCTACCAGATGGGAAACTCGCTCTCCAAATACTCCCTTAATTTGTTCCAGGGAAATCAAATCTGGGTGGTCTTCCCAGGTATCATGTAGCAAACCGGCCACTACCATATCCTCGTCTGCCTCCCACCGTTTCAAGATCATTGCCACTGCCACGCAGTGATTCACATACGGCTCCCCCGTATTTTTTCTGACATCACATTTGTGAATTTCCGCTGCCAAGTCAAGAGCTGCCTTCTCCTTTATTGATAAATTTGCGCCAAATTTTTCTTTATCAACTTCCAAAAATATACCGGGTCTCAGATTTTCTCCTCTTTCTATCATCTTAACGACCTATTTTATCACTCTGTCGAGCCTAAGGAGCTGTATAATAAATTCATCATGGAACGAACATATATCAAAGACGTCAAAAAACACACCGGGAAAAAGATTTTGCTCTCCGGTTTTGTACAAACTTTAAGAAAACAAGGAGGCATCGCCTTTTTAATTCTTCGTGACGTTACTTCAATTGTCCAAACAGTCATCATCAAATCCAATACCGACGCTTTCACCACCATCCAAGATTTACCTCTCGAATCGGTCGTCACCATAGTTGGTGAATCCAAAGAAAATCCTCAAGCTCCCAACGGCATTGAGGTTTTAGTCGAAACCATCGAAGTTCTTTCTAAAGCCGAGCCCGAACTTCCCATTCCTGTAGATGAAAAAGGAGAGAATGAAACTAATCTCGACACTCGTCTCGACTGGCGTTATTTAGATCTTCGCAAAGAAAGAAACGCCCTTATTTTCAAAGTCTGGACTCTCATGGACCAAGTCTTCACCGACACTCTGACTGACAAGAACTTCATCCAAATTCACTCTCCCAAACTTATGAACACAGCGAGTGAATCCGGGGCTGAAGTTTTTGAAGTTAACTACTTCGATCGTAAAGCCTATCTTTCTCAATCCCCCCAGTTCTACAAACAGATGGCTATGGCTTCAGGTTTCGAAAAAGTTTTCGAGATCGGTCCGGTTTTCCGTGCTGACCCCTCTTTTACCTCTCGCCACGCCACCGAGTTTACGGGTTATGACTTAGAGGTGTCCTTTATCAAAGATCACCACGAGGTTATGGACATCGAAGAATCTATCATTGTTGCCATTACCTCCAAAGTTAACGCAGTTTATGGCAAAGAAATCAAAGCCGTTTTTAACCGCGAAATCCCCATCCCCACATCTCCTTTTCCCAGAATCACTTTTGCCGAAGTCAAGGAAATTCTCAAAGAAAAAGGTATTAAAAGTGAGAAACCTGCCGATCTCACCGGGGATGAAGAAAAAGGTATCAGTCAGTATGTATTGGAAAAATACGGTCACGAATTTGTTTTCATCACCGATTACCCCATCGAAGGCCGTCCTTTCTATCACATGCGCTACGCCAACAAACCAGACACCACCATGAGCTTCGACCTTCTCTGGAATGGGCTAGAGGTTACTACCGGTGCTCAGCGTGAACACAGATACGACATTCTCAAAGCCCAAGCTACCGAAAAAGGTTTGACTGATGCCACGATTGGTGACTACCTCAACTTCTTCCGCTACGGTTGTCCTCCTCACGGTGGTTTAGGTGCCGGTCCTAGTCGTTTTATTATGAAGATGCTCGGCATCGACAATATTCGCGAAGCGACCTATCTTTATCGTGGAGTAAAGAGACTGACACCCTAATTAAAAAAGAATGAAGTTGTTTTACATTAACGACATCGTCAGTAAAACCACAATAGATGGTCAGATTGAAATCTCGTGTTGGATTAAAAACAAGAGAACTTCAGGAGCAATCACTTTTCTCGAAATTGAAGATTCAACTGGATCAATTAACGCCATTGCGGAAAAAAATATTCTAGGCGACCCATCGTATAACTTACTCCGTAAAACTCCAATTGAATCATCTGTTAAAATTTTTGGCAATCTACAGGCAGATCCTCACAAAGAAACACTGTGGGAAATTAAGATTGTTCACTTTGATGTTATCAATAAAGCAACAAAACAACTCAGTCCGTCTCCGAGAACACTAAACGATCCTTTTAATAAAAAATATGCTAACCAGATTCTCAACAACAGACACTTGTATATTAGAAATTCAAAAATATCGTCAGTAATCAAAATCAAACACCAAATGCTTATTGCTATAAGAGAATGGTTTAACAGCAATAAATTCACAGAGGTCGATACGCCTATCCTCACACAGTCAAACCTTTATGACAACAATAACACTTTCAACACAGATTATTTTGGTACCAAGGCTTACCTCTCACAATGTGCTGGGTTATACTTAGGAGCGATGGTTCCCGCACTCGAAAAGGTCTATACCATTACACCTGCATTTCGCAAAGAATCAAGTAAAAGTCCACGGCACAATCCTGAGTTTTATCATTTGAAAGGACAAATGGCCTTCTATAATCTGCAGGAAACAATGAAGTTAGTTGAAGATTTCATTTATCATACAGTTATATTTATAGACACAAACTGTTCAAAGGATCTTTCCCAACTTGAAATTAATATTAATACAAAAATGTATGAGCCACCTTATCCAGTAATATCTTATTTAGATTCAATAAAACTTCTTAAATCTAATGGGATTAATATAAAAATTGGTCAAAGTCTTAACGAAAAGGCAGAACAATGTATAGCTGATAAATACAACAAGCCAACATTCATCATGAACATACCATCAGAAATAGAACCTTTTCCCTATAGCCTGACAGACGACAAACTTTTCACAAAAACTGCTGACCTCTTAATACCAAATGGTTTTGGGGAAATACTTGGAATAGCGGAATTTATTTACGATACCGAAGAACTAAAAACGAGAATGAAGGAAAAGAAAAAGGATCCCAAAGAAAACAATCTGGAATGGTATACTGACTTATCCAAATTTGGTGATGTTCCAAAAAGTGGATTCGGTATGGGGGTAGAAAGGCTTTTACGCGCTATTTTAAAATTACCTCACATAAGAGATTGTTATATGTTTCCCAGACTTTACGGCAGGCAACCATATCCATAGAATATTTATATATAAAAAAACAGACAAAATGGAAAAACAAACCAAAGACGCCACTCTGGAAAAAATCATTTCCCTTGCCAAACGTCGTGGTTTTATCTTCCCCGGCTCCGAGATCTATGGCGGTCTGGCTAACACCTACGACTTCGGTCCTTTAGGTACTGAGTTAAAACGAAACTTAACCAATCTTTGGTGGCACACTTTTGTTTCTTCCCGCTCCGACATGTTTGGCTTGGACACTTCCGTTCTCATGAGTCCCAAAGTCTGGGATGCTTCAGGTCACACTGAAAACTTTACTAACGTCATGATCGACTGTCTCACTTGTCACTACCGCACTCGAGCCGATCACCTAATTGAAGAGGCCGTCAAAGACATTGAAAACGTGGAAGGAAAACCTTTAAAAGAACTCGATGAAATAATCAAAGACAAAGGTATCAAATGTCCCAAGTGTGGCAACAAAACCTGGACTAAAGCGAGAAACTTCAATCAGCTTTTTGAGACCCAGATTGGCATCATCACCGAAGGTAAAAATACCGCCTATCTTCGAGGGGAGTTGGCCCAAGGAATGTTTGTCGACTTCAAACAAGTCTTAGACTCCATTCATCCCAAGCTTCCCTTTGGTCTGGCCCAGTCCGGTAAAGCTTTCCGCAATGAAATCACCATGGGCAAGTTTACTTTCCGCACCCTCGAGTTTGATCTGGCCGAGTTTGAATACTTTGTAAAACCAGACGAATGGGAAAAACACTTTGAGTACTGGAAAAAAGAGATGTATGAGTTTGCCCTCTCTCTTGGTATCCCCGCCGAGAAACTTCGTTGGAGAGCTCACACTAAAGAAGAGCTAAGTCACTACAGTTCCCGCACCGAAGATCTTGAGTACGAATTTCCCTGGGGCTTTAAAGAAATGTTTGGTCTGGCCTACCGCACCGACTTCGACCTCAAGAGCCACTCAGAAAAATCAGGCGTCGATCTCCGTTACACCGACCCCTACACCCAGGAAAAATTCATTCCTCATGTTGTCGAACCCACCTTTGGTCTTTCCCGACTTCTTACCATCATTCTCATGAACTCCTACTTCGAAGACATCGAAAAACAAAGAGTGGTTATGAAGTTCCCTCCGGTTTTAGCTCCTTACAAAGTTGCCGTCTTCCCCTTGGTGGGCAACAAAGAAGAATTAAGTAAAAAAGCCAAGGAAATCTTCGCTATGCTAAAAGCCAAAATGAGCGCCGTTCTAGACGAACGAGGCAACATCGGCAAACGTTATTTCACCCAAGACGAAATTGGCACCCCCTACTGCGTTACCGTTGACTATGACACCCTCGAAGACGACACCGTAACTATAAGAGAAAGAGATACAGCCGAGCAAAAACGCGTCAAAATAAACGAACTGTTAACTGCTTTAAAATAACTTAATAAGGCTTTTGTTTTCCACTCGCGTTTTCACATCTATTTTCTGGATCATCACACTCATTTTTACAAACCGAGTCTGTGTAATATACTTTTGGACAGATACTAAGTTCTGTGTCCTGATATAGTTCACAAGATCCTTCCCTACCACCACCTGGAGCGCAAACAAATGAACATCTCACCAAATCAATGTTGGCACTGGAAACACCATAGTTGTAAAAGCAGTCCGGTCCGCAGCCACCTAGACAACCTACATCGCTAATGGATATATCATTTAAGTTTGATAGCAGCGTATATACCCGAAACGACTGTAAATCTCCTCTCCTTATTTGATAGAAATAAGGTTCTTTTGTAACCGGATCACAAGGTATCGGGTTTAAAATACTCTGAGATTTGTACTCCAGAGACTGGCCGCAACCGGGAAGTTCCTCGGGGTACTGCTCAGCAAAGCTGTAGTAAACCTCCAAATTTGTCTTAATACTATGGAGATCAGCTTTTCGGCGAGAATCATAAGCTTTGTCTATAAGTGGTGGAATAAAAATTGACAAAGAGGCCGCCAAAATCGACAAGATAGCAATGACTATTAATACTTCAAGTAGAGTTAGACTTCTCATCCTCAAATACTTAATCATTCAAATAAATTATAATCTAAATTCTGCCGCCTCTCACCCTTTAGCTCTAAATTTTTTCGGCAACCGCCTTAATCTCCAGAAGTTCCTGTTTCCCTGTCGTCATATTTTTTAGGCTTACTTTCTTCTCTGCTACCTCATCTTCCCCGATAATAGCCACATAAGGCACCCCTATTTTATTCGCATACACTAGTTTCTTTTTAAACTTATCGTCTTCGGTATAAAGCTCTGTCGGCACTCCCAACTCCCTCAACTCTCCGGCCACTTCCAAGGCAAAAGGCATATCCGCTTCCATGGGTACCACCAAAACTTTTGCCGTTGTTGCCCTTGTCGCTTTTATTACTCCTGCGTCCAGTAGTTGCGAGAACAGCCTGGTGAGACCAATCGATACTCCTACGCCAGGGAAGCTTTGGTTACTAAAACTCTCGGCAAGGTTGTCATATCGTCCCCCTCCACAAACACTTCCTTTAACTCTCTCGTCCAGAAGTTTTGTCTCGTAAACCGTTCCGGTGTAATATGACAGTCCTCTGGCGATGGCCAAATCAATCTCGAGATTCTTCTCGCTCACCCCAAACTTTATCGCTTTTTCTACTACTTCCGTTAACTCTGATACCCCAATTTTGAATAGTTCACTTTCAATTTCCATCTTATTCAATGTTTCCAAAATTTTTGCATTACTTCCAGAGATTTTTACGAACTCCAAAATCTTCTCTGCCTCACCAACCCTAATTTCCAAATCAATCAACATTTGTTTCGCCGTTTCCTCTCCCACTTTTTCTAGTTTATCTACTACTCTTAGCACTTCATCTTTTTTTTCTCCAACTCCATACTCCTCCATTAAGCCACTCAGTATCTTTCGGTTGCTTATCTTGATTACAAAATCCCCCAGTTGCAACTTTTCAAACACCCTGTTGATTACCGCCGGAATCTCGGCGTCATTCACCAAACTCAAACTTCCACTGCCCACAATATCAATATCGGCTTGATAAAACTCACGGAATCTTCCTTTTTGGGGTCTTTCACCGCGATACGCCTTGCCAATCTGGTATCTGCGAAAGGGGAATGTCAAACTGTTGCTGTACATCGCTACATAACGTGCCAAGGGCACCGTCAAATCAAAACGCAGACCGAGGTCATCATCTCCCTTGGAAAATCGATACACCTCTTTTTTGGTATCTTCACCAATCTGTGCGAAAAGTACCTCCGCGTTTTCCACCAAAGGAGTATCCAAAGGCGCATATCCAAACTCTTCAAATGTCTCGGATATCGTCTTCATCATTTTATTAAACAGAATTTGTTCCGCCGGAAGCAGCTCCATAAATCCTGCTTGAATTCTTGGTGTAACTTTAGCCATATCCTATCTTACAATCTTTAAGTACTTACGTTTACCCACTCTTACCACTCCCTTACCCACTGGTAACTCCACTGACTTCTTTTCTACCCTCACACCATCCAAGTAAACCCCACCTTGTTCAATAAGTCTCTTGGCTTCACCGTTACTCGTTGCCATTGAAAGTTCCACCATCATTCTGATTAAATCCTCAACTGTAATTGTTTCTTTGTCCCATCTAACCTCTGGCGCATTTTCATCCACCTTTTTCTCCACCACCGTCTTTTGGAAAAATTCTTCCGCTGCGTCTACTTCTCCCTTTCCGCACAATTCCTTGACAATTGTTCGTGCCAATTCCTTCTTGATATTCATTGGATTTTCGCCGCTTTCCAACCTCTTTTTGGCATCTTCAATTACCGCGTTGTCAACATTTGTTCCCATTGTGTAGTAAGTGATAATCAAATCGTCACTTATAGACATAACCTTTCCAAACATCTCTTCCGGACTATCCTCAAGATAAATACCATTACCCCAGGTTTTACTCATTTTTCTTCCATCGGTACCGGGCAAAAATCCGTTAGTTACAATACAAGACTCTTTTTCCTTCAGGTCTTTTATCAAAGTTCTTCCCGCTTGCATATTAAAGATCTGGTCGGTCCCCCCTATCTGAATATCCGTATCCATTATCATACTGTCATACCCCTGCATAATTGGGTAAAGTATCTCCGGTAAACTCACACTCTTCCCTTCAACCAATCTTTTTTTAATTAATTCCCGACTTATAAAGTCGTTTAGAGAAAAGTGTCTTGTCAGTTTTAATACTCCGGCAAAATCAAGTTTGGAAAGCCACTCACTATTAAAATGTATTTCAATCTTTGAAAAATCCAACAGTTTTTTTGCTTGTCTTCTGTATGTTTTGAAGTTTTCTTCCACCTGTTCACGGGTTAATGCCGGTCTCTCCGATTCTTTATCCGAAGTATCACCCACTGTAGCGGTAAAGTCTCCAATAACAAACGTCGCATGATGGCCAAGTTCAGCCAGGATCTGCAGTTTTCTTATCGGAAAAGCGTTACCCAAATGAATCTTTGTCGACGTTGGGTCAATACCCAAATACACATTAAGAACCTTCCCTGAGTTTAGAAGTTTCTCCACCTCTGCCCTATTGGGAACAATATTCTCAACGCCTCGCGTCAAGAAACTTTCGATTAACTCTTTCTTTCTCGCTTCTTCCATACTTATATCTTACCTCAAAGACTCTTCTCCTCTACTTCTTTTATTACCCTACCTGCAAATTTATCAACCGTCATCGTTCCCAGATCATTCTGGCCTCGTTGGCGAACCGAGACCTTATTTGACTCGGCTTCTTTTTCTCCAATGATTAGCATATAGGGCACCTTCGAAGATTCTGCATTACGGATTTTCTTTCCGAGTGAGTCGGCATCTCGGTTCAGTTCCACTCGTACTCCTTTTTCCTGCAAATTCTTCAAAACACTTTCTGCATACTCCATTGTCTTTTCGGAAATAGGTAATATGCTCACCTGCACCGGAGACAACCAAATTGGGAACGCTCCCCCAAAATGTTCCAAGAGGATCATCATCATTCTCTCAGACGAGCCGATTATGGCTCGGTGAAGCATTATTGGATGTTTTTGTGTTCCATCTTGATCGGTATAAACCAGATTAAATCTCTCCGGCATCACATAATCAATTTGTATCGTCGAAAGCTGCCACTCACGACCAAGAGCATCAGTCGCTATAAGATCCATCTTTGGTGCATAAAAAGCCGCCTCTCCCGGTCCTTGAAAATACTCTATGTCGTTCCTCTCCATAATCACCTCCGCCCATTTCTCTACCTTATCCCAAACTTTCGGATCTCCCAAATACTTTTCTGGGTGTTGAAGATCCCTAGTCGATAATCTGTACTTGTACTTGAATCCAAAGGTTGCCATGATTTTTTTTGTCATCTGTAGCGCCATATCAATCTCTGCGTCCACCTGATCTTCACGGCAGAAAATATGACAGTCGTCTTGAGAAAAGCCTCTTGTTCGAGCCAGTCCGGAAAGTTCTCCCGGTTTTTCGTCACGGTAAAGCATGGCGAAGTCCGTTAAACGGATAGGCAAGTCTCGATAGCTTCTCGCCTGCGCTGCAAAAATCTGTGTATGCTGTGGGCAGTTCATTGGTTTGAGAAACATCTCCTCTTCCGAAAAGTTAGAAACCACCCTAAACATCGAGTCTTTATATTTGTCATAGTGTCCCGATGTCTTAAACAGTTCGGCCTTGGCGATCTGTGGTGTCCACACCTGGGTGTACCCCTCTTTATACTGCATCTCTTCCACATAATCGTTTAACATTCTTCTTATAA
>CAZWYN010000019.1:0-15522 GCA_964638575.1 uncultured Pseudomonadales bacterium | reverse complement strand
AGCAACTGGGAATTTTGCACAATGGACGAAAGTCTGATGCAGTGACACTGCGTGTAGGATGAAGGCCCTCGGGTCGTAAACTACTGTGATAGGGGAAAAAATTTTGATGGTACCCTATTAGAAAGCACTTGCTAACTACGTGCCAGAAGCCTCGGTAATACGTAGAGTGCAAGCATTATCCGGATTTATTGGGCGTAAAGAGTATCGTAGGCGGTCTGTTAAGTAGCGGGTTAAAGCCCGGGGCTCAACCCCGGAGATGTCCGCTAAACTGGCAGACTTGTGGATGTTCGGGGTTACTAGAATTCTTGGTGGAAGAGTGAAATCTGTTGATATCAAGAAGAATACCAAAAGCGAAGGCAGGTAACTAGGACATTCCAGACGCTGATGAACGAAAGCTAGGGGAGCGAAAGGGATGGAGTTAATCTTTAGTCCCGTTATCAAGTAATTGATAAGCAAAAAATTTGGCTATATGCTGGAATAACTCGAGTATCCGACAGTACCGTAAGGTAATAATCTGTTCGGTGGAGTCAATCAGCAGGCAACCTCACGAAAGTGAGAGAGTCCTCAGAGACTATACGCTAAATATCCTGAAATTATTTCAGGATAAAGATAGAGTCCGACCTCATGGGCGACCATGAGAGTGTTTAATAACAAACACCTGTATTTATTTACAGCAACAACAATGTAGAGACCCCTGTAGTCCTAGCCGTAAACTATGAACACTAGCTATTTCCCGCAAGGGGAGTGGCGTAAGCTAACGCGTTAAGTGTTCCGCCTGGGGAGTACGACCGCAAGGTTAAAACTCAAAGGAATTGACGGGGAAACGCACAATCAGCGTGCCATGTGGTTTAATTGGATACGAAACCTTGAACCTTACCTAGATTTGACATGTAACTGCAAATCCCTGGAAACAGGGACTCCTTCGAGGGTGTTACACAGCTGCTGCATGGTTGTCGTCAGTTCGTGTCGTGAGGCGTCGGCTTAAGTGCCGTAACGAACGCAACCCCTGTGCTATGTTAAATATCCATAGCAGACTGCCTTGGATTTTTCCAAGGAGGAAGGAGGGGATGACGTCAAATCAGCATGGCGCTTATATCTAGGGCTACACACATGGCGTAATGGGTGGGACAACGGGATGCCAAGGCGCGAGCCGGAGCTAATCCTTATAAACCCATCCTCAGTTTGGATTGCAGGCTGCAATTCGCCTGCATGAAAGGGAGTTGATAGTAATCGCGGATCAGCAACACCGCGGTGAATACGTTCTCGTTTCTTGTACAAATAATATGCGCCTTCCGCTAGTTTTTTCTAGGAGGTGAAAATCCTCCGGCAATGTAAGTATTGCGAAGCGAAATAACAAGCATTAATCGGTGACGATAATGCTGAAGGGTTAAAGTAGCAGTTTTCAGCTTGAAGTTGAGACGGTTTTGTGTAATGTCGATCCTACGTACAGATGGAGAAGACACTTACAAGCAAAGTTACACAAAATATTTGGGCTCATGATGAAAACAAAATGAAATTATTAGTACGAAGGGAGATCTAATTTTGACTTTCGGTAAAACTTCGTGTTTAATGAAAGTAGATAGAGTGGGTGACTGCCTATCGATTAGAAATTAGAAGTCTGCAGAGGTCGTAGTACCCCACCACGGTGGGGAAAGGACCGAACCTGATTTTATGAAGTTATCTGGTGACTATATTGCGGGTTTTGTAGATGGAGAAGGTTGTTTTTCAATATCACTTAGTAGACACAAAACTACTAAGACTGGACTTGATCCGAGGCTTAATTTTGAAATTGAGCTAAGGGGTGATGATAGAGAGATATTGGAAGCAATTGCTACCTATCTTGATTGTGGAAGAGTCTATGACTTGAACTACGAAAGATATGGATGGGCTCCACACGCAAAGCTAAAAATTAGTGGAATGAAGGATATATTTGAAAAAATAATTCCTTTTTTCCACCAGTATCCATTATTAGGTAAAAAGAAGTATTCTTTTGAATTATTTTGCCAAGCCGGCGAGATATTTAAAGAGAAGAAACATCTTACTTATGAGGGGATTGAGCAATTAATAGCCATTAGGGAACGGATGAATAAATATTCATCAAGATCAGGCATTCGCCAGGGTGCGGGAAATCCGCGTGCTCGGCGAGAGGGAAGTTTGCAGAGTGATCTGCATAGTTATCCCAGAACACTGCCCGTCAAGTCAACAAAGTCAGTAGTGCCCGAAGTAGGTACCCGCAACCGCAAGGATCGGGCCTCCTAAGGTAAGACTGGCGATGGGGGCTAAGTCGTATAAATGTTGCGACCGCAGAGAGCAATTTCTGCGAAAAATCTCGCTGTATCGGTGAACCCTAACTATTCGGTATACTTTCGGGTATAGTGAATATATGGCAATACCGAGGGAACCCAATTTCGAGACATCGGCAAAGGGACTCCGTAGAGACTACACGCGAGCGCCGCAAATATCAAAGGCATATATAGTTGGTATCCTTCATGATGCTACCGAAAGACATACTACTTTCAGAGTTTCTAAGAAATCTTTGGAGTTTGTGGAAATGGTGGCTAATGGAATTAGAAGTTTGGGCGGAAACGCTTGGATTTATAAAGAAGGAAGTAACCGAAATGTATATATTGTTGAGTTTTCGAAGTCTTTTCTAAAAGATTTTGAGATTGTTTCTAAAAGAGACAAAATTGACTATATATAAGGTTATTTTGATACCGACGGAGGAGTCGCAAAGAGTAGCAATGTTAGATTTTATATCTACTTTGCCCAAAAGGATCTTTCTGATCTACTACAAGTAAGAGATTATTTGGTGGAGATGAACATAGATTGCGGAGTAATCCATAATCCTAGTTTCAGAATTGACCCTAGTTATTGGAGATTTTTTGTAAAAGCAAAGTCTTATGTAGATTTTGTGCAGAAAATCGGCTCGAAGCATCCTGATAAAGCCAAATATTTGTGGATGAAGATATAGTCCATACCCGTAGAAATACGTTGGAACAATATGAACAAGGTATCCGTACTGGAAGGTGCGGATGGATCACCTCCTTTCTAGGAGTTAAGGACTTCACGAGTCCGATGATAAATATCGCCACACTATTGGTTGGAGAGTGTTTAAACAAATCTAACCTAGACTCTTTGCCGCTTTTGAAATGATAAGAAATGGTATGCTGCTTCACTTAAGAACACGGAAGACCCGCGTAAGGCGGGTTTTTGGTGGCTTTTTCGCTGGGGAAACCCAGTCTTTTGTGCTTGTTTATGGTAAAATATGTCGTTACTTAGGGCGCTTAGCTCATCTGGTTAGAGCGCGGTCCTGATAAGACCGAGGTGCATGGTTCGACCCCATGAGCGCCCACAATTAAGTCTCACTGTGATGGTGAGATTTTTGGTATATTGGAGTGTGGCACAGCTAAGAGAAAGAACGAACTACCTCAGAAGAAATTCAGGAGGAGAAGAAGACTGGAGATGGGTGGATGTTTTTGAAACATCTGGGGGAGGAGCAGAAGTAATAATGGGAGAGTTGGATGACTATCTTGAAACTTTGGAAAAACTGGATATCAGAATGCGTGAGCAGGGTATAAAGGTGGAGATGGATTTAAATCCGAGACAGACAGGGTTTATTTTGGTGGACGAAAATAATGTACAAGTGCCCTTTAATGTGGTGATGAAAGCGCTTTTTGACTAATGTATGATGAAGTTGTGGAGAAAAAAACAAGGGTGAAGGAAAAAGATAAAAAATTGGAACCGAGACAGATTTTTTTGATGTTATTGGTGGTCTTTATTATTGTTTTGTCGGGGCTTGTTTTGGTGATTCGTCAGTCTGAGAAAGCCTATCATGTCAATCGTGTAATGGACGGAGAAACAGTAGTTCTTGAGGGTGGAAAGACGGTAGGATTGTTGGGGGTGAGAATGACAGAAAAGGGAGGTGAAAGCGATTTGTTGACGAAGCAGTATCTAAACAGCATCTTGGATGGGCGGAATATTTGGTTAGAGTATGACAGAAAAAGTAGGGATAGCAGAGGACGTGATCTAGTTTGGGTGTGGGTGGGGTGTGAGAACACTCCAAAGTTTATGGCAAGTGAGTTGATGAAGATGATTAGAAATCAGGGCGAGAGTGCTCCAGAAAAAAATCCTATTGGGTGTGAAAAAGGAGTTTTGGTAAATGAACAGGTAATAAAAATGGATTTACTAAAAGCGTATTTTGCCAATGACGGGTGGAGGATGAAGTATCAACAGAGGCTGGAAATGGCCGACAGCCAAAGTTCTGAGGATGAGAGTGTGAGAAAATAAGGTGTGAACAAAGGATTCTGGGAAAAATTACCATTACCAATCGTGGGTTTGTCGCCGATGGACGGAGTAACTGACGCCCCAATGAGATTTATTGCCAAGAAATATGGTCAACCTGACGTAATTTATACCGAGTTTGTAAGTGTGGATGGTTTGTGGAGAATCGAAAAGCGGGGAGAGTTGAAACACAAAATATGGAATGAACTGAAATTCGACGAGAGTGAAAGACCGGTAGTGGCGCAACTATTTGGAAGTGACCCTGACTCATTTTATGAAGCAACCAAGATAGTCGCCAAGATGGGTTTTGACGGAATTGACGTCAACATGGGCTGTCCCTCCCCTGGTTTGGAAAAACGAGGAGGCGGTGCCGGGTTGATGAGAGATAAGGGGTTAGCCCACAGAGTGATCGAGGCTGTAAGAAAGGGAGTAGCCGAGTTTCCGATAGAAGTTCCTGTAAGTGTCAAGACAAGAATTGGAAGTAGCGGCCCCGATAGAGAGTGGTGGGAGGCTTTGGCCAGAGAAGAACTTCCGGTGGTAGCCATGCACGGCAGAACTTTTAAACAACTTTACTCCGGAGAAGCAGACTGGGAAGTTCTAAAAGAAGCTTCGAAAATAATCAAGGAGAGCGGAGCGCTGTTTCTTGGAAATGGCGATGTGGAAAAAATTCTGCCGGAAAATAAAATCCAGCTGACGAATGAGAGAGTAATAGATTTAACGGAGAGTTTTGATGGAGTACTTGTAGGCAGAAAAGCAATCGGAAACCCCTGGGCTTTGCGAAAAGATGGGTATGAACCTAGTTTGAAGGAAGTCCTTGGGGTGGCGGTGGAACATGCCAGAGAGTTTGAGAAAAATCTGCCGGAGAATAAATTTGAGATCATGAGAAAACATTTGACTTGGTACGCACACGGGTTTGAGGGGGCGGGAGGGCTACGTCGGAAATTGGTTGTCAGTAATAGTGCCGATGAGGTAGAGGAAATAGTAAGAGAATTTCTTGATATAGCGAATATTTGAGGCTGTTTTTGGCTTTTTTTCCGCAAAATTTGCCCGTTGTTTTCTTTAATTTTGAACGATACGATGAGGATAATTAGTAATAATTTACTGTAAAAAAATAAATGGTGGAAAGAGACAATAGAACCTTCAGTGTTATTAGTCAGAAACCAGAATTTACATCATCTAAAGATAGCCGAAGGTTGATTTTGGAAGCAATTGAAGGACTGCAAAAAGTGGAGAGAAATTACATGGGAAGGGAAGAAGTAACCGTTGGGGTAAAAAGCAATAATTCGCTGATGTTGGTTTGCGGGGCCGATTTGCATATTGGGTCCCTGGCTACCGATCACAAATCTGTCCTCCATCTACGAGATTTTGTATTAAATAACGATAATGCGGGACTGATTCTTTTGGGAGATGAAGTTGAAGGTCTAAAGGAAAAATATATGAACACCAATACGGCGAGGACGCCAATTGACTTTCATAAACAAATAGATTTCATTCGGGAAGAAATTTTGAGTCCTTTGGCAGAAAAAGGAAAGATTTTAGGAATGGTTTCCGGTTACTGGGGGCACAATGGTTGGGCTGAAGATGCGACAACAATAAATACTTGGATGATGCTGGCAGAGGGTTATGGAATCCCAATTCTACAAAATGGAGGGAGACTAAATATTAAATTCCCTAATAATTATGTGCATTCGGAAACAATCTGGCACAATCCACCAGGAAAAAGTAGATTTGATACGGTTTATGGGTTACGAAACGCGGCTTTTGCCACATCCGAGTCGAGTAGATCTGATGGATACATGAGCGGTCATATTCACAGGATGGGCGTGGGTAAAGAACTTTATAGCGGTGCCAAGTCGTCGGTGTATTTTATCTCTTCCGGTACTGCCAAAGGCTCGTCGGAGAACATTCCAAATGATCGTTTTGGAATTAAGTTGGGAGCCCCCAGAACCGACCCCTTGGGACAAGGTGTGATTATTGAACCAAGAAGAAAAAATCAGAAAGAAAAGAACTACCCTTTTGCTTCTTTTGAACAGGGAAAAATGGCGAATGATGCCTTGGATTTATTAGATTGGACGGAAAAGAAAGGGATGACGGCAGAGCTGTTGGAAAAAATCAGAAAAGAGGTGGAGTCTAAACCAAGGATAACTTTGGTATCCGGCAAGAGTAGAGTTAGCGGTGACGAAAATATGGAAGACAGACCAGTGGAAACAGTGAAAGTTGTTGGTGAGGGATGGGTGACAAATCCTTACTCGAAGATGGAGATGAGGGCACCTTATGACTCACTGACATACAACGTTGAAACTAGATTACCGGTGACTTTGCATCTGCTAAGCAATGCCCGCTTAGGAAGCAGCTCAGAAGGCTTTGAAGATTTAAAGAAATATCACCAAGAGCAAATTGAGTTTAATCCACACTCGTTGGTAGTGTTTTTGCGCAATATGATTGATAAGGATGCGGGAAGTTCACCGCAGAGAATGGAGATATTGGATAAATATAAAGAGATAATTAATGGAGCAAAGAATCAAACTTTGGCCATTATGATGTGCGAGTCATTACGAAGCAATGCGTGGAAGAAAAAGATAAAGATCGGTGAAGAGGATTACGAAGATGACGAAGGAAAAGAAAAAGTGAAAAGTGTTTATTCGATGCCGATTGCTCCCGGATCATATCTTGCTAAGGAAACGGATACGCCATTAATTCATCATTTGTCTCTTATTAAGCTGACGATCGGACCCAAAGGACCAGTTAGCGAAAAACCGATGTATTCGGGAGCTTTTGCCGATAAGTTGATGAAACACGGATCCTACTCCAGACCGGAGTTTGGGTTGCAACGAATGTATGATCTCTATACTCAGGAAAAACCGGGGTTTGTGGCCGGAGGTCATATGCCTCACGCCGGATCAATGATGTTTTATGACGGAAGCAACGCGGAAACGAACACTCCCATACTGGTGGCACCGGGATGGTTTGCCAAGTATGTGAACACCATGGGTAAGGGAAATGTGATGCCAGGTGCTTTACCCGGACAGGCGATTATTTTTATGCCGGGGAGTAGTAAAACAGATTATTTGGCATTTCCAACGGTGAGTGCGGATGAAACGGGCTATATGCAGGATGCTTTTACTCTCTTTAGGGGTTTGGAACTTATGGGTTTAACGGATAAAGTGCTGGGAAGACGAAGAAGATAAAGAGTAAAAAGTAACATTTGGTACAGATATGCTATATTTGGTTTATGGTTAAACTTCTTATAGTTGAGGATGACATGCTCCTAGATGAAGCTTATCGCAGAAAATACTCGGAAAAGTATGATATGCGAATTGCAACCGACGGCGAGAGTGGCTTGAAAGCAGCGAAGTCTTGGGAGCCGGATATTATATTGTTGGATGTGTATCTTCCGGGAAAGTTTGACGGGATTGACGTATTGCGGGAATTAAAAAAAAATACGAAAACTGCAATGATTCCTGTTTTGGTGATTACGAATTTACCCGATATGGTGGAAAGAGTGATGGTTATGGGTGCGGAAAAATGTTTCATGAAGACTGATGTAGATCTTGATTTAATCGAGGAAACATTAGATTTACTTTTGGAGAAAAGCAGAAGGTAGAAATGGAGGTCGTAGACAAAATCAAAATTAAAAGGGGGCTGATGGGAGTGCTGTTGATTTTGTCGTTGATTGCCTTGTTGGCAGGATCGGTGTTTGTGTGGAGTTACGTAAACAGATCGGTCGAAAACCAAAGAAAAGATGAGTTTTTGGGGGTGGTGGATATGACCGAGGAGAGAGTTCAGGATACATTAAGTATGTTGGTTGAAAGACTGTATGACCTGCGAGGGTTTGTAAGTACCGGAGGAATAAATAGTGAGAGATGGGCAAGCTATCTGACATCGATTGAAGTAGAGAGTAGGCATCCCGGGTTGTATACCTTTGCCTATGCTCCAGTGGTGGAAAGAGGTAAGCTGGAAGGTTTTTTGAGTAACGTAAAAAATGAGGAAAGGGGAGCTGAGTATCGACAGTACTCGGTTTTTCCGGAAACAGAAACCGCCGAGGTAGTTCCGATAAGATATTTATATACTAGGGATCCTGATATCGGATCTTTGCTGGGTTATGACATAACAACCTCAGAGGATCAGGTAGTCGCTTTGAAAAAGGCGGTGGCCGATGATGTACCCGTAATTACCGATCTTTTACATATCGGATTAGTGATACCGGGAAATACGAAAACAGGATACGTAATAATGCTTCCGGTGTATAGCAAAATTGATATTGCAAATTACCCGAAAGAGGAAAGAAGACAGTATTTTATGGGACTAGTGGGCACTTGGGTATTCCCCCAAGGATTACTGTCTCATGTAGATATCGAAGAGGTATTGATGGCGAAGGGGATTTCGCTTACCGTTTTTGACGGAGAGGATGAATTTATTAGTTTTGGTAGCAATGGTGGTGATCTGAGAGCGGTGAGGGAAATAAAATTGCTGGATAAAACGTTTAGATTTGAGTTTGTGGGAGAAAGACAAAAAATTTTGGATAAATTTACCGAGAGCCTGCCACGGCTGACTTTTTGGGGTTTGATAATTATTAATTTGATGTGGATGGCGACGGTGACTTCAATACTCCTGTCCCGAAGAGAGGCAAAAAAACTGGCCGCGGAGGCAACGAAGGATTTACGAAAATTTAAACAAGCAGTTGAGGGAGTGTCCGATATGGTAACTATCACAGACAAAAATGGGGTAATCATATATGTCAATGGGATGACCGAGAAGATTACCGGATACAAAAAAGAAATGCTACTTGGTAATACCCCTCGGCTTTGGGGAAGGCAGATGGATGAGGAATTTTATAAAAAGTTTTGGGAGACAATTAAAGAAGATAAAAAGCCTTTTCAGGGGGAGGTGACAAATAAGAGAAAAAATGGAGAGTTATATGAAGCAGAGGTAAATATATCACCGATTTTGGACGATTCGGGTAAATTGCTTTTCTTCGTGAGTATTGAGAGAGACTTGACTAAAATAAAGGCAGTAGAGCGAGTAAAAACAGAGTTTATTTCTTTGGCGAGCCATCAGTTGCGAACTCCATTATCGGCTGTGAAATGGTTTGGAAAAATGTTGATTTCGGGAGATGCCGGGGATCTTAATCCGATACAAAAAGAGTATGTGGAGAAGATATACGAGTCCAACGAAAAAGAAATTAGATTGGTTAATTCCCTTTTGAATGTGAGCAGAATTGAGTCTGGGAAAATTTTGATTGAACCGAGATTAACCGATTTAACTAAATTGGTTTCGTCTGTGGTAATCGATTTCAAGCTCGAAGTTGAAGAACTGGGGAAAAAATTGACAGCCGTGATTGATAAAAAAATACCAAAAATATATATAGACGAGGACCAGATTAGACACGTGTATACAAATTTAATTGCAAATGCGGTTAGGTACACCAAAAAAAGAGGAAAAATTGTTGTTAAAGTTTATCTGTCGAAGAAGTCTGTAATGACAGAGGTAAAAGATAATGGTATAGGAATCCCAAAAAGAGAACAAAGGAGGGTGTTTGAAAAATTCTTTAGAGCCAACAATGCTTTGAAAATGGAGACAGATGGAACCGGTTTGGGATTATTTTTATCCAAAATAATTGTAGAGTCTTCGGGTGGAAAGATGGGTTTTAGAAGCAGGGAAGGGAAAGGAAGTACCTTCTGGTTCACCCTGCCCATTAAAACCAAATCTTAGAGGTTCTACCTTCAAGTTGATTGGTAGAAGATTTGGTAAGATTGGACATGGAAAACAGAAAAGTAAAGAAAGCCATTATTACTGCCGCAGGTTTGGGGACAAGATTTCTTCCAGCAACAAAGAATATTCCTAAAGAAATGCTGCCGATTGTGGATTTGCCGATCATCCATTATATTGCCGAGGAGTGTGTGGAGGCGGGGATTGAGGACATTATCGTAGTGATCCGTCCGGGAAATGAGGCGGCAATGACCTATTTTTCGCCTAGTCCCGAGTTGGAACGCCAGTTGGCGGCAACGGGCAAAGAAAAGCAGCTGGAGAGGTACTACAAGGTCGCCAATAAGGCCAATTTTATCTTTGTTCACCAGAATTCATCACTTCCGTATGGAAACGGTAGTCCCGTGCTCACGGTGAAGAATTTGGTGGGTAATGAGCCCTTTGTGGTGTGTTTTGGAGATGATCTGGTGTTGAACCCTGAAGGGCCAGGGGCGGTGAAACAGATGGTAGAGTCGTATATGGCGCATGAAGATGCCTATGGCGTAATGGCGACCACCAAAGTACCTCATGAGGAAATTGTGCGCTACGGAATGGTTGAGACGGAAGATGGAAGCGATGAAGGTAAGATAAAAAGAATGGTAGAAAAACCCAAAATCGAGGAGGCCACCTCAGACTTGGCCGGATTTGGGCGAATGGTGCTGGCTCCGGAGATTTTTGATTATTTAAGGGCGGATAACACCGGAAAAGACGGAGAGTTGTGGCTGGTAGACGCGATTGAACAACTGCGTATGAGTAAGCCGGTGTATGCCAAGACTGTGCAGGGAGAGTTTTTGACCACGGGAGATCCACTACGTTTTCTCAAGGCTTCGTATAAATATGCCATGCAAAGGCCGGAGATGGCGGAGGAGCTAAAAAGATTTTTGAAAGAGGAAATATTGTCGGAAGCATAGGTAAAAAACAAGGCTATGGTAAAATGGGCACTGCAATGGAACAAAATTCTGTTCAAAATCTACTAGACGAACCAGGAGGAGAACCTCCATCGACCAATCCGGGTAAAGATCCCGGAGTTAACTATGTCAATAATATTATCGGCACTCATGTACTTTGGGGTCGGCTTTGTCGAGATGTTTTTGGCCACCCAAAGAACCTATTGGATTTCAAAAGGCAGATCACGCGCTGCGGCCCTCTTAGTATTTTTTGAAAACTTTATCGCCATGTTTATCATTTACCAAGTGGCGAACAATCTAAATAACAACTGGGGTTTGATAACGGCTTTTGCTTTGGGTAATGCCGTGGGTACGTACATCAATTTGGAGAAGGTACCTTTTTAATAATTCGGTGTGGACAAACTTGATAGAAAAAAAGGAGAGTTTTCGTGGCCTGGATAGATAAGAGTTTCCTCGGGGAAAGAGTAAATTTTAGCTAAGGATTTTTTGAGATCTGAGGGGCTGGAGTAGGAAAAGTCGGTGCGGCCTACACCTTCTTCAAAAATGGTGTCGCCAACAAAGAGGTGCGGAGCGGAGTAGAAACAGACTGAGCCGGGAGTGTGACCTGGAATCGGGACGACCTCGATGGTTTTGCTGCCGAGCTTTATTTTTGAGGGAAGAGGCCGGGAGGGTGGTTGACGGAGCGCCCCGACATTTGACCAATGACCAGCAGATTTAGCGGCGTTTTGATAAAGAAAGTTATCTTTGGGGTGGAGATAGATGGGAATATTAAAGTTGAGCTTGAGCTCAAGACAGGCAAGGCAGTGATCATAGTGTCCGTGTGTGAGAAGAATGGCTAGGGGTTTGAGCTTGAGATTAAGTATTTCGGTCGTAATATAATCGGCGTCTTCTCCCGGATCGATAATGAGGCAGTCGGAGGTGTTTTTGTCCCAGATAAGATAACAGTTGGTTTGGAGCTCTCCGACAGAGAGTGTTTTTATTTCCATTAATCTATTCTACCTGAGGGATTTCCAAACGTGGTGTAGCCAATAACAGTAGATATTTTATTATAGGTAGAGTAGAATGTGTGGGTAGTTCTTTGACAACTAATTTTACTCGAGATCCGTCCTAAGGAGGGGATGATGAAAAAAATAGGTTTCTCGCTGGTTTTGTTGGTACTGATTTTTAGCTTATTGGCGACTCCCTTGGTTCATGCTGAAAGCCCGACCTTGGTTCTTGATGTTAGAACCAAGATAACCTTGAGAGCGGCACAACTTACCGTAGAGTCGATGCCGGGAGTTTATTCCTGGGAAGAGTTTCGATCCTGTTCAAGTTTTGTTTCGGCGTACCTCAGACACCTGTCCTTTCCGGTTGACGGATTGCAGGGTCAGTATAAGGAGTACGAGGATCCGTTTCCTTGGTCTAGCGTCGTCAGTCAGATAGATTGGATACGGAGAAATGCTTCATCAAATGTTCAGGATGCTTCGTTAATTGATTTTTTGGAAGGAAAGCTATGGAATAAGATAAAACCGGGAGATTTGATATACCTGCAGAAAGCGATAGGACATAACGGATATAACACCTACTATCATGTGGTAGTGTTGGTGGGTTATCTGTCGGATGGATCTCCTCAGTTTGCTGAAATTTCTTCGGGGAAAGAAGCATCTTTTGAACGAAGTTTTAATGAGGTGACGAATTTTTATTCCAAAGATGTTAATGGCAAGTGGAATGTGAAGCCATATCAAATCGGTTCTAAAGAAGAAGAATTGAGGGTGACTTGGTTTGATCCGTTGGCATTTCTTAACAATGGTCTGTGGTTAAAGCCGGGTGTGGTTACTCCAAATAGTGAGATTCTGAGTGAGAAATTTTCGACAATTGTGACCGTTAATCTTTATGACGGTACAACGGCAGTTTTCGAAAAAACTTCGAGCGTGCCTGTAGTCTGGAAAGAGGTTAGTATCGGAGGAAGGAAGACTTTTTTCGCGGTAACTGGCCGAAAATTACCAGCGAATAGCAGTATTGGAGAGGTGTTTTTCCAGAGTCACGAAAAAGAGATTTATGACAGTGATTTTGGAGTGTTTGTTTCCCAGGAAGGGGTCTATCAGCATACCTGGACTCCTCAGTTGGTTTCACGTCTGGAGACTTTTAGTGTGATTTCCGGCTTTGGCGGTCTAGATGGAGCAACTGATACTGCCATAATGAGACCTTTGGGAAGAGATACAAAAGGTCGAGTGATTGAAGCAGTTAATCGTTCCCCATTTACAATTCATCAAATTCCCAATGTGGTAAGTCAGGACATGCTTTTAAGGCAAGATCTTTTGGAGATGGCAAACGACTCTAAAAGTAAATTCTTCGGAGCAATTCCGGTACCAAAGGGAAATTTGTCTTCCGGGTGCGTTAACTATGATCCTGAGACATGGTCTTTGTTGAAGGGATACCTAAAACAAAGATTGGAAGAAGGGGTAGGGGTAGTATTTAGCTATCCAGGGTTTGACCAGGACTTGATTTTGGGTTTCGATATTGCCAAAAGCCCATTTATCGGAAATGTCTTTTTCAAGTGGTGTCCGGAGACGGGAAAAATTACCTGTGACTCACTAGATAGGAGTCTCTATCGAGATACTTACTTAGATGAGCAAGAAGTAGGTGATAATGTCTTCCTCCCCTTAAAACGGGGAGGATTTTTGTATTTGGTGGTAGAATAGCGGGGCACTTTAAACAGATTAAAGGAGGTTGATGTGGAGATTCTGATGAGGAACATTCCTGGCGGTACAAAATTTGAAGGTGATCTGTTGCTGACGCTGCTTTTTGCCGCTCAGAACGTGACCGGCGAAAGAAACATTACAGTTGAGACAATAGATGCCAGTGAAAACGAAGCTACGGTGTCGGCGGTTGCGACTGGGTTAGAGAATGTTTTGACTGGTTACAACCAAAAACGGCTAGCTCTGTCGATTTTGAGGTTTTTATGGTGTCATGGTTTAACAAAAGGAATCTATGTTGAGATCCAGAACGGAACAGAGAGCCGCCATTATGAAGTAAGCGACTTTCCGGAAGTTTCCAGTCTATTTTCCCCCTCACGCAAGTGAGGGGGTTTTGTTTACAATGAGGTATGAGGTACAAATATTTTTTGTTTGATTGGGATGGAAGTTTGGCGAATACTCTGCCCGACTGGTTTCGGGTACATAAAAAGATTTTGTTAAATAATGAAATTAAAGTTTCGGATGAGGTGGTTTGTCAGGAAACGTTTGGAAAGCTTGATGCGGGGGAGCTGGGCATAACTAATGTGGAGAAATATCTTGATGAAATTGAACAAGAGATTCGACCAAGCCTTGATAGCGCGGTGTTAAATCCAGGAGCGAGAGAGGTTTTGGAAATGATTAAAAAAAATGGGGGAAAGATAGGAATTATGACTGACTCCAAGAAGAAATGGGTGAAACACGCATTAAAAAATAACGGATTGAAAGAATTGGTGGACGTATTTTTGGGGAGAGAGGATGTAACTGAGCGAAAACCAGATCCGGAAATAGTTTTTAAGTCCTTGGAGTATATGGGAGGGAAGAGAGGTGAGGCTCTGGTGACGGGGGATAACTGGAAAGATATTCAGGCTGCAAGAGCAGCCGGAGCGGAAAGTTGTCTTTATTTTCCAAAAAGATATGAGGAGTTTTATAAGAGGGAAGATCAGTTACGCTTGGGAGCGACATATGTGATTGAGGACTTTACGGAGTTAAGACAGATTGTCGGTTTATAGTGCCGACCCCCCCCTAATTTGAGGGCAATTTGACGGGAATCAGACAAAATTGATATATTGAGTTATGAAAGAATTTAAATACTGGGGTTGGTTGGGCGGAGTAGTGATAATTCTAGCAATTTTATATTTCTTTCCCTGGAAGAATATTACGTGGGGGAAGATGGTGATGACCCCTGAGCGGATGGTGACGGTGTCGGGATATGCCGAGTCTAAGGAAAAAAATCAGATTGCAAACTATAGCGCAGGAGTAAATGCGGTTAAAGATAGTAAGGATGAAGCGGTAAAAGAAGTAAATGACAAAATTGCAGCAATTACACAAGCGGTAAAAGACTTTGGGGTGGATCCGTCCGATATTCAAACCCAGTCAATGAGCGTGTATCAGCGACAAGAGTCTTATTACGATAACGGTGTACAAAAGAGTAAACCCGGTCAATGGGATGTAAACAACACCATTTCGGTAATTTTGAGAGATGTAAATCGAGCTTCGGCGATGGCCAATCTTTTGACAAAGAGCGGAGCTACAAATGTCTACGGACCGAATTTTCAACTAGATACGAGTATAAAAGCGGCAGACAGCTTAATGGCTGATGCAATTGCTGACGCAAAGATTAAGGCCGAGGCTATGGCTAAGGCCAGCGGGACGAGTTTGGATAAAATAATTAGTGTAAGTGAAGGTACGAGCGGAGGGGTCGCAATTCCTCTTTACGCGATGGACGGTAGAGGAGGGGGAGGAGGGGCGGCGGTTGAGCCGGGAAGCACGAGTGTTAGCAAGACGGTTACGGTTGTTTGGAGCTTGAAATAACCAGGTCGGTTTGTTATACTATCACTTGTCCTTAGCAGACAATATGATTTTATCCATTACAG
>CAZWYN010000018.1:0-16369 GCA_964638575.1 uncultured Pseudomonadales bacterium | reverse complement strand
TATTTATTTTCTGATAGGGGAGTGATTTTACAAAAATATTCTTGTAGCCAATTAATTCTTTTTTCAATGGTCCCGAGCCTATGAAGGTAAGCTTAACTTTAGGATTTTTTTCTTTAATGGCAAGGAATGCTTCCAGCAGGTCTGTTATTCCCTTCTCCGGAACCAGACGGGCCACACAAAGGATATTGATATCCTTGGTTTGTTTTTTGGATGAGTGGGGATGGAATTTTTTAAGATCAATACCCATATTGACGACGGAAATTTTTTCCGGATTAACCCCCTCTTTGATTAATGCCTCCCTGGCTTTTTTCGTAACGGCAATAAATCGATCTACGTTTTCGTAAGCTAATTTTTTGTATTCTTTCCTGCCTTTTATCCCCTCATTGTTGAATGGTATTACCTCCCAAACAGTACTGACAACACGCCGTATCAATCCCCTCCTCTTGGCTATGATGGCCTGATGGGTGTAGCCGAAATATGTTTCGGCAACATGAACGATATCGTTGCCCTTAATAACTTTTTCCAAATTCCCAAGTTTTTGAGCATCGATGAAGATTCTATTAAGAATTGGGTATTTGAAAGGAAAGTTGGGAAGATCTGTTGGTGACCAAAGTTTTATTAGGGGTAAGTCTATCGCTGAAGAAATGGGGTGTTTGGATGATATTACGGTGATATTATATTTGTCCTTTAGAGAATAATAATTTTGCGGTTCAAATGGATTCAGAAAGGCTCCTCTGACGATTGAAATTTTCATATTCTAAAAACCTTATTCGCGAGAATTAATAAATCATCCAATAAAAATATTGGTTGGATGATAATGTTTTCTAGTACTCCGAAATGTTTTAAAAAGAATATTTTTCTAGATTTTAACCACGAACTGTGTCTAATCCTATCCCTGTTGTTGCTACTTGCTCCGCCGATATGTATTATTTTTGATGAGTTTGTGTGGAATATTTTTATACCAGCTTTGTTTGCCCTTAAGCAATAATCAACATCTTCTAGATACATAAAGAAGTTTTCATCGAGTAATCCTATTTTTTTAACTGTGCTTGACTTTATCAACATAAAACCTCCCGTAATAACGTCTACAGGAAAGGAATCTTTGTTTGAACTATTAATATCTAAATAATAAAAATATTTATGCCATTTATCGTTTTTACATAATTTTCGAATATTGGTGAAATCAAAAATTCCTACCATTAGATTTGGATATCGAAAATAACTTCCACTAACTTCCCCTTTTGTATTAACTGTCGTACCACCACAAATTCCTGCTTTGTTTTTTTCTGAACACTTAATCAAATTTATTTGAGAATTTTTTTCTAATATGGTGTCTGGATTTAATAGGAGGATGTATTCGCTTTTACGATTAATCTTAATTCCTTGATTTACTGCACGAGCAAAACCGACATTGTTTTTGTTTTCAATAAGCAAAATATTCTTTGATTTTTTTTGAAGATTTTTGACCATTTTTACTGTATTATCTTTTGAAAAATTATCAACAATTATAATTCTATAATTGTGATTATTTAATTCACTTTTGGTGATAGTATCAACACATTTCTCGATATGTTTTTCGGAATTAAATGTTACAATGATTATTGTAAGGTCGTACATTTTAATAGTTTTTTTTTGGGGGGGGTATTTATAAATTAATTCTACACAATGAAGTCCTGCACATCGCTTCTTGTAGCTTGGGTTATTATCGGAATCTTAGCATTCTTTTTGTTTCCGAAAGGTATAGAGGCATATTATTTTTTTTCTGACTATTTTAATTCTACATATGATAGTTCTTGGACAATTTCTCCAGAGGCAACAGGATCAGCCAAAATTGTGTCCGATTCTTTTTTGAGACTTAGTCCTATAAATTCAAAAAAATTTCCGTATTTGTGGAAAGAAATTCCAATCCTCGATAAGGTTGAAATTGAGTTTAAATTTCGTTTTGCGGGGACTCCAAATTTTGGTGCTGGGCTTGTTCTCTCTGACAAATTATTACCATATGGTATTACCAGAGAAGTTGCTTGGGATGAAATTGTTTTTGTGGCTTGGCCCCAGCAAGTATCAGGGTTTGCTGTAAGTACCGTTATTTGTCCAAACACAGCCCCTTCTTGTACCCCTAACCTCTTTAATAGTAGCGTCTTTAAGGGTTTATCCAATGAATGGTATACGTTAAAAATGCAAAAGGATGGAAATAAATATTATTTATATATTGATGGAACTAAAGTTTATGAATCTTTAGTATCCGAAAGACAAATCAGATACATTTGGTTAGGAAATCCTGGATTTACGAATGGTGTTGCGTGGCCAATTATAGACATTGATTATATAAAAGTTTCTGAGCTTAGAAATACTAGTCAAACAATTATGATTCCTGGTCTTGGTGCTAGTTGGGACATAGGGGCGATATTGAGTGGAACAGATGGAAATAACTGGACAGTTCCCAGTTTTGTGAAAGAGTACGATGGGCTCATTAGCTCTTTTATTAATACCAGTGATCCGAATGATGCTAATCCAAACCTGTATGTTTTTCCCTATGATTGGAGACAACCTTTAAGTGTTTTGGCCGAGAGACTTAAAACATATATCGACACCCATATATCAACTGGGGAAAAGGTAAACCTGGTTGGCCACAGTATGGGTGGTTTAGTGGCAAGAGCATACACTCAAACATACGGAACTTCAAAAATAAATAAAGTTATTACCGTAGGATCGCCAAATAAGGGCGTGACCGAGACATACGGAGTTTGGGAAGGCGCAACAATCTGGAATGACGTTTGGTGGGCTAAAGTAGCTCTTGAACTAACAACACATTTTGGAGCCAACGTTGGTGAATCTAACGTCCAGACAATTCAGAGACTTGTCCCGTCATTAAGAGATTTGCTGCCTATTTATGATTTTTTGAAAAAAGATGGATTGATTATTCCCTGGTCTACCCTTAGTCAAAAAAATTTGTATCTAAGTACTTTGAATCAAGATGTTTCTCAGATTGATTCCTTAACAACTGCCATCTACAGTAATGATGTTCAAACCAATAACATTGTTAATGTAATTGCTCCATCAGAAGAAGATCTTGCTTTGTATCGATGGATTGATGGTAAGCCAAGCAATAATCCATTTGAAATTGTAAACGGAGATGGAACGGTTACAGAGGAAAGTGCAAAGGGTATTTTTTCGAACATTCTTGAAGGATCAGGCTGGCATGGTGAGTTGGTTACTAAAACTGACAACATTCAAAAAATATTCGGAGTATTAGGCTTGGATCAAACAAAGGCCTTAAGCGGAGTTGCTGATGACAACAGAGAAGTGTTTGTGGTTGCCTTACGGTCACCTGGAAAACTTGACGTCTGCGATTCCATCGTAATTACAAAGTGTAACGACCAGTTGGGATTATATTTTCCAGACGATAAGTTGTTTATGTTACCTGGATATAATAACGAAGAATTGGTTGTAAAGATTACGGAAGAAGGCACTAAGGGGCAATATAAACTTCATCTGGGAGATATAGGAGATGTAGCAAGGTGGAGTGTTGTTGGTGGTGATTTGAATAGTACGGGTCAAGTTGATCGCTATGATATACAGGTTGATGGAACAGGTATTACGGCTAGACTAATCGATGAGATCCCCCCATCCATACCAACAGGGGGTCTGCCAAACGGATCGTATTCGTCAACAAACGAATTTGATTTTACTTGGGATGCGTCAACCGATGACAGAAGTGGAGAGGTCGCATATGAATTTCAATCGTCGATGAACCCTGCACAGGCAGGTGGCATATTAACAACTGGATTGTGGCGATCAGGCACACTACCTAATAATATGATTCATTCCACAGGAGCATCTGACGGAATTTGGTATTGGCAAGTGAGAGCTAAAGATATAGCCGGTAACTTTAGTGCATGGAGTCAAGTCTGGACTGTGACCCTGGATCATCTTGCCCCGACCAGTACGTTTTCTTTACCACCACTCTTAAATGTTTGGAGCGGGAAAATAATAGGTACGGCAATAGATAACGTAAGTGGAGTCGCAAAGGTGGACTTGATTATTAATGACCCATTGGGATTTGAAGATATTGTCATCGCCGACGGAACAACAAATTGGAGCTACACAATTACGTCTCCCGTTGAAGGAAAATACATAATTCGCTCGCGGGCTAGTGATGTAGCTGGAAATGTTGAGGGTGGTATCGAAGGGAAACAGATAATTTTTGATATTACTGCCCCCACGATCACAATTATTACGCCTACGGCCGGAATCTTTCAGTCGTGGAATCTTCCGGAAGTATCATACAGTGTTGTCGATAACTTTGATGATAGTCCTGACGTTAATGTGAGCGGTTGGTCAACCAACGAGGGTGTCCATACAGTTTCAGTTCTTGCTATAGACGATGCAGGAAACCAATCGTCTAAATCTGTTACATATACCATTAAGAATCCCCCCACAAACATAGAACAATGCAAGAAGGGTGGCTGGGAATTGTATCGTTTATTTGGCTTTAAAAACCAGGGCCAATGCGCCAGTTCAATTCAAAGAAATGAAAGAGCCTCTGCTAGATTCTTTTGGTGGATCTGACTGGATTCGAACCAGTGACCTCTTCAATGTGAATGAAGCGCTCTAACCAACTGAGCTACAGATCCAACTTGATATATTATATCAACCGCATTAAACTTAAATGATGCGTTTCTTTAGAAGTTTTATCAAGATTGTATATGAGTTTGTTGAGGCCTTTGTGATTTCTGCTTCGGTGTTTGTGGTTGTTTACTTGTTTTTGATGCAGCCTCATCAGGTGAAAGGTGCATCGATGTATCCAACTTTTAAGGATAAGGAGTACTTGCTAACCGATAAAATTACCTATCAAAGAGGAGAGCCGAAATATGGGGACGTAATTGTTTTTAAGGCTCCGGTAAATGAGAATTTTGACTTTATCAAGAGGGTGATTGCTCTTCCCGGACAGACAGTGATGATTAAGAACGGCAACGTATATATTGATGGCCAAGTACTTGACGAGTACTATCTTTCAGATGATGTGGTTACCAATCCGGGGCAGTTTTTGCTGGAAGGAGAAAGCTATACAGTGCAATCTGGTGAAGTTATTGCTTTTGGGGATAATCGTGGCCATTCATCGGATAGCCGTGATTGGGGTCCGGTACCGGAACAGAATATTGTGGGAAGGGTGTTTTTTCGATATTGGCCGTCAGATGTAGTCGGAGTAATCTCCAATCAGACTAGAGCTTCCAATTAGAATTTAGTATTCCGAAAGATTATCGGGGTCTCGTGGAACAATGGGGTCGGATGGTTGACTGTAGGAGGATTTTTCCAACATTGGTTCAAAAGGATTGGAGTAGGTATTTTCGGTCGGAGATTCTTGTGTCTTAATTTCTTCTTCTTTTTCAGCTTGAACTTCCGACTTGGGAACTCCAACTATTAGGTCATATATTTTTTGAATTTGGGCCTCGGTTTCTTCAGGATTGCCTTTGAGAACAATATGGATGGCGGTTTCGACTCTGGAACGGCGCATTTTGACATTAACATTCTCCCCTATCGACCGACCGATGGCTGTTGCCATGTTGTCTATAGATTCATTGACGGTCTTGGTGTTGAAACCGTCAGACGGTTTGGAACGATGCATGGTTTTTTTGAAACGGCGAGAAAGCTCTTCCGCACGTCTGACAGAGCCACCTTCACGAAGAATCATCTTGTAGGCCTCTATCATGGCTTGGGTGTCGGGAATGGCTGCTAGGGCTCTTGCATGACCCTCGGTGATGACTCCCGAGATCAGTCCATCCTTAAGGGCATCTGGAAGTTCGAGAAGGCGAAAAGTGTTACTGACATAAGCAGGACTTTTGCCGATGCGAGTGCAGATATCCGAGTTGGTTAGAGAAAACTCTTTGATCAGACGCTCAAAGGAGTTGGCACGATCAATGGGGTTGAGATCGGTGCGTTGAACATTTTCCACGATGGCCATCTCAAGCATCCCCTGAGGAGTGGTTTCAATGATTCTAACGGGAACCTCGGTAAGACCGGCAAGGCGACTGGCTCTCCAACGACGTTCTCCAGCAATGATCTGATAGCCTGCGGGAGTGTGTGCCACAACAAGAGGCTGAATGATGCCGTGAGTTTTGATGGAGTCAATAAGTTCGGAAAGAGATTCAGGAGTAATCACTCCTCTTGGCTGAAGAGGATTGGGTTGAAGATGGTCTAGTGGTAATCTTGCAACCTGTTGATTTTCTTCCATTTATTTTGTGATTACGTCTACGTATTTAACCCCGTTTAGCTTACGATATTTGACGTTTCCAGGGGCAGTGGCGTAAACAGTAAAGTCACGACCTTTGTCGGTATTGATACCAGGATGTACTCCTGCTCCACGCTGACGGACAATGATTTGTCCGGTTTTGATCTCTTCACCACCGTAAATTTTGACTCCTAGTCTTTTACCGGGACGTTGAGCGTGTTGTCTGGTCGCTCCACCTGATTTGACATGTGCCATATATTTTTTATATTTTTTGTAAGATAACTATTTCACGCTTGACGTCCGCGTCGGGACGTGAATAAAATATTCCGCGTTTCAATGGATTGTAACTTAACTTTAGCTTCCCGTCAATTATTTCACTGGTCTTATATTCTTTTTTACCATCGTTGAACCAAGGGAAGACCATGACAACAAAACCGCCGGGTTTGAGAACCTTTAACCAGTCCTTGAGACAGCCAAGATAAAGCTTTTCCAGTCCAGGGACGATGTAACGAATTTCGTCTGGCCTGAATTTTGACTTTCCGAGGAAAGGCTCCGTAACAATGGTATCGATGTTGCTGAATTTGTCGGAGAGATGGGTAGCGTCGAGAACTTCTATTTTCCCCGAAAAGTTCATTGATTGGAGATTTTCGATGGTATCTTGAACCTGATTGGCAACAATGTCGGTTCCGCCTATTTGATAGCCTACCTCAGCCGCTTCGATTAAAACTCTGCCTGAGCCACAGAAAGGATCAATTAAAACCTTGCCTTCTGGAGAAAGAGGTACCAAGTTGACCATGCTTCGAGCGATTTTTGGGGGAAGCATGCCGGCTTGAGGATCTATATGAGGCATGTGACGATCTTTTTTGATCCAGTGCATGAAGTTGTGAACCCAGACCGTTTGCCAAACTTGATTATTTTCTATATCCAAGAAAAACTCGTCAATCTTGTGTTTTTTGTTGATGACCGGAGAGACGCCGAACTCGTCTTTGGGAATGACAAATCTGCCTCTTTCGAGATTGTCTTTGACTTCTTGATGAAGTTTGTTAGTATTTTCCTTTTTTCCCAGCAAGCTTAAGGAGAAATTTTTTGCCTTGATTTCATTGGCTATGGACTTGGCACCTAGACTAACCCCTTCGAGTAGGACGGCAAGTTTGATACTTGATCCAAGTTTCTCGGCAATTATTTTGGCTTCGTCAACAGAACCCATCTCAAAACGATAGATATTAGGGGAAATTTGGGTCGCCTTCTCTATTTGGACGGACACTTCTTCTGCCGCCAAAGTATTGTTGGCTCCGACGAACAATAAAAATTGCATTGTGTTTTAAAGGTTGATCGCCTTGACGGTGAGGTAGCTCTCAGACTGTCGGTGACCAAGAACTTTTCTGTACCTTGATTTAGCCTTAAATTTAGCTACACGGATTTTTTCACCACGACCGGTACTGTCCAGAACAAGCTCTACTGAAGCTTTTTCGACGTAAGGCTGACCAATTTGGGTGTCTTTACCATCGTGAGTCAGTAGTACTTCAGTAACCTTTAGAGTGTCACCGACTTTAGTTTCGATTTTCTCAGCGGTAATTTTGTCTCCTTGTTTGACCAGGAACTGTTTTCCGCCAAGTTCAATGACGGCATATATATTTTTGTCTTCCATGGGCGCAATTATATCTCAAAAGGGGTGATTAAATCAAGCTGACGGAGTTGAAGTCCAATTAGTATCGCAAAGCTTAGAAGGGAACTGCCGCCATAGGAAAAAAGAGGTAAGGTAATTCCGGTTACCGGCATGACCCCTAGGTTCATACCGATATTGACAACTGTTTGGAATGCCATGATGGTAAAGATCGAGAGAGAAAGAAGTGACGCCCGACTATCTCTCAGGATTTTTCCCGCTTGAAGACAGGTGTAGAAAATAAAGAAATAGGCAGCAAGAAGAAAAGAGGCTCCTACCAAACCAAATTCTTCGACAAACGAAGCAAAAATAAAGTCGGTATGACGTTCAGGGAGAAAATTTAAGTGAGACTGAGTTCCTAGTTTGACTCCCTTGCCAAAAATACCACCCGAGCCGACGGCAATGGTAGCCTGAATGACGTTGTATCCGGCACCTTGGGGATCTTTGTAGGGATTGATGAAAGTATCAATTCTTTGTCTTTGGTATGGTTTGAGGAAATATGATTCCAAGGGAATGGCGACAGCAAGAAAAACGGCACCAATAATTAAGAGTTTTTTTATGTGGCCGGTAAATATCAATAAGGCCAGGGGCAGACAAATCAAGGTCAGCGCGGTGCCAAGGTCTGGCTGAACAATAATAAAAGCGACGGGGATCATAGCAAGTAAAAGGAACTTAAAAATATCTTTCCACTTGCTAATTTTATTTTGGGAAAGATATGACGCATAAAAAATGGCTAAAAGGGGTTTGACAATCTCGGATGTTTGAAGATTAAAGATACCTAGGTCTATCCAACGAACTGAACCGCGAATGTTTCTTCCAAAAATCATGGTCAGGATCAAAAGAAAGATACTGGCAATGTACAAACCTGTTGAGATACTAAAAAATGTTCTTGTATCCAGCCTGGAGAGAAGAAAAACGATAATGACACCGGCAATGACAAATTCCAGCTGAGTAAAAAATAAATCGGGAACCGTACTCCAGATGGTAATAAGACCCAAAACAAGAACCAGTATTAAGGCGGCGATAAATAAGCCCTTGTTTGGACGCATATTAATTCGATCTTACAATCTTTAGCTCTGGACCTTTGGTAATTTTGGACACCAAAGCTTTGCGTTTGATGTCGTCTTCATACTTGACCGGCCAAGAAGGTAGCTCAATCTCAATTTTTTCGTCGAGACGACAATCCGCCAGTTTTCTAGCTTCCTGAATCGACCTGATGATTTCACGGGCTAGGCCCTTGTCTTTGAGATCGGAGGTGATGACGACGTCGTAGCTGACGCCTTCTTTACCCTCAGCGAAGAAGACTTCCTCTACGTTTAGTTCTTCTTTAATTAATTGAAGAAGTTCCTTTTCCTCTTTGAGTGAGGAAAATTCTCCTTTAACAGTGATTGAGGCCAAAGCTTGTTTAATCGGAAGAGCAAGATTCTTTCTTTCACCGTTGCCCATTTCACAGATTCTTCTAACCTTAACCATTTGAGCTAAAAGTTCCTTATCAACCCCTTTGTCATTTTTGACTGTTGGCCAGTCTTCAAGGTGAACTGATTCCTCTCCGGTAAGATGACGATAGAGATACTCTGAGATGAAAGGAATAATTGGAGCTGTCGCTTTAAAAAGAACTCTAAAAACGCTGGACATGGTGATATAGGCGGCTTCTTTGTCGGTTTGATCTGGGGCACTAGGACCAACACGATCACGAGAACGACGAATGTACCAAGTGGAAAGATCGGATATGAAACTTTTCAATATGGCGACGCTTTTGGGAATCTGATAAACACTAAGGTATTTATCCATCATGAGAACTGTTTCATCCAAACGCGTGAGAATCCAGCGATCCAGAACACCCGGTTCTTTGGCAAATTCCGATTTTTGTTCCCAGTTTTCGAGAGAAGCATAAGAAACAAAGTATTTATAGGAGTTCCAGAGCAGCATGAGGGTAGTTTTGAGTTCGTTCGCCCAGTCTTCTTCGGAGACAATGATGTCTTGACCGAGGGCAATGGAACTGCCCATTAGGTACAACCTAAGAGAGTCGCCGCCAAATTTTTGGAGCGAGTCTTTAGGGTCGGGAAAATTTCCCAAACTCTTACTCATTTTGTGGCCGTCGGTTCCCATGATGACACCGCTGACCACGACGTTTTTAAACGCTTTGGAGTCCATTAATAGATTGGAGATAACATGGGTAACGTAAAACCAGGCCCGTAGCTGTCCTGTGTATTCAGTAATAAAGTCAGCCGGGAAGCTATCGTTAAACTTATCCACATTTTCGAAGGGATAGTGCACCTGTGCATAAGGCATAGAAGCCGACTCAATCCAGACGTCAAGTACCTCAGGGACTCGCTTGGCTTTTTTGCCACATTTAGGACAGGTCAGATAGATTTCGTCGATGTCCGGACGATGAAGATCCTTTACTTTTTGACCGGAAAGATTTTCGATCTCGGCAATAGATCCAGGAACGATTCTCTCACCACACTCACATTCCCAGATAGGGAGCGGTGTCCCCCAGTAACGGGAACGACTAATACACCAGTCTGGGGCAGACTCTATACCCAGTTTGAAACGACCATCTTTGAAATGACCGGGGACCCAGTTAATGTCTTTATTGGTTTCAATTAATTTACTTTTAATATCTTGAATGTTGATGTACCAAGCTATTTGGCTTTTATAGAGTAAGGCAGTTCCACAACGATGACAGTGAGGATAGCTGTGAGTAATTTTTGTGCTCTTTAAGATTAATCCTCTGCCGACCAGATCTTCGAGTACTAATTTGTCGGCAGCTTTGAAATATTTACCTTGGGCAACAGTAACTTTTGGATCCATAGTACCAGTGTCATCAACCGACTCCCCCATCGAAAGTCCGTATTTTTTACCGAGTTCGGTATCATCTTCGCCAAATCCCGGAGCAATATGAACAATTCCGGTACCATCTTCCATAGAGACGAAATCTGCGGGATAGACTTTGTAATCGGCTTTGGTGGAGTCATAGTAGGTATAAAGTGGCTCGTATTCTTTGCCCACAAGTTCACTACCCTTGAATTCTTTAATTATCCTGAGACCGTCGTGACCCAAGGTTTCTTCCACGCGAGCCTTGGCAAGAATGTACTGGATACCGTCCTGTTCGACCAAGACATAAGTATCATCTATGGAAACAGCTAGGGCGAAGTTACTGGGAAGTGTCCAGGGAGTAGTTGTCCAGGCAAGAAGAAATTGATTCTCACCCTTTATACGAAATTTAAGAAAGACCGAAGGATCGGTGACATCTCTGTAAGAGTTGTCCATTGCAATTTCGAAGTTACTGATGGGAGACTCACATCTGGGACAAAAAAGGGAAACTCTTTTGCCTTTATAAACATGGTTTTTTTCGTAAAGCTGTTTAAAAACCCAGATGACCGACTCCATGTAGTTTTTGTCCATGGTACGGTAGGAATGTTCCATATCAACCCAACGGCCGACCTTATCGATATACCACTGCCACTCAGAGGAGACATCGTGAACATAAGTTTTACAGGCAGAAACAAATTTATCGATACCCAAGATTTCAATTTCCTTTTTAGAGTTGACTCCCAGTAGCTTTTCGACTTTATTTTCAATGGGAAGACCGTGACAGTCCCAGCCCCAGACCCTGTCGACGTGCTTGCCTTTCATGGTTTGGTAACGAGGAATAACGTCTTTGATGATTGACCCTAAAAGATGCCCATAATGAGGCTTGCCAGTGACAAAAGGAGGACCGTCATAGAAGCGAAAAGTGTCTTTAGAGTCTCTTTGAGAAACCGATTTTTCAAAGATTTGGTTTTCTTTCCAGTACCCAATGATCTCCTCTTCAATTATTGAAGGGGTGTACTGTGCTTCCAAAGGTTTTATGGTTTTGTTTTTCATTTTTTTATTCCAAAAAAATCCTGCCAAGACATAAGTCTTCCAGGATTAGAGTCATTAAACATTGTTTTCTGACGGTACCATCTAATTTTTTACTTGATTGTAGCTATTACGGGCTTCCCGGGAAGGTCTACTATTTTCTTCTTCCAGCTTGCCTGGGTGATTGCCCGGCTCAAACGCTTTTGTTACTTTTTGATTATAGCAGTTACATTTGGAAGAAATATTTAATATCTGACATCTTGTAATTTTGATTACAGAGTAGCTTGGAATTTACCATTGACAAATGATTAAAAGTTATGTAAATTGTAATTAATCCCACATAAAAGAGGGTGGAGATAAGTTAACAAAATTACGACCTCTCTAACTCTTTTTGGTACACCGCACTTTTAAGTGGCAACGCAGCCTAGGGATAACCATCCCACTCTGGGGTATGTGCGTTGCATATCAGTAGAAACCGGGAAGTAAGTTACCGTCCTTACACCTCGCTAAGATATCAAGGTGTTTGGTTCATGATATTCGGTGTAAATCAGAGAAGAAGCCATCTGCCCTTACGAACAGCTGGCTTCTTTTTGGTGTTATTGTTTACTTTAGGCCTGGGTGGTAACGGTGACAGAAAGTTGTCCATCTTTGTATTCAAAAACGAAGTTCACCGGTTTGTTCTGATTGTTGGTGATATACAAATTTTGATTTGCACCAACAGATTTATTTGCCGGATTGTAGTAGATAGACACACCATATTCTTTGGGAACTTCCGGGATGTTGGCAAAGTTATGGTTAGTGGGAGCTAAAACCTCCAGGTTGGCATCTCTGGCAGCCCAGTTTATCAAAGAAGCCAGATGACAGACACCGTCTCCGTATAGATAGCCATCGGTTTTGAAACCGTCTTGGCTATTAAAATGGGCCTCGGTGGTTTTTACCACCTTTCCTTCGTATTGAGAAAGAACTGCATCATGATAGGCAAAAGTTTCATTGGGTTGAAGGGTAAATTCTGAACGGAAAGAGTTTTCCATCTCAGACCAGTTAATGTCTTTGGCTGTATTAACACGCCCATCAAGATAGGCTAAATTGAGTAAGATGTTGTCTTTAAAGACGTCACTCACTCTTTGGGAGGGGTAACGATTCTCGAGGGAAATAGTACGAGAAGACAAAACATTCTCTTTTTGAGGAAGAATATTTTGAGCAACAGGAACCCCGCTGGAGAACAGCGTAAAATACAAGCTTAAGATTAGGTTTTTTATCATAAGATGGGTATTGTACTCTATTATAGGATAAATGTCAAACCATAATTGGCGGGTTTTGACTAATGGTAGTAAGATGGTTTTAGTTAGCAATTAACAAAGAAAAATGACAGGATTTTATGCAGATATTGAGGCTGAAACGATTGGTAACACCAATTTTAGAAAAGTTCTGTTTACAGGGGCACATAGCCAACTGGTGGTAATGAGCTTGCTGCCTGGTGAGGATATAGGTATGGAGGTTCACGCAAACGTAGACCAGTTTTTTAGATTTGAGGCTGGGCAAGGTAAAGCAATCCTAAACGGAGAAGAAATCCTTTTTAAGGCTAATGATGTTATTGTTGTGCCTGCTGGAACTAACCATAATATCATTAACTCTTCAGTAACTGAACCATTGAAGCTTTATACCATCTACTCTCCGGCAAACCATCCTGAAGGTACAATCCACGCTACCAAAGAGGATGCTTTGGCGGCTGAGGAAGCTCATATTTGATAAATATTTGTTTAGGATATACTTGATATATGAAGATAAAAAGCTTTTGGAGACTGTTACTTTCTTTAGCGATTCCCCTTTCGGCTGGAGTTTTAGGTTCCCTTTTTACAGCACCGGCTGTTCGAAGCTGGTATTTGACGATCAATAGACCGGTATGGATTCCCCCATCTTGGCTATTTGGACCAGTTTGGACGGCTCTTTTTATTATGATGGGTGTGGCCCTTTACCTTGTTTGGTCGACAAAAATGAGTAATAGGGTGCGAATGTCTTTGAAGCTGTTTGCCGCTCAGTTGGTTCTTAATGTTTTGTGGTCTGTCCTTTTCTTCGGCATGGGAAACTTCTGGCTGGCTTTTGGTGAAATACTGGTTTTATGGATATTTATTTTGATAACGATAGTCTCGTTTGAAAAAGTGAATAAAGTGGCAAGTTGGTTAATGGTGCCATATCTTTTGTGGGTGACGTTTGCCTCGTACCTAAACTTCACCATTGCCAGTTTAAATTAGGTCACGTACTCGCAGGGAGACCACGAAGGATCAAGATACCTGAGATGAGATTCGTTCTTTTAAGGCTACGTCAATTAAGAATATTTGATTCTTGCGAAGTAGCGGAAGTTTATCTTGGGAAAAGAAACCATACTCGGAAACCTCGTGTGTTGGCTGGAAATCACCACCAATTAAAACACCCATATAACACATATCCAGACGAGCAGAGTCTCGATCGGTGAGAGTTTTAAGTGGTTCATCGACACTTACCACAAAACCGGACTCCTCTTTAATCTCTCTTTCCAGCCCCTCACGAGGGTGTTCACCAGATTTTAAGTAACCGCCAGGCAGACTCCAGGAATGTGATCGGTAACTGTGTTTGAAGAGAAGAATTTCATTTTTGTCATTAAAAATAACCCCGGTTACCCCAACGAGAAATTGATCTTGAAAGATACGCATAATCAGTAGTTGAATACCCTTAGGAAGACGGAGAAATTTCCAGATTTTGGCTAGTAGTGTTTTCACAAGGCGTTAGCGTCTTCAGGTTCGTTGGTTGGTGAGTGTTTTAACTTTTCGTTCTCCAACTCTAGCTGGTGTACACGCTTGGTTAGTTCTAGAACTTCATCCTTGTTTTTCTTGATCTCTTTATTTTTTCCGCGGAGCGTAAATGAAGTCGAGATAGAGTTAAATAAATAAACAATATATGACAAAACAAGACCAACAATCAAAGACCCGGCAATTACATAAAACAGTGGAATATCCGAGATTGAGACAATTCCTAAATTGACCGAGACTGGAACAAAATTAAACCTTGATATGTACACCAGAATCGAACCAACCACCAACAGTAAAATTAAAATTAACATAATACTTACAATGTCACCTAATATAACAATCATACATCCTTTTATCTTTGCAGGCCAAAATAAGAAAAGGCCAGAACTAGTCGGGCATGGGAACAGGATTATTTTTCGATCTCAACAGAGATGGAACACTCACCAATGAGTGCAGCCAGGGCACCTATCGCGGCAAAAACAGGAAGAAGAGCCGTAGCTACGACGCCAACGGTAAGGGGGAACTCAACAACAACTTTGTCGTTTTTGTCTTTAATCGTGATATGACGAACATTACCCTTGGCGATTAGTTCTTTGACTGTTTTTAAGAGTGATTCTCCAGTAACTTTGAAGGTTTTACTTTCGGTGGTTTTTTTGGTAGCCATATGTATATTTTAATACTTATTTCTAAGGAACGCCGGAATGTCCAGATCGTCTTCAATATCGACTTCATTGTGATGCACCTTGTATTTGCCGGCAAGCTTAACTTGCGTAGATGGCTGAGGTTCTTCGACTGATTCATCAAGCGGTTTCTCCGGTTCAGGAGAAATAACCGGCTTGGGAGTGAGATAAGGGTTTACGGAAGGAATACTACCAAAATGACGGCGATTTTCATCGAAACCGGCAGCAATGACGGAAATTTGAATTTCATCACCAAGATCTTCTCTGATTGTGGTGCCGAAGATGATGTTGGCATCCGGATCGGCAGACTGAGTAATGATGGACGAGGCTTCGTTGATTTCGGTGAGAGTTAGACTCTTACTACCAGCAATATTAAAAAGAATGCCTCGAGCACCTTCGATACTGATTTCCAACAAAGGAGAACTAACAGCAGCGTTTGCAGCAATGATGGCTCGTTTTTCACCAGAACTTCTCCCGACACCCATAAGAGCAGAGCCAGCGTTGGTCATAACGGTTTTGACATCGGCAAAGTCGACGTTGACAAGTCCAGGGATAGTGATGAGATCGGAGATGCTTTGAACCCCCTGACCCAAGACGGAGTCGGCCATTTTGAAAGCATCAAGAAGTGTTTGTTCTTTTTTGGCCATGTCGATTAGCCTTTGATTAGGGATGACAATTAGAGTGTCAACTTTATCTTTGAGATTTTCAATCCCCTCCTCGGCCTGAACACGACGACGTGCACCTTCAAAAAGGAAAGGTTTGGTAACGACGGCAACTGTTAGGGCACCGACATCTTTTTTAGCGATTTCAGCGATGATGGGAGCAGCACCCGTTCCGGTTCCGCCACCTTCACCGGCAGTGATGAAAACCATGTCAGCGCCCACAAGGACTTCTTTAATTTTTTCGCGTGACTCTTCGGCGGCTTGGGCGCCAATTTCGGGATTTGATCCTGAACCTAGACCCTTAGTACCCTTTTCACCGATCTGAAGCTTGATATCAGCATTGGAGTTTATTAATGCCTGCATATCAGTGTTGACGGCAATAAACTCAACTCCTTTGATTTTTCCCGAGGAAATCATGGAGTTTATGGCGTTGTTACCGCCCCCTCCTACTCCGAGGACTTTTATTTTGGCGAAGGTGTTTGTATCTGGTTTGACTAGGCCCA
>CAZWYN010000017.1:0-17433 GCA_964638575.1 uncultured Pseudomonadales bacterium | reverse complement strand
ATCAATCGTTTCCTTAAAAATGGTGAAGTTTATTATGGCGGTGTAATGAATCGGGGTGCCTAGATCTTCGAGAATGGCAGCTTCGGCCATTTGAATTCCGGCGGGGGGATTCTTTTGTTCACCGTAGTAGTAGGCAGTGTTTATCTTTGCTTGAATTGAGGGTACCCAAAGATCACGGGGAACACTAATCAGGGTTGGGGTTTGAGTTTCGTGGTTGTAGGAAACAACGATGATAGTGTCGGCAAGATTTGGTGAGTCAGTACCTTCCCCTCTAATGCCGAGAATCAAAAAATTAGTAACCCCGTTGGTGTTATCGAGATTTTCTGCCGGTGTTCCAAAAAAACTTAAAAGGTCTTGGGTTTTGATGTTAAATCTTGAAAGAAGACTCAGTCCCTGTGCGCCTAGAAAACCCAGTCCGGCGATGAGGAAAGCCGCAAAAATAATTATGAGATGACGCTTGATAAAGGAAACGAGGCGAATGAGAACTCTGGCAGGCCTGATGTGGATTAATTTCATTTAGGTAAGACTGTTGATGATTCCGGCAAAAAGAGTTGGTTCGAGACTATCGGTACCCACCAGGACTCCGTCGATACGACTTTGATCTACAAAAGATTTAACGTTATCGGCGGTGACTGAACCGCCATAAAGAACAGGAGCGACGTTGTCTAACAAGAAACCAATCTGGTTAGTGGTGTGATTGGCTTCGATCGGATCTAGGGGATGGCCGGTACCAATGGCAGCTATTGGTTCATACACAAAGAAACAGCGAGAAACATCGATGTTTCTTTGAAAAAGTTCTTTTATTTGTTCATCTAGGTACGGTAGATCAAGACAAACTATGGGAGTAATGGAGTTTTCCAGGAGAAGTTTGGCCTTTTCGGCTACCATCTGGCTTGTCTCGTTAAAATCACGGCGACGTTCCGAGTGGCCAACAATACAGTAACTGACAAGTTCCCCAAGCATGTTAGCGGTAATTTCACCAGTGTGTTTTCCTGGAGCAAGGTGGGAAACGTCTTGAGCACCGGTAACAATAGGGATATTAAGATCGGCAATTTTGTGGTTAAAAGCAGCGATATCAGTAAAGGGAAGACAAAGAATAATGGCGATATCAGCAGGAAATTTTGGCTTAAGGGCATGAATCCCGTCAATCCAAATTAAGGACTCGGTGAGGTTTTGATTACTTTTCCAGTTGCCAATAACGTACTTCATGGTTTGAGTCAATTATATGCTAACTTTCTACTACAATATATTGGCATGGATGATTTTTTAAAAGGACTAAACAAAGAACAAAAGGAGGCGGTGACTTATGGAAAGGGACCCCTTCTGATTTTGGCAGGGGCAGGTTCCGGAAAGACGAGAGTACTAACATACAGAGCGGCATATTTGATTCAGAAAATGGGTATTGATGCAGAAAAAATTGCTTTACTAACTTTTACAAACAAGGCGGCTGAAGAGATGAGACAAAGAGTAAAAAATTTGGGTGGAGAAGCTGGATCGTTGGGTTTTGCGGGAACATTTCACACTTTTTGTGCCAAACTGCTGCGAGAGTATGGTCAAAATGTGGCGGTAATTCCAAGTTATGTCATCTTTGATAGTGACGACTCCGAAACAACAATGAAAAAAGTTCTTAAAGAGCTGGACATGGATCCAAAGGAGTCTAAGCCGGCAATGTTCTTAGCCATAATCAGTAAAATGAAAAACGATTTGGTGAGTGTGACCGAGGCAGAAACTAAAGCGGGTGACTATTTTCGCCGATTGGTGGTGAAGGTGTGGAAAGCCTATCAGGACAAATTGAAGAAAAATAATGCGGTAGATTTTGATGATCTATTGGTTAAGGCGGTAGAACTTTTGAAAATCAACCGAATTAGAGATGAAATAAATGAGAAGTTGGAGTGGATTTTGGTAGATGAGTATCAAGACACCAACAGAGCACAGTTTGAAATAACCAGACTGTTGGCTGGAGAAAAACAAAATATTACGGCGGTGGGAGATGCAGCTCAAGCGATTTATTCTTTCCGTGGAGCCGATTACCGAAACTTGGTTTTGTTTAAAACAGAGTACCCTAAAGCAACGATGGTAAGTCTGCCAATGAATTATCGAAGTACCCAAAATATTCTGGATACCGCCTATGGCGTAATCAGTCATAACACTACGCACCCCACCTTACATTTGGAAACAGTGGAAGGATCGGGCGAGATGGTGGATTTTTTTGAGGCGGGAGACGAGCGAGATGAAGCAAAATATGTGGTGGAACAGGGGAGAAAAACTGCAGAAGAGGATGGTGCCGTGGCCATACTTTATCGGACAAATGCTCAGTCACGTGCTTTTGAGGATGAACTAATGCGGAGAGACATCCCCTACAAACTGGTGGGTGGTTTACGATTTTATAACCGAGCCGAAATTAAAGATTTAATTGCCTATTTACGGGTACTGAACAATCCGGAAGAGGAGATTAGCCGAACAAGAATTGAAAAACTAGGAAAAAGAAGGGCCGAGGTTTTTAACAAATGGCTTGAACAAAAAACGGACGAGGAAAAACAAGAAAATCCGGGGAAGCTTTTGGAGGAGATTATTAATACCGTTGGTTTTTTGGAGAGATTTGACGAACGGGACGACGAAGATGTGGCTCGAATTGAAAACATCAATGAACTTTTGGCCGTGGCGTCAGATTACAAAAATGTGGAGAAATTTTTGGAGAGTGCGGCTCTGTCCGAGTCGGAAATTAAACAGCATAAATCGAACGCAAAAATTACTTTAATGACGGTGCATGCTGCCAAGGGGCTAGAGTTTGAAAATGTGTTTGTGGTGGGATTGGAAGAAGGACTATTCCCCCATTCACGATCGATGCTTTCCGGAGAGAAGGAACAAATTGAAGAAGAACGACGCCTTATTTACGTAGCCATGACACGAGCAAAAAGAAAGTTAACCCTGTCTTGGGCACGAAATAGACTGGTTTTTGGTGGACGCCATTCTTCGATACCGTCAAGATTTTTGTCTGAAATTCCGGAGAGACTGTTAAAAAGAGTGGGTGGGGTGCGAGAAGTCGAGAGAAAAATGTCTAAACCTTTAGTAGAGATGGATGAGTTTGGAGAAAAGAAAAGAATTATTATTCAAGACTGGGAGATTGCGGAGGCAACAAAGGGTGACTTTGCCGAGATTGATAATTGGTAAGCATAAAAAAGGGATAAAATAGAGAGGTGATTAAAGCTATTTCCGAAATTGACAAACGAAATTTTGACAAAGCGGCAAGACATCCGTTGCAGTCGTGGGCGTGGGGTGAGTTCCGCAAAAAAACTGGTGTGGGTTTGTCCCGGCTTGGTTTTGGAGAAAAAAACATTGAGGATACTTTTCAGATTACTTGGCATCGGATCCCCTACACCAAGTTTTGTATTGGGTATTGTCCAAAATCTGCGGTACCAAACAAGGAAGAAGTTGAGGCCATAAAAGAAGAGGCAGAGAAGAAAAGAGCAATTTTTGTGAAGTTTGAACCGAACGAAAGGATAAATACCAAGGCAGAGAAGAAAATTACAGAGTTGGAAAAGGCCTTTAACTGGGTAAGAGGCAAGCCGTTGTTTACAAAATTCACTTTTCAGCTGGATATTTCCAAAAGCGAGGATGAGTTGTTGAAAGGTATGCACCAAAAAACGAGATACAACTTAAGATTGGCGGAGAAAAGAGGCGTGCAGATAATTGAAGATAACAGTGAAACTGGGTTTGAAGATTATTGGAAATTGATGGAGGAAACAACTAGACGGCAAGGCTTTTTTGCTCACGGAAAGGGATATCACCACAAAATGTGGCAGACGATGTCCGAGTCGGGAATGGGCCATCTATTTAAGGCGGTTTACGAAGGAAAAACTTTGACAACCTGGATGGTTTTTATATTGAATGACACAATTTATTACCCTTATGGTGCTTCGAGTAATGAAAATCGAGAAGTAATGGCCAGTAATTTGATGATGTGGGAAGTGATCCGCTTTGGTAAGAAACAAGGCTGCCGTTTGTTTGATATGTGGGGAAGTCTGGGACCGACACCGGATTTAAAGGATCCATGGTATGGCTTTCATAAGTTTAAACAGGGATACGGCGCGGAGCTGGTCGAGTTTCTGGGAAGTTTTGACTTGGTAGTTAAACCAACTTTGTACAAACTTTATGGACTAACTGATAGGTTACGATGGGTGGGACTAAAGTTACTGGCTGGACTGAGAAAATAATGGAGGATATTCGCCAAAACAAGGGGTGGGGGGGACACCTAAAGCACCGTGGTTGGAAAACGGTGCAGTTAAAAGCGTCTGATGGGAGACATACAATGCAAGCTTTTATTTTACGTCTGGGATGGTGGCCTTTTTCGATGATGAAAATCCAGAGGTCTAACTATGACCCAGACTTTAAGGAGCTGAAGAGACTCAAGAGAAGGTACTGGGTGGCAAATTCAATTATCGAGCCGCAAAGAGTACAAAACCCGGAGGCTTTTAGACAAGCAGGTTATCATTTGACTCGTTTTCCCTATTTGGCAATGAGCTCGTATATCAACGACTTAACTAAAAGTGAAGGGGGGCTGTGGGGTGGTCTATCGGATAATGCCAAAAGATTAATCAATAAAAACGCGAAGGTGATAATTGAGGACGTCGAACCTAAAAAATTTTGTGAGCTGTGGAAAAAATCGTCAAAAATTTGGATCATGAAAGCTGATGAAGTAGAGAATTTGATAAAAAGTTTTAAGGGAAAGGTAAGGTTGGTGGTGAGTCGAGTTGGTGACGAGTATCATTCAGGATTGATGATCGTTTATTCCAAAGATACTGCTAACTATTACATGACTTGGACAAGTGAGGCTGGGAGAAAGTCTGGGGCGCACTACAAGCTGGTTTGGGACGAGATGCTTCGGGCAAAAAAGATGGGGGTGAAGTACTGGGATTTTGAAGGAGTATTTGACCCTCGCTGGCCACAAAAAAGGTGGAAAGGTTTTACCGAGTTTAAGAGGAGATTCGGAGGAAGGTTGATTCAGTTTCCTGGAGGATTTTTTCGCTGGCTTTGAAAGTTTTGGGTTAAAAAAGCGGTTTTTGTTTGGGAAGTAACTCAAAATCGGCTAGGTGATCTGGTACTTCGACAATTTTGATTTTGGCAGTATGACCGGAGACGAGGGTAATTTGAGAAGGAGAAACGGAGAAATATCTTGCTAGAGACTTGATAATGGCGCCGTTGGCTCGCCCATCGAGAGGAGGTTCTTTCACCGAGACGGCATAGGTGTCGGGGTTAATTTGAACCACTTTTTCTTGTTTCTTTTTTGCTTTAGCGACGACGGTGAGATGCATATTACCAGTTTATAGGGGACAGACCGTGAGCTTCTAAATATTTGTTGGTTTTACTGAAAGGTTGACTACCAAAGAAGCCATTGTGGGCAGAAAGGGGTGAAGGATGGGCGGATTTGATAACTAGATGTTTTTGTGTATCGATAAAGGCACCCTTTCGCTGGGCATAGTTACCCCAGAGAATGAAGACCAAGTTTTCTTTGCTATCGGCAAGGTGATGAATGATGGCGTCGGTAAACTGTTCCCAGCCTTTATTTTGATGACTACCAGCCTGGCGCGCTCTTACTGTGAGAGTAGCGTTGAGAAGTAAAACTCCCTCTTTGACCCAGTGTTCAAGATTCCCGGATGGGGGGTGGGTTTTGCCAAGATCTGCACCGAGTTCTTTATATATATTTTGCAACGAGGGAGGTAGAGAGATACCATCAGGAACGGAAAAAGAAAGTCCGTGGGCTTGACCTTCGCCATGATATGGATCTTGGCCAATGATTACTACTTTGACTTTGTCAACGGGAAGACTATCGAGAGCATTGAAAATAAATTTGGCGGGGGGATAAACGGTGTTTGTTTTGTATTCGTTATGAACAAATTCACTTAACGATTTAAAATATGGTTTATCAAACTCGTCCTTGAGGAGTTCCTTCCAACTTTTTTCTAAACGAACTGTCATTAGTAGCCGGTCGGAATATTGGCCGGTACGGTGGGGATGTTTTTCATCATCTCCGAAAGGTCGGTGAATTTAACATCGGCTGGAATGGTGAATTTACTATTATCGACTGTCCAGTTGGTGCATTTCATATCAAATTTTTTATCAAGGTCTACGCTGCCATTTTTGTTTTCGATTTTATCCCCCTCGGTGGGCTGGGTAATTTTGAATTTCATTCCGGATGTTTTTTTGGAGACATCCCAGGAGTACATATAGGTGCCGTCGGTGACCATCATCATGGTCAAGTTTGGAGGAGAATCTTTTTGAGAGCTGGTCATTTGGACTTCTTCGGCCATTTTATTTCCGGAGAAATAGAGAGTGCCTTTAGTCTCAGTTTTGACACCGTTTTCGTCCGTATCAGAAGAAGAGATTTCACATTTTTGGCTTTTGCCCATGGCGAGAAGTTCACGCAAGGAAGAAGATTGGGGTTGTTCGGTGGGGGCGGTGTTGTCTTCACCGGCTTGGTTTTCTATTCCAGTGGGAGTTTTGACGATACAAGCGGAGAGTAGAACTGAGGAGATGATAACAAGAGAAAAACGAGTTTTGTTAATCATATATTCGTAGTATACCAATTTTTATCAAGAGTTTTCCAAACTTTTCCAAAGGTAAAGACTAGCAAGAGATCGATACGGACTCCAGTTTTTTGAAATTTCTTCAATTTTTATTTTATCTTCCCTATTTACTCCATAAAGTTTGGCAACTGCAGAGCGAAGTCCTAGGTCTCCGACAGAAAAAATATTTTGTCTACCGAGAGAAAAAATGAGGAACATTTCAGCCGTCCAACGACCAACACCCTTGACCTTGGTAAGTTCCAAAACAACTTCTTCGTCTTCCAAAAGATGTAAATTCTCCAAAACTAATTTTTGAGAAGTGATTTCCTCGGCAAGAGATTTAAGATATGAGGCCTTTTGGTGTGAGACACCGCAGGAGCGAAGAATTTCTTCGCTAAGTTTTAGAATTTCTTCTGGCTGAGGAACTCGTTCTTTGGGGAACAAACTAAGAAAACGATTGAAGATCGTGGCGGCAGCTTTGTTGGAGAGCTGTTGACTTATAATGGCTTCTAAGAGATCTCGGAAAAGGTTGGTAGAAATTTTTGGGGAAGAAACCTTGTATTTGTCGATAACTAAATTAAGAATCTTGTCTTTTCTAAGGTGAGATATGGCCTGAGTGTTTTCCATATTTGAAACAGATTAAGAAAAATATTTCTGTCTCAGTCCTTTTGCTTCATTATTTTTAAATGAGTTTAATTCTCGAAAAGCGCCAATGTTGTCTTTTGATGTGGTGAAATAGATAAGATTTTCGTCGCTTGCATCTGTCTCATATTGAATTCTGGCTTTTTTCAGCCATTCAAGAATTGCCGTCTTGTTCTCGGTCGTCACAATGACCCATCCGGCATCAAAATTTCTGAGGTATACCTGTTTTAAGATTTCTTTGTCCTCCCGGGAGATGTATGAGAATGACTCAAGGGTGTTGAGCAACTCCTTTTTGGTTTGTGCGTTTTTTGTCTTATCCGCTTCGTATTGTTCTAAATATTTATTGTGAATCTTGGGAATTTCCAGAGAACAGGTATCGAACCATAGTTTGGCTACCAGACTATCTTCTTGTTCACTTCCCAATCTCATCAGATAAGAGATGTATGGCTTCCAGTACTCGGTAAAGTTCTTTTCAATATCTGAGGTTTTGGCAGCTCTAATATTTTTTTTTGATTCAGGCAAGGTGAACATTTGTGATATGTAGGCATATGCCGATTCTCTCGGAAATCCAAAATATTCACACTTTATGATTTCCAATATGGGAGATTTCACCATAAATATTTTCTGCATTATTTCCATTTTTTCTTTGTCTTTGGAGATATAGAGTAGATCTTTACCTGAAGAATCTTTTTGATGACTTATACCTGCCTCTTCGCACCATTGAATTAATTGCTCAAATGGTTGACTATCTTTGGAAAAGTCTATTACCGATACTGGCTTGATCTTGCGATAGGTAAGCCAGGCAAAACACAGGTCAAGATACTCTCCATCATAAGAGATACTTTGTAGTTTATCGGCCAAGATTTTGTCTGTGTCGGTCATATCCATATATATTTTTATTTTATCTTAATTAAATATAAAAACACGGACCGAAGTCCGTGTTTCACTAGCTAATACTCACCACAATTTTTGCAGGTGTCCCGGTTGTCCGGATTAACAGTCCCGCAACGAGAACAGGTCCAGCTTCTTGTAACGAAGACAATAAAGCTAAATAGTCGTCTCATGACTTTTCTCCTTCCCTTTAGAATGTTGCCCTATAGTACATCTATATCATTGTATTGTCAATTGAGGGTTGATTTTTTGTGCCTATTTGATGACTCTTTGGGTACGTGGTATAATATAGGATATGACATATTTTAATCGAAGTGCAGGTGGCGACAGTAGAAGCCAGTATTACAGCCCAAGAGAAGGCAGTTTCAGCTCAAGAGGCGGAAACGACAGAGGTTCCGAGCGAAAGGAAATGTTTGACGCCGTATGCGCCAGATGTGGTTCCAGTTGTCAGGTCCCCTTCAAGCCTAACGGCAGAAAAGAAGTTTTCTGTAGTAAGTGTTTTGGTGAAATGAATGGCGAAGAACCCAGGGGTGGAAACAGATTTGAAAGTAGAGGTAATGACAGAGGTTTTGGGGACAGAAACCGATTTGATAAACCTATGTTTAGTGCTATTTGTGATGAATGTGGTGATAACTGCCAGGTTCCTTTTGAACCAAGAAACGGTAAACCGGTACTTTGTAGTGATTGTTTTGCCAAAAAAGACGGTGGAAGAGGAGATTCTAGATCTTTTGCTCCATCTCAAAGACCCGCTGCCGGAAACATGGATCTTTCGGAGCTAAACGCCAAATTGGACAAAATCATCAAACTTTTGACTCCTACCGAACCGAAGAATATTACCGAGAAAATTCTTGAGACAATCGAGAAGACTTCCGGAAAAGAAGTTGCTAAGCCAAAAAAGGCTAAGGTTGCCAAAAAGAAAGTTGTAAAAGAATAATTTTAATTAAAATTAAAAACGAAAAGGGACCTTTAGGGGTTCCTTTTTGTTAGACGTAGGAGAAGGAAAAGTACACCGATAATGGCAAGATTCAAAAGAACACTAATGCCGATTGCTTTCCAAAGAGAATCGAGAATGGTCCAGACATAAGAGTTAGAGCTCAGAGAAACCTGGAAGCCGAAATACCAAACTAAGAAAGAGATAAGAACAAAAATAATGATGAGGGGGATGGTTTGTTTGATATCAGGCCAGCTGGGGAAAAAGGAGTTCGCTATGGTGAAGAAGAGATATCCCTCTAAAATAAAAATCCAGGTATTGCCTGCGTAATAACTGGCTTGGAGTAGTGATGCTAACCAGATGAGTAGCGCCATTCCGGAAACAAAAGGGGCGATGCCGACAAGGAAGCCCTGAAGGGGATTTAGTTTTTGGGTTTGGACAGAGCCTAGAGCTACTCGTGTGGATTTCTTTTCATCTAGTTCCTCTTCCAGATACTCGGGGAAGATCTCTATTTTCCCGGTGCGGGCACCGGTAAGGGCAGCAACAAGAAAATGGGAAATTTCGTGGACGAGGGTGCCGGGAAGAAAAATAATACTCCAGACAATAATGGCGGAGTGCTGGCTACCACCGAAACGATGAACGAGACGCGACAGATCACTGGTCATTTTCTTTTTGGTAAGAAGAAGACCAAGGAGACTAAGAATAACAAAAAGTAAGGGCATGAGTTATTGTAACCATAAAAATCCCCCTAAAGTGTAGGGGGATCAGGTCTTAGGGCAGTCATCGAAAATTCTACGTGCAAGACGAAAAATTTTGCTTCATTTCCCAGGTTTTTCTTCGCCAGTTCAAAACCGAGCTTTGTAGATTCCTCTAAGATGTCGAGGAGAAGATTAAATCTTTGAATATCTCCTTTCCTTACCTTACCGTCTTTTTCAAAATCCGATATCTTAGTAAGGTTCTGGCTGACACGGTTGCCTAGATCCAGGTTTATTTCCTTGATATTTTCAACTAAGTGTTCAAGCGCGGCATTCACGATTGGCTCCTTTTATAAAGTGCTATTGAGTTTGATCTTGGGTAGGATACCATAATAATGCCTAAACGGCAAGCTATGGGATAAAAAAGGCTATTCTTCGTCTGGATCAGAGGATTCTTGGGTTGTGGTAACCGGGAGTCCTTCCGGCCAGCAGTGAGATCGGAAATCACAACGTTCACAGTGACGATACTCTGTGGTGCGATCAAAGTTGAGGGCGCGAATACTGGCCATGGTTTCCCTGATTAATTTCTTTAAGTCATTAACTTCTTCCTTGGTGATGTTGAATCTCTCTTGGTGAAAATTGCCCCCCTTGTCGGCTTCAATAAATTGAAGTTCGGTTTCCGTTACTTTGTAGCCGAAGGAGCGATCGAGGTCGGCCAGGAGTTGGTAGAAAACCAACTGACGTTTGTAATCGCCACTCGTGTTTTTGTTTAAACCCTCAATGTCATTTCTAGATTTAGGCTGACCAGTTTTGTAGTCGATGAAGCGGACGTGTTTGTCTTCTTTGCTCACTAAATCAATTCTGTCGGCCTTGCCGGTGAGTGGGATGTCGTCGAGAATTATTTGAGAGGTGAGAGATTTACCAAATTCTTTTTCGATGAAAAGGGATGAGGTGAAACTATCTTTGTAGTAATCGTAGTAGGCCGAGAGAACTTGGCGGCCTTTTTCCAGATAGTTTTTGAGGTTGCTTTCGGAGAGAACTTGACGGCGGAGAGCTACTTCGAAGTCTTTGATAAAACTTTCCTTGGATTCTACCTTGCCGGTGTTTTTTAGGTCGGTATAAAGATACTGAAGGGTGGAGTGAATGGCGGTTCCAAAATTCATGGCGGCCGGTGTAGTTCTAGGGATTCGGTAAAGATTGTCCAACTTAAATTTGTAGTGACATTCCAGATATTTATTTAGTGCTGTTGGAGAAAGTTTGAGGTCTTTAATTATTTCTTTGAGATATTCTTTTTCGCCATCATGAAGAACCGGAGTGGTGGTGATGGACATGAGTTTGCCTAGAATCTTCTCGGCATTTTTTTGGTACTTACTCACTTTGATAAATTGGCGAGTGTTTTTGGGGATTTCCTCAAGAAACATAGAGGGGAAAATCATTTTTTGAGCAGACGGGTACTGGGTGGAACCAGTGAGGTAGAGATTTTTTTTGGCTCGGGTAAGAGCGACATAAAAGACGCGACGTTCTTCAGCGTTTTTATCTTCTTTGTCTACATCTTCGAGAGATAGAATTCCGGGAGGAAGCTTAATCATTTGTCTTTTGATGTGATTGCCCCAGTGAGTGTCGGCAAAACGATAAATGAAAACTGTTTTCCATTCCAAACCTTTGGCTTTATAAACGGTGGTGAGGGTAACAGCATTTTTGTCACCAATGAGAGCCATTTCTTCCAGCTTCAAACCATTCTCGGCCATAGTTTTGAGATTGATGACGTAACCGAACAGATCAAGACCAGGGAAGGCCTCGGCTTGTTTTTTGACGTCTTCAAAAAGAGTACCGAAGCGATTTAGTTCTTGAATTGGTTGGGGTAGAGCAAGAATGTAATCCAGGAGTCCTGATTCTTGAAATATTATCTGAAACATCTCGGGGACAGTGTGAGTGGAAGCTTTAGAGTTCCAGCTGAGAAGTAGATGAAAAACATCAATGACAGCTGGATCTATTTCGGGGTGGGCATCTAGAAGAGTATCCGAGAGGGACTCGTGCTTTTCGTGGGCGTAACGGGAAATTTTGAGAATAGAAAGCGGGTTTAATTTAAAGTAAGGAAAGTTGAGAACCAAAAAGAGATCGAGGTCGTCAATTTTACTTTGGAAAGTAGTAACGAGAGAAATAATCTTAAGGAACTGAGAAATGAGCGGGGTAGAAAGAATGTCGACACCTCCTTCAAGGCGATACGGAAGGCCTTTGGATTTGAAAAGGTTCACCAGATTTTCGATGTCAGCGTTGTCTTTGGTGATGACGGCAAAGTCGGAGGCTTTAGCCCCTGCTCTTATTTTTCTTTTGATGGTGTCGGTTATAAACTCATCTTCGAAAAGAGGTGAACTAAATTTGGCAACCTTGATGGGGAGATCTTGAAATTTTACGGTGGGGGTTAGGGGAGATTCACCAAGGAGTCCGGCGGCGGCGGTAAGAATATTTTTGGTGGAACGATAGTTTTGGTCGAGGACAATTTTCTTGAGATTTGGAAATCTTTTTTGAAACTCTAGTACATTTTCTTTGGAGGCACCTTGAAATCTAAAAATACTTTGGTTGGGGTCGCCGACAACGAAAACATTAGCTTCTTCGCCCCAGAAATTCGCGAGAGAAAAGATGAGGCGATTTTGGGAGTTGTTGGTGTCTTGATATTCGTCTCCCAAAATGTACTGGAATTTTTCTTGATAGGTGAGGAGAAAATCGGAGTCTTTTTCAAAAGCGTCGACCACCCAGTTAATCATGTCTTCAAAATCGTAGCGGCCAAGTTCGGCCAATTTTTCCTGATATTTTTCGTAAATTTTGAGAAGGTCGGTATTTTTGCCGATGAGGGTTTCTTTTTCTTTGAGGGCAACTTTTTTTAAGTCCCCTTTTACGATTTCATATTCTTCTTTTAGGAGATTAACCAACTGTTTATATTTATCGACAGGGTAACCTTCGCGCTTGAGATCGGCGATGGCTCCGAGAATATATTTGAGATAGTAAGTGGGGTCACCTGCGGGTTTTAAAAGGGGGAATGTGTCTCCTTCTAAGATATCTTTAATTAATTGAATTTTTTCAAGGTCGGTCGCGATACTTAGGCCTTTGGGCCGGCTAAATCTTTCCGGGTTTTCGGAGATGATGTCGGAACAGAAGGAGTGATAGGAGGTGACTTTGACGTAGTAGCCATCTTTACCGATTAATTTTACGAGGCGTTCTTTCATCTCACGGGTGGCGGCATCGGTATAGGTTAGGGCGAGAATGGACTCGGGAGAGGTGTCTGTTTCTTTTAAAATGTTGGCAATGCGGGTGGCGAGGACTTGGGTTTTGCCTGTACCCGGACCGGCAAGAACCAAAACAGGGCCTTCAATAGTATCGACGGCTTGGCGTTGGGCGTCGTTTAATTTCTTGTATGCTTGGTCAAATTCAAGAGTGGTCTTCGGCATTGGTTTATTCTATGACTTTTTTGTCGGAATCTAAGCCGGACTTGAGACTATGAGAAGACTCGAGCTTGTTGCCTATCTGATTCATGGTTTGGGTGGTGGAGTTCATGGAGTTGTAAGCATTAGTTAAGTGCTTACCTAGAAGGGTAAAGTTCTCATTTAATTTTTCGTAGTCTTTTTGGACGGCTCGAAGGAGAGTGAAGACTTCGGCGGTTTTGCCGGCAATTTTTTGACCTTCAAGAGAGAGAAGGATTGTTTGCAGATTAGCATAGAGAGTAGTCGGGGAAACAGGAAAAACACGGGCGTCTCGGCTAAGACTCATAATTTCTTCCTCGTTTACTATTTCGTAGTAGACGGACTCGGAGGGAATATACATGAGGGCAAAGTCGAGGGTACCTTCGTCCGGAAGAATGTATTTGCCGGAGATATCCCTAAGATGTCTTTTGACGTCGCGAATGAAGCTTGATCTTGCTAGAGATTTTTCCGAAGGAGAAGTGGCTTGATATATTTTTTGAAAATTTTCCATAGGAAACTTGGAGTCTATGGGGAGAACACCGGCTTGGGTTTTGATGGCAGCGTCAACAATTGAGCCGCCCTTGAAGTGATGCTGGAGAACATAGCCTGTTTGGGGGAACATTTGCGCAATTAAGTCTGTCAAAACTTGTTCGCCGATGTTGCCTCTTAGTTTGGGTGATTTTAAATAGTCTTGGAGATCTTTCATGGATCGGCTAACTTCACCAAAGGCACCGGCTTCTTTTTTGAGATCACCAATAACGGTCGTCGCTTGATCAAGACGGGAGAAAAGTTCGCGATAGTTTTGCTGGAGAGAGGCAGTTGTAGTTCTGTTGGTAGTATCAAAAGATTGCTGGAGAGACTTGAGCCAAGCATTAAGCGTGGGGTCGGTGTTTGGTTTTTGAAGTTGGGACTTCAGAAGAAAATAAAGAATTAATAGACCAATAAAGAGAAATGCTATTACAATTAAGGTATCGGTTGACATAGATTCATTTTACATTAATGGAACGAAACAAACACGAAAGAAATAAGAAATACGGGTGGCTAGTTTTTTTTGCTGCCGTTAACTGGCTGATAATTGCCTTGGCTGTGTGGAAAATAGATCCTGACAATATGGCCAACTTCCTTTTTCCTGGAAGCTACCTACCAATGGGGTTGTTGTTGATGGGAGGAATTTTTTGGCTGTTATCGATACTAACAATGTCATCGATTAGGGCTTTGCGTTGGACTCTGGGAATTATTATCTATATCTATTTACGAATTTGGGGGTTGGGGTCAATCTTAAATGGTATTTTGATTCTTGGATTGCTTTCAGTATGGGAGGTATATATCTACAAGAAAAAACCAAAAGATGTGCTACACTTTGATTAATTAAAGTTATTATTTAGGACAGAATATGCAACTTTCAAATAACCCCCTTAACAAAACAATTGAGAAACAATTATCAGAGATGATGTACGGAATTTTGGCAGAGCTTAAGACTCCTGAGGATGTCAAAATGGTAATGAATGATGTCCTAACCGATGGTGAAAGAATAGCAATTTTGAAAAGATTAGGAATAGCCGTGTATCTTGATAAGGGAAGAAGCTATGAAGATATAAAAAATAATATTAAGGTAAGTTCGGCAACGATTGCTTCCGTCGCCGAAAATCTGGGCAATTCCGGATGGCAGGAGATGATTAAAAGAATTAAGGCTGAAGAATGGGCATCCGAGTGGACAAATAAGATTTCCAAAGGGATTCGCAGAATTTTACCTCGCTGAGGTACAATTGAGGCATGGGAAAGTATTACATCACCACAACATTACCTTACGTTAACGCGGAGCCGCATATTGGCTTTGCCATGGAGATAGTGCGCGCGGATGTGATGGCGAGACTGCATCGAGTTTTGGGAGACGATGTCTTCTTTAATACCGGGACGGATGAACATGGACAGAAAATTTATCAAAAAGCTGTTGAGCTAGGGATCGATCCGCAAAAATACTGCGATGAAAGTGCGGCGAGGTTTTCTGCTTTAAAAGAAGCGTTGAATTTGTCTTACAACAGTTTTGTTCGTACTACCGATGAGCATCATATTAAAGCGGCGCAGGAGTTTTGGAAACTTTGTGACGCCAAAGGAGATATTTATAAAAAGAACTACAAAATTAAGTACTGTGTGGGATGTGAGCTGGAAAAAACAGACTCCGACTTAGTGAACGGTAAATGCCCGATTCATCCTCAAATGGAACTGGAGATTCGTGAGGAAGAAAATTATTTCTTTAAATTCTCCAACTATCAGGAAAAACTCTTGGAGCTTTACAAAAATCAGCCGGATTTTGTGCAACCTGATTTCCGCCAGAATGAGATGAAGATTTTTGTGGAAGGTGGTTTGCAAGATTTTAGTATTTCTCGTTTGAAATCAAAGATGCCTTGGGGAGTCGAAGTCCCCGGAGATTCCGAGCAAGTGATGTTTGTCTGGTTTGATGCTTTGGTCAACTATATCTCTTGTCTCGGTTGGCCGGAAAATGAAGCTAAATTTAAAGAATACTGGCCTGGAATACAGATTTGCGGAAAAGACAACCTAAGACAGCAAACAGCTATGTGGCAGGCAATGCTTATGTCTGCCGGGCTACCTACGTCCAAGCAAGTAATGGTCGAGGGATTTATAACTTCCAACGGAGTAAAAATGAGTAAGAGTGCCGGAAATGTGATTGACCCTCTGGAATACGCGGAAAAATATGGCACAGATGCCGTACGTTATTTCCTGACGGCCGAGTTGTCTGTTTTTGAAGACTCGGATATGACGAAGGAACGATTTGAAGAGGCCTTCCAGGCGAATCTCGCCAATGGTATCGGTAACTTGTGTGCCCGCGTGGCGGCGATGTCAGAAAAAGAAAACTTGAAGGTGGCTTCCGAAAAATTATCTATCAGAAAAGAAGTGGTAGAGAAACTTTCAGGATACAAGTTTGACGAGGCAATGGCTTTGATTTGGGAAAAAATCAGGCAGGCGGACTCTTTGATCAATCAAAGACAGGTTTGGAAACTTGAGGGAGAAGAAAAAGTGGCTGTTTTGGCCGAGCTGGTGAAAATGATCCGTCAGATTGGAACAGACCTTGAACCTTTTATGCCGATTACCTCCGAAAAAATTTTGGCACAGTATGGCGTAGAAGAAATTAAAAAAGCGGAAAACCTGTTTCAAAGACTACCTTAATGTTAATTGACACACACTGTCATCTGACAGATCAGAAGTTTACTGATGTAAAAGGGGTGATTGCGGATGCCCGTAAAGCCGGAGTGGAAAAAATATTTATGCCGTCGGGGAGTATTGAAAATGCAAAGAGAACGGTTATTGTTGCTGAACAAGAAAAATTGTATGCCATGGTGGGGGTTCACCCTGAAAATATAGAGGGGGTGATGGACGTGAAGCAAATGATTTATGAATTGGAAGAAATAAGTAGTAAGTCGGATAGGGTGATTGGAATTGGAGAGATTGGCCTGGATTTTTATTACGACAAAAGGAAAGAGACAAAAGAAAAACAGGTGGAGATATTTGTAGCCCAGATGGAGCTGGCTGTACAGTTACGACTGCCGGTAGTGATTCACATGAGAGAGGCAGAGGCGGAGATGAAAGCTATTTTGGAAAAAATGGAGAAGCTACCAAAAGGCCAGTTTCATTGTTTTGCGGGGAGTGAGGATTTCCTAAAATATGTCCTAGGTAGGGGTTTCTATGTGAGTTTTGCCGGAAATGTCACTTACAAATCGGCTCAAGAGCTGCGCAGACTTCTGGCTTTAGTACCTCTCTCGAGGCTCCTTTTGGAGACGGATAGCCCCTATCTTGCCCCGGAACCTGTTCGCGGAACGGTAAATACCCCTGCAAATGTTAAAATAATAGCTACAGCAATTGCCCAAGAGCTACATTTAGACGATGAAACAATAGTTGAACAAACTGGAAATAATGCCTTATGTTTGTATTCCTTAGATACCTAATCAATAAATATCCCCACCAAAGTCAAAGGGCACTTGAAATTTTGCCTGGATTTGTGAGCTGGTCATTTATTCTTTTCCCAGTATGGGGATCAATTTTTTGGCCCGTGGGAGTTGCTTACTTCATCATCAGTTTTAATGTTTACTGGCTTTATAGATCGCTAACTTTGTCGGTCGCTTCGGTGATGTCATACTTTAGAATTAAAGCGGCAGAAAAATATGACTGGATGGGAGACGTGAAAGGATTTGCAGACTGGATGGAGGTTAAACATGTGATTGTGTTGCCTACGTATA
>CAZWYN010000016.1:0-17762 GCA_964638575.1 uncultured Pseudomonadales bacterium | reverse complement strand
AAAGGATTTGCAGACTGGATGGAGGTTAAACATGTGATTGTGTTGCCTACGTATAAGGAACCAGGGGATATTTTGGTGCGCACTCTGGAGGCTCTGGAAAAACAAACCCTCGGGGCAAAACAGATAATTCCTTTGATTGCGATGGAGGCAAGAGCAGGAGAAGAAATTAACGGAAGTAGGGAAAAACAGCTTCGAGATAAGTTTGAAGGAAAGTTTGCGGAACTACTTTTTACATATCATCCCGCTAATCTAACCGGGGAAGTGGTGGGGAAATCTTCAAATGCTGCTTGGGCAGGAAAAGAGTTTCGAAAAGAGTTAAAAAAACACAAAGACTGGGATATGGACAAGATGACCATTTCGTCGGTCGATTGTGACGTAGCGTTACACCCAAATCATTTGGCAGCTCTGACCTACATGTTTCTTGATGATCCAAATAGATATCACAAGATTTGGCAGGGAGCAATTGTTTTTTACAACAATATCGAGCGTATCCCTTGGCCAATGAGAGTATTTAACCGAATGAGTAGTGTAATTAATATGGCACAACTGTCACGGCCGGATCGTTTGATAAACTTTTCGACTTATTCGATGAGTTTGAGATTAATGGACGATATTGATTACTGGGATACTGATGTTATTCCCGAGGACTATCGTATTTTCTTTAAGACTTATTTTGCCACCGAAGGAAAAGTAGAGGTGGAACCGTTGTATATTTCGGTGTTTGCCGATGCTGCCGAAGCCGATGGTTTCTGGAGTACCTATACCAACACGTACGAGCAGGTAAAACGTTGGGCGTGGGGAGCTTCGGATGATTCTTATATCATCAAACGATATATTTTGGACACCAAAGCTCCATTTTGGGACAAAACCATTAGAGTATTCAAGGTGGTTGAGGATCACTTTATGTGGCCTGTTAATTGGTTTATTATTACCGTCGCGGCTAACCTGCCACCACTTTTGAACCCGACATTTTCCAGGACAGTAATGGGGAAAACCCTTCCCCAGGTATCTTCAGCTATTTTGACCTTATCTCTTGTCAGTATGATTGCGATGATTTTCATCGATCTAAAAGCCCGACCTAAAGTAAAGGATCTACCTTGGTGGAGAAAAATTGTGTCCCCTTTTGAATTTGTTTTGCTGCCCGTAGTAGGTTTCTTTTTCTCGGCCTTGCCGGGACTAGACGCTCATACTCGCTTGATGATGGGAAGATACATGGAGTATCGAGTAACAGAAAAAAAGGCATAACAATACTTGCCTGATATATACTCAAATTGTGGCAGAAAGACAAAAAACTACTACCTCGATAACGTTATTTTGGATAGGAGTGATCGTGGTATTAATTATGGCTGGAGTAATGGCTTTGTTTTGGAATAGGTTACCGCCGCAACTACCTTGGCTTTATTCTTTTCCCTTTGGTGAAAGACAGTTAATTGGAAAAATGTGGTTTGTTTGGATTTTTGCCGGTACGGAAGGAGTTCTGGTTTTGACTAGGCTTTTGGCTAGTTGGGCAGGTAAAGATGACGTCACTGTGCAAAACACGATTATGATCGGGGTAGTAACGGCAGTATTTTTGATGGCAGCGAGTTTTTTCCGAGTTATGATGATCTTCCTAAGCGTATGAATCCAGCAATCGTGATTACGGTAATTCCTTTTTTATTGGCTTTGATAATCAGCCTGGTGGTAACGCCTTTGACGATTATATTTTTTAAAAAAATGGGGTGGGTGGTTGACCCAGCTAAAACTCCTCACCCCGCACATATTCATAAAACTCCTGTGCCTAAAGGTGGAGGAGTTCCGATCTTTTTTGCGGTGATGGTGACAATAATGCTTTTGTTAAAACCAGATGGCCATTTGCTGGCAATTGGCGTGGCAGGACTATTAACTTTGATTGTAGGACTCATAGACGATATTAGAGGCTCGAGTCCATACCTCAGACTGGGAATGAATTTTTTAGTAACGGCCATTATTGTCGGTTCCGGAATTGGAATTGCATTTATAAGTAATCCTTTTGGGGGGGTAATTGATTTATCAATCCCCAAACTGGGCTTTGATTTGCTGGGAGAACATCATGAGATTTGGCTCCTCGCCGATTTGTTTGCCCTACTTTGGATACCGTCCCTTATGAATGCCATTAACTGGTCGTCTGGGGTGGACGGACAAATTAGCGGGGTAATTACAATCGCAGCTATAGTTTTGGGTCTCATTTCTTTGAACTTTAGTGCCGACATTACGCAGTGGCCGGTGGCCATACTCGCGTTTGCGACGGCAGGAGCTTTCGCCGGACTGACGGTTTTTCATTTTTATCCGCAAAAAATTATGCCGGGGTACTCGGCTACCTCTTTGGCCGGTTTACTACTGGGGGTGATATCTATTTTAGCGACAGCCAAGGTGGGAGCTTTGATAATTGTCTTGGGGATCCCATTAATTGACTTTTTATATATTATGATTAAAAGGTTAGTGTCGGGAAAGTCGCCGGTTTGGGGGGATAAGAGCCATTTACATCACAAACTACTGGCTATGGGCTGGGGAAAAAGGAGAGTAGCACTGTTTTATTGGTTTGCGGCAGTGGTTCTCGGAATTGCAGCTTTGAGCTTCGAAGCCCGGACAAAACTTATAATTATGATAGGATTGGTAATATTAATGACCGTATTTATCGTATGGCAATACTCATTGCGTTATTCAAAACAGTAAGACCTAGACAGTGGTTGAAAAATTTCGCTTTGTTTGGAGCCTTGATATTTACGGGTCTGCTTTATCAAAAAGGTGCGTTTGGATTAGTAACACAGGCTTTTTTTATTTTTACGATTTTATCTAGTGCGACTTATATTTTTAATGATCTTTTGGATGTTGGTACCGACCGATTGCATCCATTTAAAAAAAATAGACCAATTGCTTCTGGTGCCTTACCAATATCAGTAGCCTTTTTTGCTTTAATTGCCGGAACAGTTATCGGTCTGACTTGGGCGTATACCTTAAATCTATTTTTCTTTATCAGCTGTTTGGTGTACCTCTTTATTCAGGTTTTGTATACCGGATTTTTGAAAAAGGTGGCGATTATTGATGTAATCGTAATTGCCTTGGGATATTTAATTAGGGTTTATGCGGGAGCTTTTGTAATCTCCGCTCATATGGACGTATGGTTTTTACTGACCGTAATCTCTGCTTCTCTATTTTTAGCTGTGGGGAAACGAAGAGGAGAAATGACACTAATGATGTCACGAGGAACTAGTGTTTCTACAAGAGAAACTCTGAAGCACTATACCGAGAAACTTTTGGATATTTACACGGCTATGTTTGCAACCGCAACTTGGATTACCTATTCTTTGTTTACCTTTAATCATCCCAAGATAGTGCCGGACGGTAGAGCACTATCCTTAATTTCGATACTACCTAAGACTCTAATCTCCGAGAAATGGATGATGATTACTATTCCCTTTGTGGTTTATGGCATCATGAGATATTTGCAGCTTATCTACGAGAAAAATGAAGGAGAAAGCCCAGAGAGAGTACTATTTTCGGACAAACCTTTAATCATCACCGTAGGCCTGTGGGTGGTGGTGATAATTGGCGTTTTGTACTATATCGCCTAGAATTACTTAACCAGTTTGGCGTAAGTGGAAGAGACAAAACCCCAAGAGCCTTTGGTGTATTCAATTTGATACCAGCCTGAGTTTGTAGACTCTTTGTAGGGGAAAACGTCACCGGGATTAACCTTAGCCAGTTCGTTACTTCCTGTCGAGGCTGTTTCACGAACCTTTAACCATCCAGTTGGGGTTGAGAGAATCTCAACGTAGGGTTTAGCAATGGTTGCTGAGGAAGTTGCTTGTTTGGGAAGAGGAGTAATCGTTTTGGCGGGGGTGGGGGTAACAAGGTCTGCCGAAGGAGTAGCGCTGGCGATGGTAGGAGTGGGTGTTGGAGTTATGTCGAGAGCAGACATGGTGAAGTTTAGAACTAGACGATATCCAGCCTGAACTGAAGCGTTAACTATTTTATCTTGATAGCCAGGGTTGGTAAAAGTAAAGACGTGGGGACCTGGTTCAATATCAATACTTCTGGGTGAAAAGCCTTCCGGCTTGCCGTCGATACTTATCGTAGCGCTAGCAGGGAGACTAACAATGCTGACTGCGGCAGCTTTGTTGTTACTTAGTTTTTCAAAGGAAAGAGTATAGCTGTGAGATTTGTCTAGAGTTTCACCAAATTCACGATGGACGGTGGTAAGGGTACCGCCAAGAAGATCAACCTTGGTTTCCCAGGTTTGACCGCTATCAACAGCCGTCATTTGGACAGTGTAGGAACCTGGTTTTTTGTTGTCGATATATACGGGAGTTTTACCTACGGACTCGTCGTTTATCATCACATTAGCTTCGGGGCTAGAGGTAACTTGAATACCGGCTTTTTTGGCGAAGGGATTAAGATTGCATCCGGCAAGAAAAACAGAAAAAATAAGGATAGCAAAGAGCTTGAATAAGTTTGTCTTCATTTGTGTCTATGATAGCAGATTATGTCAAGATGTCGAACATGAAATATTGAGGCCGGAGAGGGAATCGAACCCTCGCATGATTGTTTTGCAGACAATCGTGTTTCCTCTTCACCATCCGGCCACTTCAGGCACTATTTTATCATTTATGAAATAAATTGATTTATTGTTTTTATTTTGATGATGTTTCTTGTTGACTTTTGGGTTTTATTTGGTAATAATAAATTGTGGAACAAGACAAAAGAGGTGGATATAACAGGAAAAGTATTAATGAAGATTTTTTTAAAGAGTGGTCACCAAAAATGGCTTATGTCTTGGGTTTTATTTATGCCGATGGAGCAGTTGAAGATTGTAGAGGATCTTCGAGGGCATGCTATATATTGTTAGCAAATAACGACTTAGATATTCTTAAAGATATGATGGCCGCCATGTCTACTAAGCAAATAATCCAGGAAAGGGGTTCTCGAAAAATTAAAATTCGAGAGAAAGAATATTGGTGTAAGACATCGTATCGTGTCAGAATAGGAAACAAAAAAATTTATGATGACCTGGTTAAAATAGGATTGTGTCCAAGAAAATCGTTAGTCATCAAATTACCGGAAATACCCAACAAATATTTTGAATATTTCCTTCGAGGCTATTTTGACGGAGATGGGTGTATCAACATTGAGAAAAACAAGAAGAATAGGATGAATATTATTTTTACGAGTGGAAGTAAAATGTTTCTTGAACAATTAACAACAAAAATTATGAGTGTTTTTCCAGAAATCAAGAGTTCGATCTCTTATGGATACGGGGCCTATAAACTGAGATATAACTGGAGAAACGCGATCATGGTTTCAGAATTTATCTACCGAGACATTATCCATGCCCCATTCTTGAAATACAAATGTGATAAATATTCTGCATATCTTGATAGAAATGGATAATGTTATCCGCAAAAACCTCCATGCGAGGGTTCGATTCCCTCTCCGGCCTCAATTTTAGTAGAGATCGCCGGCTTTGATGACTTCCTCAACGAGACGATTGGCATAGCCCCATTCATTGTCGTACCAAGCAAGAACTTTCACCAGAGTACCATCAACGACACGGGTCATTTCAAGATCAACAATACTAGATTCCGGACGGCCAACGATATCGGAGGAAACTAGGGGTTCGTCGGTCACGGCTAAAATGCCACGATATCTGGGGTCATTGGCAGCATCCATAAAAATTTGGTTTATTTCTTCAACGGAGGTGGAGCGACGAGTGACAAAGGTAAAGTCGGTAATGGAACCAGTGATGACAGGAACGCGAAGGGAGATACCATCAAAAAGTCCCTGAAGTTCGGGAATAGCCTGAGTGGCGGCAATGGCAGCTCCGGTGGAGGTAGGCACAATATTTTGAGCGGCGGCACGAGCACGGCGAAGATCACGGTGAGAGTTATCTTGGAGGTTTTGATCGTCAGTGTAGCCATGAACTGTAGTGAGCATAGCTTTGAGAATGCCAATCTTGGAGTGAAGGATGTCGGCTACAGGGGCGACGCTGTTGGTGGTGCAAGAAGCGTTACTTATCACGGAAAGAGTACCAGTACGGTCCTTGGTGATGACGTCTTGGTCGTTGACGCCTAAAACAGCCGTAGGTACGCCTCCACCCTTGGCAGGGGCAGAAAGAACTACAAATCTGGCGCCTCCCTGAAGATGAAGAATGGCCTTGTCCAGACTCGTAAAAGCTCCCGTGGACTCAACGACGACTTCAACTCCAAATTGAACCCAGGGGATTTTGGCTGGGTCACGCTGAGCAAGAATAGGAATTTTAAGTGTTTTTTTAGGGTGTTCAATTGTAATATAGCCAATGATTGGTTTGGCATCCGAAGCGTCCTTGGGGTCTTGAACTTCCTCGGAGGAGGCGGGGTAGGGAAGGGTGCCGTAGGCGGTATCGTGACGGAGGAGATAAGCCCAACCGGCCACGTTTTGGGAACCAGAGGTATTTATGGCAACAAGGTTGGCGTCTTCAAGGTGATTGTGTAGCCAAACACGCATGGCGGAGCGTCCGATCCTTCCAAAACCATTAATCGAAAAATTAACCATAGGGCAGGTTATAAATATAACTAAATCAGTTTAGCATTTTTAAGGGTTTCCAGCATAGGGTGGGTGCCACTAACCAGAAACTCGAGCATTGCTCCACCTCCGGTACTTACGAAGCTAAAAGAGGCATATGAGAAGCCTAGGGCGGGTATGGCGGCTAGAGTATCACCACCGCCTAAAATAGAGTAGGCGTGGGAGTCCGTGATAGCTTGGAAAACGGCTTTGGTAGCTTGACCATGGATACCATCTTCATACAGGCCAACGGGGCCATTGAGAACGATGGTTTTAGCTTCAAGTATCGAGCTTACAAATCGGGCAGTAGTTATTTCATTAAGGTCGAGCCCGTCTGGAGTTCTGTCTTCCTGCCTGGCAAATAGCCCGCCGAGAAGGACCTGATCAAACTTTTGACTTACTTTATTGATTATTTCTAGTTTGTCCTGCTTTGCTCCTGAAGCTAAAAGAAGAGTTGGATGAAGGGGATTATTAAGTACTTTTTGGAGGGTCTGGACTTCCTCATCAAACCTAAAACCGGTTAGGGTTGGTAAAATTTCGGGTATTAAGGTCAAGCTGGTCGAGTCACGATAAGTAGCAAAGGCTTCATAGATGTAAATATCGGCACCGATGGCCAGTTCGTTGGCGAATCCCCTATCTAATTTTTCTTCTCGAGGATCAAATCTTAAATTTTCCATAAGGACTAAGGGGAGTTCCCCCTTCCATCTCTCCCCTGGAGAAATACCCGAAGGAAGAAGTAAAATAGATTGATTTAGCAATTTATTTAAGCTATCTCTTACTGGAACCAGGCTCAAAGACGAGTCCTCCCCCACTGGACGGCCAAGATGGCCAATAATGACCGTTTTTTTGGCGTGCTCAAGACAAAACTTTATTGTGGGTAGAAAGGCCAAGAGGCGGTAGTCGTTTTCGACTCTGCCCTCTTGGCTAATGGGGACGTCTAGATCGGCTCGAAGTAAGACGTTTTTGTTTTGGATTTGTTCTTTGGTCAACATGTCTAGATTAAGGATATACCAAGTCAGGGGCTATGGGTTTGACATTGACAATTTGATATGGTATGATACCGTTCGCTTGAGAAATTCAAGCATTTTTTGTACCTAATGCGGGGCAATACCCGCGTTTATGATACTAAACATACTACCAAAAACCAGAACATCAAACCCTGTTTCAAAACTCATCAGACCGATGTTCGAAGGAAAAACTATTAAGGCCGCCTTGGGTGGAGTCATTTCGATGACTTCCTTGGCTTCCGGACTAGTATTCCTCCCAATCGACCAGTCTGTGGTCGCTGCAAATGTACAAACTCTTAATACGGAGATTCCTATTGAGACCCGTAAGAGTTATGCCAACGTTCTTCCTGCTTATACAGGCGTTTCTCAGGGTTTCCGTTTCGGGCACCCTGGAATTGACCTAACAGCTCCTTTGGGATCTAAGATCTACCCTATTAAAGAAGGAGTCGTTATTAAGGTCCAGTACCTTAAGTACGACTATGGCAGAGCCGTGTGGGTTGATAATGGAAACGATACTGTTTCTTTATATGGACACATGGGTAAAATCTTCGTCAATGAGGGAGATATCGTAAAAACCGATAAGCCTATCGGTGAGGTTGGTTTGACCGGAAAAACTACCGGGCCCCATCTTCACCTTGAGGTAATCAAAAACGAGAAAAATATTAACCCTCAGCCTTACTTGGCTTTGGGCAGGATAAACAGGAGATAAATAGTTTCCAACTAATTGATATAACAATTTAATTGATTCATCAATTATTTGTGCTGTGTGGAAAACTTGTTTATTTTGTGGATAATAGTATCAATAGTTAAGTTCCCTGGTTTAAGCGTAATAGTGAGAATAAGGAATAATTTAACAATAAAAGACCCCGTAAGGGGTCTTTTATGTTTAACACCTTTAATCCCTTTTGATTACATTCCCATATCACCCATATTGGGTGCTGAAGCTTCTTTTTTTTCTTCGGGAATGTCAGTGATGAGACATTCCGTTGTGAGAATCATACTGGCAACACTGGCGGCGTTTTGAAGGGCTGAGCGAGTGACTTTGACCGGATCAAGAATTCCGGCTTTGATCATATCTTCAAACTCTAAGGTAAGAGCGTTGAAACCAAAATTGACGTTTTTGTTGTCTTCGACGGTTTTGACCGCCAAATCGGCATCAAAGCCAGAGTTGCTGGCCAACCATTGCAAAGGTTTGGAAAGAGAGTCTTTGACAATTTTGATACCCACCTCTTCGTCAGAGTTATCACCCTTTAATTCGTCAAGAGCTTTACGGGCTTTGATGAGAGCGACACCGCCGCCGGGAACAATACCCTCATCGATGGCGGCTTTGGTAGCACCAACAGCATCTTTGACTCTTTCCTTGAGTTCATTCAGCTCAACTTCCGTTGCGGCACCGACTTTAATGACGGCGACACCGCCGCTGAGCTTGGCAATTCTTTCGGCCAGTTTTTCCTTGTCAAATTCAGAAGTAGCTTTGTTGTACTCTTTTTTGATTTGAGCCAAGCGAGCTTTGAGAGCCAAAAGGTCTCCCTTTCCCCCAATGATCTGAGTGTTGTCTTTGTCAGACCAGATACTGTCGGCCTGGCCTAGATCTTCAACGGTGACGGAGTCGAGTTTGCGACCAGTGTCTTCAGAGATGAGAGTTCCCCCGGTTAGTATGGCGATGTCTTGGAGAATAGCTTTTCTTCTATCGCCGAAGGCTGGGGCTTTGACGGCGAGAATGTTGAAGTTGCCACGCATTTTATTGACGACTAGCATGGCAAGGGCTTCTCCTTCGATGTCATCAGCAATGATGACAATATTTTTGGTAACTTTCATGGTGTTTTCCAGGAAAGGAACGATATCGTTTAGAGCGCTAATTTTTTGATCGATAATTAGGATATATGGATTCTCGATGGTGGCGTCCATATTGGAGGCATCGGTGGCAAAATAGGCTGATGCATAGCCCTTATCAAACTGCATACCTTCCTTTTTCTCGATCTCAAATTCCATACCTTTGGACTCTTCGACAGTCACGACACCATCACGCCCAACAGAAAGTAGAGCCTCGGCAATTTTTTTACCGATTTCTTTGTTTTGGGCAGAGATAGTGGCGACTGCTTCCCAGTCAGATTCAGAAAGATCTTTTTTTATTTTGCCCAGTTCTTTGACCACAGCGGAAACAGCTTTATCGATGCCGCGCTTCATCTGCATGGGGTTTGCTCCCTGAGTAATGCTTTCCATTCCGGCGATGACAATTTGCTCGGCCAGAAGGGTGGCCGTGGTGGTTCCATCTCCGGCAATGTCGTTTGTTTTACTGGCAGCTTCTTTAACGAGCTGGGCACCCATGTTTTCAAAAGGGTCGGCGAGCTCAACTTCTTTGGCAACAGAAACACCGTCGTGAAGAACGGTGGGTGCGCCCCATTTTTTATCAATGGCGACATTTCTGCCTTTGGGCCCTAAAGTAGTAACGACTGCTCGGGCAAGTTTACTAACGCCGGTTACAAGTTTGACGCGAGCTTCTTCGGAAAAAATGATTTGTTTGGCCATATTTATTTAACAATTGCTAAAATGTCATCAAATTTGAGGAATTGATACTTAGTATCACCAATCTCAACTTCATTGCCACCCCACTCTTTGTAAATAACGGTATCCCCTGCTTTAGCGGGAGAACTTACTTCGACACCGCGGTCGTTGATTAGTTTTCCGCCAGCTGCTAAGACGGAGCCATACTGAGGTTTTTCGGAGTGAGAGTCAGGAAGAAAAAGCCCAGAAGCGGTTTGTTTCTCCTGTTTGGCCGGCTCAACTAGAAGATAGCCGGGGGCGGGTTGGAGTTTTTTAACAGTGAGAGTGTTTAACATATTTTGTTTGTAGATAATTGATAAGGCTTAGGAGTTGAGTATACACTAAATAGCACTCACACTCCTCGAGTGCTATTTTTACTTATAATTCGATCTGTTGTCAAGACCTAGAGAGCTGCACCTTGAAAATTGGGGCAGTTGGCTTTGTACCAAGCCATAGCTTCGGTAGAACAAGAGATTGTTTTGGCTTCGTCAAGTATTGGCATACAGTCAACCCAACCGTTTGCTGGACAGGTAAAGTCAACTGAGGCTGAAGCGGTAGAGATTGGGGTGACTTCCGGGGTGAGAGAGGGAGTAATAGTGATTACCGGAGTTGGAGTAGCAACAGGAACTTCTGTCCCAGGCATAGGGAAGAAACGGGCGGCTACAACACCGATGAGAATACCGAAGAGGATGAGGGCTATAACAATGAAGAAATTTTTTAGAAAACCTGACTTTTTAGACGATGAGGGAATCTCCTTGATCAGAGGAGGCGTTTTTTGGGGTGTCTCCTGGTATATTGGCGGGGAGATCGGCTCCGGACTCGTCAATGGTGTCGGGGAGGGAGGGCTTTGTATCGAGGACACTGATGGTGGAGTTTGGTCGCTGCTCCAAGTTGCTGGTGGAGTTATGTCCTGGTTCGTCGGAGAAAAAGATGGGGTTGACGTCTGGTTTTGGGGGTCGTCGTACTGGGGTGTTTCGGGTTTGGGGTTGATGGTTTGGTCTGGATCCATTGTTGTTACTTTGACTATTAATATTGGTTCCTGCAGTAAGAAGGCCTTTATTTTTTAGAATATCTAAGGCTGATATTGTAATTCTAAGTTTACCTCCTTGGGTAGAAGTTTTTACCAGCTCTAAAGCTTCAACATAATTTACCCATTTAAAGTCATTATATTCTTCATCTGAGGGAAATTTCAAATTGGTAGATGAAGAAGTGACATAGAGGAAATAATATTTTTTGCCTTTCATTTTGACCGGATTACCAGAGTCGAGTTTAAGTTCTCGCAAACCTTGTTTATCAGGAGGAAACTCAATTTTGTCGGCAGAGAAAAAGGAGGGCTTGAAACTTGTCTGTTTGAGAAAATCTCCACCCAGTTCCTCGGTCATTTCACGTTTGAAAGCGTCGATTGTAGTCTCGTAATTGTCCACTCCCCCTTGTGGTAATTGCCAGAGTTGATGAGTTTTTTGATAAACAAAAAGAATTTTGCCGGAATTTAAGAAACAGCCAACAACACTAGGGCGAAGACCATCGCTTCTGTCTTTGTCCAGTTCTTCCAGGGTAGGTTCTTTTGACGGTACTACCGGGCTTGGCTTTATAGGTTCACTTCTCTTAATAGTGGAGGAAGGTGTTTGTTGCTGAGGTCGATATGGTGTGGCTGAAGAATAGGAGCGGGTTTGGGGGGGTGCGTTGGGAACATAAATTGATGCTTGGGTCATGTCAAGAGCTTCAGTTTTGCGATAATATTGTTCTTCACTGGCCGCAATAATTTTTTGACGATTATCATCTTTGATTTCCGGAAGGGGTAGCGTTGTGGCTGAGAAAGGATTAGAAATGGAGGCGTTGACAGAAATCTTGACAATGATTTGGTAACGAGCAAGGCCAACGAGATCATCTTGAGTGTAGAAGTTTCCCAGTTCATTCATGAGACGGTTAGCGTCGGCAGCTCCAACAACAAAACTTATGAGAGTACCGGCATTGCCAAAAATAGCGTCTTGAATTTCTGTCGGAAGTTGGGCGGTGTACTGATTAGCAAGAATAAGGTTAAGCCGATATTTACGAGCTTCGGAAAGAATTTTTATAAAAGAAGTGGTGGCAAAGTTTTGAAACTCATCGACATAGAGAAAGAAGTCTTTACGCTCTGTCTCGACCATGTTGGCACGATTCATAGCGGCGATCTGAATTTGAGAAATAAACATGGCTCCCAGAAGGGCTGCATTATCTTCACCAATCTTGCCCTGGGGAAGATTGAGAATAATAATCTTGCCGTTGTTCATTAAGTCTTCAAAATCAACCGTGGATGTTGGGTGGCTGATGATGTCTCTAATTGTGGGTGAGGTAATAAACTGGCCGACTTTGTTTAAAATGGGAGAAATAGCCTCGGACTGGAATTTTTCCGAGTACTTGTCGTATTCGTCGTGCCAGAAATTGTGAAGGACCGGATCTTGAACAGCCAAAAGATATTCTTCTCTGAAGGACTTGTTGGTAAGGATTCGAGGTACATCGAGAAGAGTGGCTCCCGGTTTACCAACGAGAGTAAGGAGGGAATTTCTTAAAATATATTCCAGACGAGGGCCCCAGGAGTTGCCGTAGAGTTTGCTAAAAATAGAAACTATTCCTGAGGCAACTAGTTCTGAGTAAGCCGGATTTTTAACATAGAGAGGATTGAGATGAAAAGATTTACCAACAACTGAAGGATCGAGATAGGCGACGTCATTAATTCTGTCTGAGGGGATATAGTCTAAGAGGTGTTCGGCGGTATCCCCGTGAGGATCGACTAATGCCATACCTTCACCGTGGCGAATATCATTGATGGCCATGTTGGCTAGGAGAGTTGATTTACCAGTACCAGACTTACCCAAAATATATACGTGACGACGACGATCCTCCCCTTTTTTCATACCAAAGGAAACAATTCTGTTTTTGTATTCCGTTTTGGCAAAAAAATTAATGTCTTGCTTCTCTTCTTCGGAAAGATCTTCGGCGATGGGGAGATTTACCGGGGGCTCCCCTCTCAGAGTCTTCCCCCAAGCGATGCCTTTGATATTGGCTAGATTTACGCCTGGCAAGTGATAAATGGCGGCTATTTCGGCGTAATTTAGATACTGATACTGATTGGAGTACCTAGCCGAACGCCCGATAATCATTTCTTTTAGTTTTCCATGAGAGGATGGCTTGACAACTTTGAGCTTAAAACTATTCCCTTCAGAAAGGGCATAGGTACCGAAGGCGGCAGAGATTTGAGAAAGAAGTTGCCTGGAACTCGATTCACTCTGGGAAATAGCGGCAAGGCGGATATCACAACCAAAGGCTTGATAGGCGAGTTTTTTTTCGACTAAGGGTTTTTGAACGCTGGGTTGGGATTTTTCACCCTCGGCAACTGGTTTGGGCTCGAGAGTTTTACGAAGAGATTTTTGCCAGTTTTCTGGGGCAGCGAAGAGACAAATTTGGATCACGGCTGCTTGACCTGATGGTATACGAGAGAGACTGCCGAGAATAGCGGTCATTTGGTCAACTTTTTCATCTTCGGTGACATTGATGGGGAGATGAGAAGGAGACGAGAGAACCAACTGGCCTATTTGGGGCTGGCCATGAGACAACCAGTCAACGAGGTAGTCTTTCATGGGGGTAATGAGGGCAGTTGGATACTGGGCTGCAATCTGAGAACGAACGAGGTGATCAAGACGTTCCGGACAGGCAATAATGAAGTAGGTGGTCTGATTAAGATTGGCGATTTCCAAGGTAATAGTTTCGTAGGTGTTGAGAAGTCTATCCATGAAACTAGCCTTGAGGGAAGACTTAATGGAAGCTAAAAACTCAACAAAGGCAGCCTGACCAGTGAGCGAGTCTTTGGCAGGACGAATCTGCAGAACCGAATATTTGGGCAAGGCCATAGAATAAGTATATACAAAACTAGGAGGTCGCGGGGGTAGAAAGTATGGTTTGGACTGGCTGTTTGGAGCCTGTGTCAACAATTTTTACTTCGGAAAAAAGAACATTCTCGATGATGAGACCTTTATCTTCAAAAAGTTTGTTTAGTTCATTTTTGATGGTGTTTTCAATTTGGGTTCGTTCCGGACCAATTTCGGTGTGATCAAACTGACTGAAAGCAGAAGATATACGACTTCTGGAGTAGGGACGGACAACTTTGGAAATAAAGTTATCGCCGATGTTTTCCCAAAGCTCTGGGGCATTGGCTTTGTCGAGCTTAAAAAGAATCGAGCCTTCGATGGAGATGGTTTTATTATCTTTGGTAGTAGCCGTGATAGGTTCGTCACCGAGAGATTCTTTTTGAGAAAGATCAAAACCGTGGCGAATAGTATACTCAAGAATTTGAGCGTTAAAAAGTTTGGCTATTTGCCAAAAGGGAATCTTAAGGTGAAGTCCGGGGCCCCAAACGCGCTTGAGAACACCGAGTCCACGATCATAAACACAGGCGACGTGTCCGGGGGGGACGGAAATGAAAAAACCGCCGACAATTTCGTCAACGAGGAAGGAGACAACCAATTTATCAAAATCTGCCATAGCTTTCCATATTATATCGTCTTTTCAGGTGAAGTTGGAGTGGGCAATGAAGAAAGTGGTGTTTCCGCTACCAGAGATGAGTCCGTGACAGGCTCGATAATCGTTTTTTTGGAGAGGGAGTAGTAAAGATAGAGAAGCTGTTTGACTAAGCGGACAACCATGGTAAAGGCAATTGAGGTAATGATATAGACCTTTTTGCCGGCAGGTAGGAACATAAAAATGATAAAGCAAAAAATGGGAAAGATGATAACCAAGGAAACGAAGTCTTTTTTGTCGGGTTTAACCGGAGAAAAATAAAGATGCATAGCTTCGTTGGCGGCAATCATTAAGCTCTGAAGGACGTTTAGAGAGTTATTGGTGCGAGATAGGTCATATTTTCCTAGAAACATAAGATCAATGGGTGTTTGAATCTTGGGCATAAAATCATAGAGCAGGTGGAGATCGGCGCCTTCGAGGCCGGTGGTAAAAATACGATAAAGCATGAGAATGACCATAACCTGGATAGCGACATTGATTATTTCCGAGATAATGGCGCCGGGCCGAGTACGCATAATTCGACGTGTTTCGGCTTTAAGGCGAATGGGGTCTGAGGCCAAATCTTTTTTTAATTGTTTTATCTTTTCGGCAATTTCGTACTTGTCTTCGGCGGAACGGTCGCCAGCTAAATCAATAGGCAAGAGAATAAGACGAACGGAAATAGCAAATAAAATGACGGCGATGCCCATGTCCGGATTAGGTAAAACTTGTCCAACTAGCCAGTAAAGACCGACTAAAATATTGAAGAATGGTTGGTAGAAGTAGGTAGTAAAGATTTCCATTATTAATGGTAATTATAACGAGTTGGTTTTGAGATAATTGGTCAGGACAAACGAAAGGTCATTCTTGTGAAAGTAAGCTGCGTGAAAGGAGACTGATTCGGTGGTTTTTTTGGGAAGCATGTAGAGGTATTGGAGTATAAATAACAGGTAATTGAAAGGGGCGATCAAAAAAAATAAGATGCTTGAGTTTTTTGGGGAGTACTTCTCATCAGAGAGTCTGTGGTAGGCATTGGCTAGGTAGTGACTGGTCCAGGGATTGGATCTAATAAAATTCTGATAGGTGTCTCCTCTGTCAAACAAGGGTCTCACCTGGAGTACTTCATGAGCCGTGTAAATATTTTGACGTTTTTTAGGCACGGTGAGAGAAAGCATGTCGAGCCAAAGATTGGGACAGAAAGCATTTTTTGTTTTTTTTGAAGAGTTATCCCCCGGATGACGACGATTAAAAACTAGGGAAAGAAGAAGCAAAAAGAGAGGCCGGGTAAACCAAAGGGTATTGGGTTCGGTGATGATTAATAGATCAAGGTCGTCGTTTTTTTTGGTATTATTGGCAGCAATAGAACCAGTAAAGGCAATTAGACGAATAAAGGGAAATAGACGGATAAATTTGAGGAGCTTGAGAGCGATTACTTCTTTTTGTTTGGTGTTTGCTAAAAGATTTTTTTTAAGTTTTATGTCCTTGGGTTTGAGAGTAGTTATATATTTTTTGATTAATGATTTGGGTACCAAGCGAGGAGAAATTAACCAAAAGTGAATTTCCTCGAGAGAAAGAGGGAAATTAAAATAGCCTCCGTAGGCTATGGTTTTGGCAACGGCGGCGGCTAAATTCATGGCTTGGGGGGGGTGGTGGCAGCGGGGGCTGCAACTAAACCATACTGGGATAAAACCTGAGCAAAGCCACTATTTAGAGTTACTAGAGCCTTGGCTACGTCTTGGTTCTGAGAGACGGCGTTAACAGTATCTTCCAAATATTTAATCAAGCGAGAGTTAAGAGCTGTCTTAGCGTCTCTGGTATTACTGGCAGTATAAAAAGTATGAGCAGTTTCAAGACTGGTGACAAAAGGAGAAACAACGGGGTTATTTTGGGCAAGTGAAGCAACGGCTTTATTGGCTGGTGGCTGGGGAAACTCTCTGTCTGACGCGGCGGCATCAAAAAGAATTTGTTGGGCCTTGGCTGAAGCTAAGAAACTAACAAATTTCCAGGCCTCTTGAGGGTGTTTGGAGTTTTTACCTACTGCTTCGAACCAAAAAGAGGTCCAGTTGACAATATCCGAGTCCGGAAGCTGAGGAACGGTAACTGTTTGCCAAGAGAGGGAAGGGTTAATGGCTTTTATCTCGGGGGCTCTCCAGATGGGGGCAATAATCATGGCAACTTTTTCGTTGGCAAAGGCAACAGTAGAAGGCGGTAAGGTGTCGTCCCAAACACGATGCTTGGTAACAAAGTCGGTGTAGTAAGTCAGAGTAGCGGAAGCTTCCGCACCCTTGATGTCGGTTAGTTTGATTCCCGCCTGAAGAAGCATAAGGCTGACAATATCCGGCCAGTGATCAACATTTCCGGCATTACCAAGGGCAATTCCGGCACGGGTTAACTTGCCAGTAAGAGGGTCGACTTCCTTGAGAGACTTGGCGGCAGATAAAACATCTTCCCAGGTTTTTGGGGGTAAAAGAGATTTTTGTTGAAACATGGAATTGTTCATGAAAAGTGCTAGTCCGTCCATGGTGAGAGGAACTCCATAAACTTGTGTGCCGGAAACTAACATCTTGGCTACGATGGGATAAAAGTTGGTGGAGATTTCAGTGGCCGAGACAGAGTTGGCGGGAGCAGGAAAAAGATTTTTTGCAAAAAGAGGAAGCCACGTAGAGTGCAGTCTGACAATGTCAGGAGAGTTTTGGCCTTCAAGGGCTGTCTTGAGGCGATCTTGGTAGTCTTGAGGCGATTGAAGCTGGTAACTAATTTTGATGCCGGGATTTTGAGTCTCAAATTCATCAATTACCGGTTTCATTACCGAAGACGGTTCCCAAAGTCCGTAGTATGTCAAGGTAACGGTTTGTCCAGCGGTGACAGACTCCGAAGGCGTCCTAGAACCGATAAATTTAGTTATGCCATAGACAATTAAACCGACAATAAGAATTCCCGCGAGAAGAGGAAGAATAATTTTAAGGGGTGAGGGTTTGACAACAGGAGGTTTAACAGAGGCTGGGGCTTGATAGCTTGGGGGTGTTGGAGCGGCCTCTTCGGGAGTGGGTAATGGGGTGGTTTCTCCCGGTACGGATGGGCCTGGAATTGGAAATTGGTTATCCATATAAAAATATCAGCTAA
>CAZWYN010000015.1:12888-18928 GCA_964638575.1 uncultured Pseudomonadales bacterium | reverse complement strand
GCAACCGTCGACCCTAGTATTACTTTCAAAATTGAGGGGGTCAACTCCGGCGCGTCTGCTTGTAGTCTCACCACGGACGTGACCACCACCAACGCATCGGTCCCTTTTGGAGTGATGGCTCTTGATACCTTCAAAGCCGCCGCTCAGCTTCTCACCGTCTCCACCAATGCTGTTAGTGGTTATGTTGTTACAGCAATCGAAAATTCTCAGCTCAGTAACCTGGCTGCTTCGCCATCATACATCCCGGACACCACTTGTGATAATAATTTATGTGACTTTGATACTCCGGACACCTGGGCAACAGCCGCCAACAATGCTGGTTTTGGCTACACTATGGCCGTCGTCGCCAACGCCCCTACAATCGCCCCCACTACCCCCAACTATCAGCACTTCCCCAGTCTGGCAGACGCTGAATCCCCCTTCCAAATAATGTCCAATGCCACTATTGCCAGCAGTCAGCAAGCCCATGTTTGCTACAAACTTTCCGTCGATGCCACCCAGCCAGCAGGAAACTATGAAAACCAAATTACTTATACCGCTACCGCCTCGTTCTAAAAAATAAACAAATCACTCTGCCCAAATGAACAAAACCAAAATCCTCCTCGCTATCGCTTCTTTATTCGCCGTTCTTTCGTTTGCACCCCATGTTGACGCTCAAATGATTATGACCGCCATTCCTCCTAAGGTTGAGCTTCGAGGCGATCCTGGACAAACGCTAACCGCTACTTTAAAACTTCGTAATGACTCAGCCAATACCGAAAATTTTACCGTTTCCGCCGAGGACTTCATCGTCGTAGACAGCAAAGGTACCCCTCTTCCCATCACCACCAAACCCGGTAATCGCTGGTCTCTTGCTAACTGGATTACGGCACCACAAAACATCCCGGTCGATGCTGGAGGTATACAAATAATCAATATCAATATTAAGATCCCCATGACGGCTCTCCCTGGTGGTCACTACGCCATGATCACCTACACCCCAAATGCAGAAGTCAAAGCCGGTGACCTCAAACAAACCGGTAACGTCATCACCTCTCGTGTCGGTACTCTCATTTATGTCACCGTCAGTGGGCCAGTAACCGAAAAAGCCAGTATCACTCGATTTTCTGTTCCTAAATTTACGGAAAAAGGACCCGTTGAGTTCACCGGATCAATCGAAAGTTTGTCTGACATTCATGTCAACCCAAAAGGAACCATCACCATCAGTGATCCCCTTAATTCCAAAGTCGCCGAAGTCAAAGTTGACGCTGGTAATATTTTCCCTGAAACTCAAAGAGACTTCACTGCAATATGGAATCAAAAATGGGGTTGGGGACGCTACAAAGCCGACCTAAATCTTACTTATGGCGCCACTGGTTCTCTGATAACCGCCACCCTTTTCTTTTGGCTCTTCCCTATTCGTTTAGTAATCTATACCCTTATTGCTCTCGTCTCTATCTTAACTATCATTGCCATTCTCAACAAACGTAGTAGGAAACACCAATCCGAACTCGAAAAAGAAGTTCAAGAACTAAAAGAAGAGCTCCAAAGTACCGAGAGTTTTTAAGAGAGATATACTGGATTAGTGAGGAGAACTGCCACCAAACTTTTATTTTCTGTCATCCTGCTACTCATCTCAGGTAAATCTGCCTTCGCCATAGATCCTAACCTTACCGGTTCTGCGGTGGTAACTGCCGAGATAATCTCACAGATATTCAACCCTCCCACCCTCATCTCTCCCAACGACAACTCCACCACCAACAATACCCGAGAAGCTCTTGTTTGGGAACGCCCCTCTCCTCTACCTACCACTCCTCTGCATCACTATGACGTCTATCTGGATGATAAGGTATTTGCCGCTTCGGTTAGCGATAGTATTACCTCTCAAGCTTATTACTACTACACCATTCGACGCGACAACGACATTTTTTATCTTGAAACTAATTTTGATTTTGCCCAGGGATATCACACTTGGAAAGTCGTCGCCTATACTACCGCCGGTACCAGCTCATCCTCAGAAACCAGAACCTTTTATATCGACTCAGCCAATCCTTTCATCACCCTTAAAAAGGTCGATCATCAAACTCTTAACTGGAGCACCACGGATTCCACCACCATTCCTGATATCAACCAAAGAGATCTCACGGTAACAACCGCCAACCCTCTTCTCACCGGCTCAGTTGAACCGTATGCCAATATGCAGTTTATTCTGATGTGTCCACAAAATATACCCGACTGTACTAATCAGATATATCAAGGAAACTATCCTACGGGAAACTGGCAGCACCGATTTTATGGACTCATTCGTGGCCTTGTTTACACCGTTTACCTCTCCGCAACAGATGCCGGCGGCAACTCCACTATCTTTCCCGAGTTCTATCTCGCCTACGGTATAGTTTCTCCAACACCCTTAGCCATCACCACCCCTGTACCAACAACATCCGTTTCTCCGGAAGTAACACCCATCATCACCCCGGAAGTAGAAATAATTCCTACCCCTTTTATTCCAGTTCCGCCTGTCTCGCCTACTCCTCCTCTCAACCCCACTTTGGTTCCCAAACCCCCACTAATTACTTCCAATATCTGGTTTATGCTCCTTTTGGTTACTGGCCTTCCCCTTCATCTTTTAATGACCGTGTATGGCGCCAAAATCCGGCTTGTGCTGATCTTCCGCTTTATCTCCGTCTTACACTTCCCTTTTTTTGGTAAAAAAGACTATCAAACAATTCCTTTCGCTACTCTTGATATGTATGACCCGGAAAAAATGGACTCATCGTGGCAGACAAAAATTTCAGACATCAAAGGTTTCTATCATCTTGCCTCTCCATTACTCCCAAAAATATTTGTAAAAATTACCGCCACCAACCGCTACTGGAAAAACATCATCATTAACGGTTCACTTCTTCCGCTCACCTGTCTTTTTCCACTCCCGGAAGACCCTAAAATCCATCCAAATCGGCTCCGAAAGCTCTCGTTGAATCTTCGTTCACTGCCTCTCATTGTTGCCTGTACTACATCAGCCATTGCCTTCATCGCACAGCAAAATTACTTCTTCTTGATCTATCTTTATCTTTCCGTACATCTCACATACTCCGAATACCTCTATCCCAAGCTCTCCAAATAATTGTTCTCGTGTCCACAGAATTCGACTTCGGGTTTGTTCGGTATCCTTAGGATTGAAGGTAAACTATATCATTAATTTCCGCAGACAATATCACATGATATCATTACCATGCTATAAACATCATATTAATACAATCGTGTAAAATTATACCTGTTACGTATATCCGCATATAATAATATATAAATAGCCTTAATTAACGCATATGAAAATATATAAACGCACAGATTTGCGGTAATAAATTAGTCAATATTAGTTAGATTTCCCCATTACCTGTTTTCCCTCATATTTACCGCGCTGTCTTTCGGGGTTTACCGATCCTTCACCCTCCATTCACTCTCCAGCTTGACATCCCTCTCTTCCCTTATTATATTAGTATATAGACGTCTAATATCGTCTAATGTGAACCTAAATACTAGTTATCAACAACCTTTTTAAAAATGTTAATAAACGACTACTCGCAACAGAACTGGGAGAGTAACTCCGTCAGCTCAAAGGTCTCTCTAGCCGAGATATTGACTGCGGGAATTATCTTTGTCCTCCCTGTTATTTTTCTTCTAGTAGTAGCCACAAAATAAATGACTTCCCTGCCTAATCAACTAGAACTCCAAACACTCTTCTCGGGGTTCTTGTCCGAGGCTGGGCTTTCTGCGGTATCCATCAAAAATTATCTTTCCGATCTTCGTCATTTCTTTTCATACTCTGCTTCTATCTCCTCTCAAGATAATCCTCCAACTGTCCAAGAAATATTTCAAAGTATTTCAAACTATCTCAATTCTTATCTCCTGGATCAAAAAAGAAGCATGACTCCTCAGAACACTATTAACCGTCGTTTAGCCTCAATCAGACGTTTTTCTACCTTCCTCGAAGCCAAATATGGCCTAATTTCTGGAGTCTCCTCTTCCCAAAATAATCTCTCAGAAGAAGACGACGAATCTTTACCGACAATTAAAAAAATTCTCGACCATTTTAAAATATTTCTGTTTAAAGAAAAAAAGACCCATTCTACAATTAAAAACTACGTTTCTGACCTCAATCATTTCTTTGCTTGGAGTGCTAACGAGACCCCCTTTCTCGACCAAAACTTAGAAAATATCTTAAGTGAAGACCACCTAAACACCTACATAACCTATCTCAAACTCAGTCATACAAGTACATCTGTCATAAATCGTCGCCAATCATCGATAAAACAGTTCACCAAATACTGTTTCCTTCAAAAATACATACCTACCAATCCATTTGAGTACAAACACGAAACACCTCGTCTGCTTCCCCTCTCCTGGTTCGAAAGATTTTCTTCGTCCAAAAACAAGGATTCCCAAAAAGGCTCAAGAAGCCGCCTTGGTATCTTGTATCAAAAATACAACTCTCTGCCCTTCACACCATATCTACATCTCGCTATCTTGGTTCTGGCTACCTCCGCTATGGTCATTTTTGGGTATAACCAGATAATTAAACAGGCATCGCCTAGTTCCGCAGCCTTACCTACAGTTCCCAAACGTCAGCTTTCCTTCCAAGGCCGCCTAACCGACTCTTCCGGAACTCCTATCACTACCTCCGTCAACGTCACCTTCAAACTCTGGAACGATCTAACTGCCGGCACTCAGCTATATACCTCCGGAGTTTGTCCCATTGTCCCCGACCCAAATGGTATCTTTAATACTTTAATTGGCGATGGCACCTGTGGTGCTGAAATCCCTAATACAGTTTTCACAGAAAATCGCGACGTCTTTTTGGAAGTTATCATCGGAGCAGAGACCCTTACCCCCCGTCAGCAAATTGCTACCGTCGGTTACGCCCTAAACTCCGAAACCCTCCAGGGGTATCCCGCTTCCGCTTCCGCCACTGTCAATACCGTCCCCATTGTCGACAACAACGGCGACATTAATATTGCCGCCTCTTCTCCGACGATAAACTCTACCTCCGGCACCTTCACCTTAAATGGTCAGGCTCTTACCCTTACTACTACTGCCAACTCCGGTGGTGACATCATTCTTCAACCGGATGCTTTAGGCGGCGGTCAAATTCAAATGCTGGGTGGTACAACTGATATCGATTTTTTACGCATCGAAAACGCCAATCTTACTTCCGGTGCCCTCATCTCTGGCTACATAGGCAACAACACCGCGACAGGTAGACTTCTCTCTCTCACCGCAGGTTCTACTGAAACAGATCGTTTCTATGTCGCAGCCTCAGGTCAGACAGCCATCAATACTTCTGCCACCCTCGCCAATGCCGGTCTAATCGTCAACCAAAATGGCACCGGAGACATTTTTACCGCCTCCTCTTCAGGTACAACCAAATTCACCATTGCAAACAATGGTGATATTACGGCTACCGGCACTCTTACTGGTCTCACCGGGCTAACAGTATCTTCAGGCACCGTCTCCCTCCCCAATGGAGAAATCAACAACGCCGAGATCAGTGAACTCGACTGGACCAAACTCCAAAACTATCCTTCTGCCTGTCCCGCCGGTCAAGCCATTCAGGCCGTAGGCGACACTCTTACTTGTATCGATATTTCCGCCTCCTCCGGAAATCTCTGGCAAAGAACTTCCGGATCTCTGGCTCCTTTAAACATTACCGACTCTGTCAATATTGGTGCCATTGCTACTGCCTCCGCTCTAGTCCATCTAGCAGGAACAACAGGAGAAAACTCGTTCATTAATACCGGTAACTTTGGTATTGGCCTCACTAATCCGGCATATACACTAGATGTTACTGGAGATATTAATCTCACGGGAGCACTTTACGACAATGGTAGTGCCGGAACTGCCGGTCAAATACTCTCTACAACAGGCACAGGTGTTGAGTGGATTAATGCTCCAACGAGTGGTGCTGCCAGTCCCTGGAACTGGAACGCTGGTGTCATCTTTCCCTTCTCCATTACTGATGCCGTCAATCTAGGAAACGCAGCTACAGCCTCAGCTACGGTTCACT
>CAZWYN010000015.1:0-12788 GCA_964638575.1 uncultured Pseudomonadales bacterium | reverse complement strand
ATCTCGCCTTCTCTGGCACTGGTAATGTCGGTATTGGCCTCACTAATCCGGCATATGAGTTGGATGTTGTCGGTGACGTTAATATTACCGGTACTTATTTAGTCAATGGATCTCCACTTTCATCCAGTAACTGGCAAAGAACTTCCGGATCTCTGGCTCCTTTAAACATTACCGACTCTATCAATATTGGTGCCATTGCTACTGCCTCCGCTCTAGTCCATCTAGCAGGAACAACAGGAGAAAACTCGTTCATTAATACCGGTAACTTTGGTATTGGCCTCACTAATCCGGCATATACACTAGATGTTACGGGAGATATTAATCTTACCGGAGCACTTTACGACAATGGTAATGCAGGCACATCAGGCCAAATTCTCTCCTCTACCGGTACTGGAGTAGAGTGGATTGCCCAATCTGCCCTTGTTGGTGCCAACCAAGGCTGGACTTGGAGTGCTGGAGTTCTCTACCCAACCAGTATTACTGATGCCGTCAATCTAGGAAACGCAGCTACAGCCTCAGCTACGGTTCACTTGGCAGGAACAGCAGGAGACAACTCCTTCATTAATACCGGTAACTTCGGTATTGGCCTCACTAATCCGGCAACAGCTCTCGATGTTGTAGGCGTTGGTCAATTCTCTACAGGACTAACCCTTACTTCAGGTGCCCTAAACTTAACTTCCACTTCAGGAGCTCTTGCGATAACGGGTTTGGGCGCCTCAACCATCTCTACCACCGCAAACAATTTAACCCTCTCTACCGTAACATCCGGTACTCTTGCTCTTACCTCCGCTGGAGCGTTAAATCTTTCCGCAGGTGCCGCCTCCACCTGGACACTGGCAAACGTGGTCAACGCTCTCAACATTGATGGCAATACTTTAACTATCGATGCTTTAAATAATAGGGTCGGTATTGGCGTTACTAATCCTGCAGATAAAATGCAAATCGCCGGCAATATTCTCCCTACCGTCGCCGCCGGACCAACTCCGCTCTACAACCTTGGAAGTGGCGCCTATCCCTGGCTTGGCGCTTATTTAGGCAGCATTTATGATACCAGTGGTGTTGAAGCCATCTCTGTCACCAATCATGAACTTACCCAAGGTGACTGGTTTATTCCCCTTGGCGGATTAAGAATCAACGGCTCCTCTCCTGTTCCGGCGGGATACTCGCTCTGGGTTGATGGTAACGCCAGTGTTTCCGGTACTCTCAGCACTGGTGGTCAGCTCACGGTTGGAAACGGTGCTGGCAAAATCGACGTCGGTACTGTTGACCCTCCGTACACTATCAATGGCGCCAAATACGCTACTTACATGGCTTCCATGGTTGGCATCAAAGAAGAAACAGTCGGCAAGGTCGCTACCACGGCAGAAAATTATATCGAAGGTCTCGGCTATCGCACTCTTATAAAGTTTGACCAACAGGAAATTGGTTCCGATGTTTGGTTATTTAATAAAACCACCAATATCCAATCTAATATCGATAAACTCTCCGTTCTCCTTACTCCCGAAGGCCAAGCCAAAGCCTGGTACGAAGTGGACAAGACTAATAAAATTCTTGCCATCTACTCCTCTACCCCCACCAACATCACCTATCGCCTCACCGCTCCTCGTTTTGATTCCTACAAATGGAGCAATCTCCGTACCTCACCATCTGTTGGTCATATAATAAATGACTCTCGTGTCTACGATGATACCAACGGTATCTTTGCCAATCCGGTTACTTCCCCCGAACTTATTAAAAAAGTTGACGGGGCTTACTCTCTCAAAGTTAACAACGTCGAAAATAAAGAGGTTGCCTCTTTTATGAAAAGTATCATAGCCAACTTACAAGTCGGTGCCGCTGTCATCGTTGATCTGGTCGTCGATAATCTGGAAACTTCCAACCTTACTGTGAAAACCAAACTTATTTCTCCCCTCGCCGACATCGATCAGCTTAAAACAATTGACGCCACTGTTTCCGGAACTCTTTATGCCGATAACATTAAGAGTAACACCGTTGACAACCTTCGCTCCGAAATCAATCTCCTTGACAAAAAATACTCTACCGCCTCGGGAATCCTCGCCGACCTTGAGGCACGTTACTCCACCTATGGCTCTCTTTTTGGCGCTACTTCCTCAGCCATTGTCTCCGGAGACCCCCTTGCGCTCTCTCCACTTGCCAAAACCACTCCCATTATTCCCTCAGACCTCGCCCTAAACTCTCTTAATGTTCATACTCTCATCACCAACGATATGCTGGCCAATGGAGCTATCTTTACCCAGTCAATCTCTGCTTTCGACACTGACCTCTATATCCAGCCAACTGGGGACAAACTTGTTTATATCTCCAACAAACTCATGATTCTTGATCCTGATGGCAAAGTAGTTATAAATGGCGATCTTTTAGTCACCGGTAACTTATTATCCAAAAGTTTAGATACCCAAACAGCCACCGTTTCCGGAACCCTCGCCGTCGGCTCCTCCACTATTGCCTCCGAATCGGCCAGATTTACGGAGCTTACCACTGACGGTCTAATTATTGCTTCAGGAAACAACTCTTCTTCCGGCTCAGGCAATACCCAAACCAATACCAATGCTACTATTGGCACCGCCACCATCACCGCGGGAATCACTGAAATAAATATTCTCAATACTAAAATTACCGATACTACTCTCATCTACGTCACCCCCACCTCCGACACCAATGGTGAAGTACTTTTTGTCAAATCAAAACAAAGTGGTGTTGGTTTCACCATTGCCATTGCCAAAAAATCAGCGGCCGATATTTCCTTTAACTTCTGGTTAGTCGAAACAAAATGATAGACTAATTTAGTATTAATATAACTAACACCTAATTTCGTAATACAATAAATTATGACCACCAAACACAAAGGCTTCACCCTAAGCGAAATTCTGGTCGTCGTCACCATCATTGTCATTCTTGGTATGGCTATTTTAGTTGGCATAAACCCCATGGCACAGATCTTCAAAGGCTATGACGCTCGCCGTAAATCCGACCTTTCCAAAATCAAAATTGCTCTGGAATCATACTACTCCGATCACGACTGTTATCCTCAGTTCCCCCTAACAGACTCTCAAGGACGCCCTAGTTATGCCTGCGACTCAGACTTTCTCAAACCATATCTCGAAGCCATTCCCTGCGACCCCAACTCCAAAGAACCTTACACCATCTATGTCACTCCCGTAGACTCCTCTTGTCCCCAACAGTATGCTGTCTATGCCAAGATATACTCATTTTTCGACAGTCAGGCAAACAATATCGACTACTGTCCCAAAACAATTGCCTTTAACTCTCCAGGAATGCTAAACGCCGAAATCTCCTTTGGTTGTAGTTTCCGACAGCTGTGTCCTATTCATTATGGATGCAAAAACGGTGCCTGTGTGGTAGTTTCCCAAGACGAAATTCCCGCTTGTGGTCCATCATTTTGCACTTCAGACTGCAGCCCGATAACTAACCAGGATGGCTCGATCACTGACTGCACCACAAAATATCCTGACTCGGATGACTACATTAGAGAATGTGTTAACTTTTAGCTTTTTAGAATCTCACTCACCAGTTGTTTCACTCCGGTACCCGTCGCCGCCGATATTGGTAGCAACGCGATCTTCTTTTTCTTAAAGTAGTTCACCGTTTTTTTGACCAGTTCGTCATCAACCAAATCTATTTTACTCAGTACCGCAATCTCCTTTTTATCTTCCAAACCCGCTTCAAAAGCCTTCAGTTCTCCTCTAATCACTTTATATTTCCCATAAATTTCTTCGGGAGTTCCACCGACACTTGGTACCAGGTGTACCAAAACTCTTGTTCGTTCAATATGTTTGAGGAATTTAATTCCTAGTCCCTTACCTTCGCTAGCTCCTTCAATGAGACCGGGAATGTCGGCAATCACCAGATGTTTATCACCCGCCTTCAACACCCCCAAGTTTGGTTCCAGGGTAGTAAACTCGTAATCGGCCACCTTAGGACGGGCGTTAGACAACACCGACAACAGAGTTGATTTCCCGGCGTTGGGCAAACCCACCAAACCCACATCGGCCAAAAGTTTCAGTTCCAGCTCCACCTCAAAAGACTCACCCATCTGTCCGTCTTCGGCAATCATCGGTGTCGTTCTACTTGAACCCTTAAAATGTACGTTACCTCTTCCACCCTTCCCTCCACGGGCAATCCGAAGTCTCACTCCAGGCTCACTCATGTCCAGATGTTGCCAAGTCTCTCCTTCGATATGTCCCTGTCGAAAAAGTTTTCCCAAAACACCCAGTTTCATACCTCGAACACGGACATCTTTTTCCTCATCCGTTTCCAAAGCCAGTCGCGTCAGCTTCACCAAGGTACCTACCGGTACTTTTATAACAATATCCTCTCCCTTGGCACCGGACATTTTCTTGCCCGCACCCTTCATTCCGTCTCCGGCCGCAAACTTTTTATTGTGCGCAAAATCTTGTAAAGTCGATAAATTGGAATCGGTCTCTAAATACACATTTCCGCCCTTGCCACCATCACCGCCATCTGGACCACCTTTGGGAATAAATTTCTCTCTACGAAAAGACACGGCACCAGATCCACCGTTTCCCGCTCGTACGAATATATTTACATGGTCAACCATGCCTGTATTCTAACATTTATCGCCGTACATAGATACTTTTTCTGCGTTTCAGTTTACTTTAGCACTCTGATTGGATCTTTATTCCCCGCATCTGAGCGAATCTCAAAATGAAGGTGTGTTCCTGTTGATCTTCCCGTTGAACCCATTTGACCTATTACGTTTCCCCTCTTCACCGTCTGTCCAACAGTTACCGCAATCTTACTCATATGAGCATACAGCGTCTGATAACCATTTCCATGATCAATCATCACTCGATTTCCGTACCCTGAGTTATCCGGCCATCCGGCCACGACTACCGTTCCGGAGTCCGCCGCCAAGATATTCCCCCCGTTGCGGTTGGCGATGTCCAACCCCTTATGCCATGCCTTGTACCACTGAGTGATTGCACCCTGAGCCGGCCATATCCAACTTCCGGTAGCCGATACTGCACCCGCATTAGGTGTTAGGGTATTAGCCAGGTTACTTCTCGGAGAAGTTATTATTTCCTCAGGCATCTCACCGTCAGGTACCACAATCTGCTGGCCAATTGCTAAAGCAAAAGTTTCGTCATTACTGAACTCATTAAAAGGAAAGTCGACAATCGCCTGTGCGGACACATTGTAACGTTTGGCTATAGAGTAAACCGTCTCACCACTCTTTACCGTGTGCATTACACCCGTCACTGGGGGAATCTTCATAATCGCACCTTGCTTAATTCTTTTCTCGTTCAAGCCCGGGTTCAACCACTTAATTGAGTCCGTGTCTACACCAAACTTTTTGGCAATTGCGGCTAGCGTGTCTCCGTCTTCCACTGTGTACTCAAACACATCCGCTCTGGGCTTATCAGAAACCTGAGTCAGGGGATCTACCGTCATTTGCGAATCGGTAGCTAGCCCCAAAACCTGGCTTCCCCCGGTCCCGGTATTTTCTTCGGCAAAAGCAAATTTACTCCTAAAACCGGAGGCTAAAACTGCCTGTGTCTGAGAATCATTGATTACCAAAGAAGGTCCAAAAGCTATTCCAACCACCATCACTGTTACCATCGCCGCGTTCACAAAAAGCTGGGCATTCTTACCTCGTTGCTGATACATCTTACCTACCAAGAAGGACTTAAAAGACTCAAAAACCGCAAACTTGGGTGAAAGATAATACTTCACAAAGTGAGAAAAAAGCTGACCCATGTACTCAAAAAAGTCTTTTACCCAATAGTTAAAAAAGTATTTCATTTATTTACTTAATCGACCAATATTTTAGCATAGTACTTCTTTTTCTCTCATAATTTTAACTCTCCCAGACTCTCCAAATCAAACTTCACAATCTTTACCAAATTTTCCCAATTTTTATATCAATCTACTCCCTTTTAGTATTTTTGTCCTTAAAAATCAAACTGTAAGGTGTCTTGGCAACCTGTTTGTATCCAAGGCTCAAAAGGTATTTCACCACTCCCGACGACTTCGGACTTTCAAAATCATACTCCAAATCCTCACAGATAACCAGTTTTGGCCTATATTTCTCCCAGTGATTTGAAGCCAAAACTTCCAAATCCATCCCCTCAACGTCCACAGACATCAAATCAATGGGTGTATTCCCCAACCCGCTGCTCGCTAAAATATCGGATAAGGGCATCACTGCCACATTTATTTTTCGTTTCAACTTCCTGCCCGCCTCTTTAACATTTTTTTCTGCCTGCTCTTTCGAAAAAGTATTCGTGGCACTGTCATCAAACTCAAAGTACTCCAAAACATCTTTTTTGGCTCCCACTCCCATCCCTACAAACCTGTCACGACTTCTTAACTTCAAAAACCACTCCTTAGCCTCCGGTCTCGGCTCAATACACACTCCGCTCCATCCCCGTTTATAAAACAGGTAGGTGTTTGAAAATAGTTTAGGATGAAAAGCTCCTACATCTATATATACTCCCTTACCCTTCCTACCAAGCTCCAAATCGGCAATAATATCCTCCCCTGACTGAGCATAGGATCGCTTCCCAAACCAGTCGTAAAGGGGTGATAGTAACAACCTCTCTCTAAGTGTCATACCTTAATATACAATTATTTTGTGAAACACTCGCGACTCTTTGTTATTTTATCCATCATTCTCAGCCTCTTTATAATTTTCCTGCTTCCTTTTGCTCGCTTTGTTAAACCCTACCTTCCCTTCACCAACTATCTTTTAGGTGTCAACAAACCCACCTCTTACCTCATTCTTCTCGGAAACGATGCCGAAATGCGCGCCAACGGCGGTTTTGCTGGCTCATACGCCAAACTCATCGCCAACTACCCTAACTTTGACCTCTCTTTTCAAGATATCTACGTCCCCAACGGGCAACTCAAAGGTTATGTTACTCCCCCTGTCCCCATTCAGGAAGCTTTCAAGCACGGCTCCTGGGAACTCGCCAACGCTGACTGGGAGCCGGACTTCCCCACCACGGCCACCACTCTTCGTTGGTTTATGGAAAAAGGGGGAGAGATCAATCCCGACAATCTCCTCATTCTCAACCTAACGACCATCAAAAAAATCCTCGATGTTGTCGGTACCTTCTCCGTCACCGAGTACGATGCCCAAATTACTCCCGACAACCTCTATCTTTTTCTCCAGGGTAGGGCCGAAATGAATTTTTTCCCCGGCTCCACCCAAAAAAAAGACACCCTTACGGCTGTCGGTCTATCTTTCAAAGAAGAAATCCTCAATCTTTCTTTAAACAAAAAAATCAAGATCGCCAAAATTATATACCAGGACCTAATCAATCAGAACCTCGTCATAAACTCCAACAATCAGGACTTCCAAAACCTCCTGGAAAAGAAAAACTTTGCCGGCAAACTGGTTTCCACCACTCCGGACACCTATCTACTGGTTGAAACCAATCTTGGCGCCAACAAAGCCAACGCCTATGTTAAGCGGGAAACCAGTCATATCATTTCTCTCCAAGATAATCTGGTTGCCCATAAAATCACCGTCAAATTTCATAACGCCTCAGTTGAAGCCAGCCCCAACCCACCTTTCCATTATGGCGGTGACTACCTTGCCTATCTTCGCTTTTATCTCCCCGCCAACGCCGAAAATATCAACATTGACCGTGAAATACCGGAAATTGCCAACAAAGAAACCGCCGCTTTCAAACCTGCGTCCGTTGTTCAAAAATATGGTCTCACCGAGCTTGGTTTCTGGCTAACTACTCCTGCCCAAAACGAGACCGAAGTCACTCTCTCCTATACCTTCCCCGTCTCCGGCGCTAATTACTCCCTGACCATTCTTAAACAACACGGTCTTGTTTCCTCACCCCAGACAATCGACATCAATGGTCAAACCTTCTCCACCGACCTTCAAAACGACTTCAAACTTGAAAACTAAAACCCTTTTCGAAACTCAGGAACCTTCCTCTCAAACGTTTTCTTCTCGCCGGTAACCGTAATTTCCTTTTTTATTTCCGTTTTCTTTTCCGTTCTGTCGGCCTCAACTTCTTTTCGAATCGATTTAAAATCCACAAAATCCTTTCCCGCCAGTTCTCTCATCTCTCTTGCTGTTCGCTCGGACCGTGCCAGCAACCAAATCTTTTTCTTTTTTCTCTTCAAGTACTCCAAAATGGGAGCAAAATCCCCATCTCCGGACAGCACTACCGCTTCGTTATACTGTGACATATACCTCATCATGTCAAAAGTGAGGTCCACATCACAGTTAGCCTTGGTCGTTGTTGTTCCCTCGGTACTAGTAAAAACTTTTGTTGGTTTGATCCGCAACTCATACCCGAATTTGTCCAGATCGCGATAAAACTTCGCTTTTTCCAGGTGTTTTTCCAAAAGTATCCTTTCCTCCCCGGTTTTCTCTTTTTTCGAAAGTTCGTTTTCGTAATATATTACTAGTTTTTCCAGATCAACTTCTTTTCCTTCCTCTTTGTACTGATCTACATCAATACCCGAGTAGTAAAAAACCTTTGCCACCGAAAATTTCTCCCGTAAATATTTAATCAACTTCTCGTAATCTACTTTCCAGTGTAAGCTTCGCTCACCGCCGTAAAACATATTTGCCGCATCCACAAATGCATAAATCAATTTTCCTCTTTTATCCATATTTCAATCATACTACCTCGTCGTTGCAAATCGTGTACTCAAACCAATTCCGCAACGGGGTGTCTAAGGTCCAACCTAGCCTCACACCCCGGGTCTTTTCACCAACATCGCCCTGTTCTTCAGGGCTTTTTTCACCGCTTTCACATCCGACCAAGGATACTCGATCTTTCCATATGCCATCGACCGCTCATGTCCCTTACCGCAAATTACCACAAAATCACCTTTTTTAGCCACTTCATTGATCGCAAATCTGATTGCCTCTCCCCTTTCTGGGATTTTATAGATCTTTTTTCCTTTTACAGCCCCTTTTTCCATCGAGTTAATGATGTCGTTAATACTCTCATTCCTGGGGTCTTCTGCCGTAAAGATCGCTATATCGGCCAGCCTGGTTGCAATTTCACCCATTACCGGCCTCTTTTCACGATCTCTCTCCCCGGCGCAACCAAAGACACATATCACTCTTTTCTTGGCTTTTTTTCTTAGGACAGACAACACACTTGTCAATGCGTTTGGCGTATGAGCAAAGTCCACTATTATTCTAGTTCCCCGCTCATTTCTAATTTCCTCCATCCTTCCCTCAACACTCTTAAACGAAACAAGTCCTTCAACAATCTCTGTTTCTGCTATCCCCACCGCTTTGGTTGCCCTGATAGCAGCCTGAGCATTGAGCTGGTTGTATGGTTCGGAGAATTTTTCTACCCCTTTTTTGAGACTTTCTGACAAACCGGATATGGGGTACTCGACGATTTTATTTCCGGAAGTGACTATTTTTCTTACGGCCTTATAAGATCCATCACTTTTATTAAGTACCGCCGTTTTAACCGACTTCAAAAAAAGAGCTTTTGTCGACAGGTAGCTGTCAAAGCTCCCGTGATAATCGAGATGTTCCTTCGTGATATTAGTCAACACACCAACTAAAAAATTTACACCAAACACTCTAAGCTGATCAATCCCGTGAGAGCTAACCTCCAAAACAGCATACTCATCTCCTTCATCAACCATTCTTCGCAGTAATTTTTGCATCAAAAATGGATCTGGGGTCGTCGTGTGAAGTCCCGTCCTAATTTTCTTCGATCCGATTACCGCATCCACGGTAGACACCATCGATACTCTCTTTCCGGCAGCCTTGAGAATTCTATAGATCATTGTCACTGTTGTCGTCTTGCCGTCTGTACCCGTTACCCCAATTACTTTTAATTTTCGAGACGGAAATCCGTAAAATATCAGTGCCGCCACCGCTCTCAAAAAGTGATATGTTTTAAGAAATTTTCTTGACACCATAATATATAATACACGTATGGTCGAAAATGGTTACAACAACGGTATTCCTGAAGAAATTCTTCCCCTATATAACGCAAAAACAGCACATGAATCATTTGATATGGGTCTAGCGATGCTTCGGCAGGCAGACTCAGAAGCACAATTAAAACTTCTCACCAACCCCTCTTTTGTTCGCATCATGCAAAGTGCGATTAATGGGCTAGACCAATGTCAAAAAACCCATATGGAATCTTTGGTTGACGTATTAGATAGTAACAATCAAAAAGCATTTTTTGATATCTTTGAATAGTGCCTCCAAGCCAAAAACCACTTATTTTTAACGCTCTATAACCCAATATAGATAGCATCAATATGTTTATAGCCCTCACAACCATCATCACTTCATTTTTCATCACCGCCGTTTTAATAGTTCCTTTTATCAATTTTCTCTATAAACTAAAATTTTTCAAAAAGAAAACTGCTATTACCTCACTAAACAAAAACGCCGCTATTACTCACCTAAAAAGCAAGTCAAGAACCCCCGAAGGAGCTGGTCTACTGTTAATTGTCGTCATTATTTTTCTCTTTCTATCGTTTTTTGCGCTTTTTTATAGTGTTAATGGCAACATCACCTCAAACTTCCCAATCGTCAAAGAAATCGGTATTATCATCTTTAGCCTTATATCCTTCGGACTACTCGGACTATACGATGACATCGTCAAGTTTTTTGATCTTCAACAAGATAGAGGATTTTCTGGAATCAAAACCAAAACCAAACTTTTAATTCAAATATTGCTCGCTACGGCCATATCCTCATTTATGTATTTCGGGTTAGGCATAAACTTCATCAACATTCCCATATTCGGCATAATCTATCTTGGTCCGATCTTTATAATCTTTGCCGCACTTGTCATCATCATCTTTTCCAACGCAGTTAACTTTACGGACGGTGTCGATGGTCTAAGTATGGGAATTCTTTTAATTTGTTTATTTGGTTACTTGATCATCAGCATTAGCATTATCGACACACCACTCTCTACTTTTATTGGTATCTGGATTGGTACGCTTGTTGCTTTCCTATACTTTAATGTTTATCCTGCTAATGTTTTTTTAGGTGATGTTGGTTCCCTTTCGTTTGGAGCCACGCTAGCCACCATCGCTCTTCTAAGCGGCAAGGTGTTTATCGTCTTCATCTTTGGACTACTTTTTTTTGTAGAGTTCTTATCCAGCTTTATTCAACTGTCCGCCAAGGCTATCATCAAAAGACCGATTTTACCCGTTGCCCCGATCCATTATTTGTTTTTGAAAAAAGGTTGGAAAGAATCTCAGCTAACTCAACGGGCTTGGCTAGCCACAACTATCCTCGTCATCTTTGGTCTCTTTGTTAGCAATATATAGGGGATTACCCGCCGTCTTTCAGTGAAGCCAAAAATTCCTTATTTGATTTCGTCTTCTGCAAACGGGACAGGAGTACTTCCGTTCTCTCGTTGTCACCCAGCATATCCAGCATTCTACGCATCAGGATGATACTCTGGTACTCCACATTATCAAAAAGTAAGTCATCACGGCGAGTACCGCTTCTCATTACGTCAATTGATGGGTAAATGCGTCTCTCAGCCAGACGGCGATCCAGGTGAAGCTCCATGTTACCGGTACCCTTAAACTCTTCGTAAACCAGATCGTCCATACGTGAGCCGGTATCAATCAATGCGGTGCCGATGATGGTCAAACTTCCACCACCCTCGATTTTACGTGCCGCACCAAAGAATTTCTTGGGTGGATACAAAGCCGCCGGATCAAATCCGCCGGATAGGGTACGACCGGAGGTTGGAATAGCCAAGTTGTAGGCACGGGCAAGACGGGTAACGGAGTCCAAAAGTATCACTACGTCTTTCCCCTGCTCCACCAAGCGCTTCGCCCGCTCGAGAGCGATCTCTGCCACCTTGGTTTGTTCCTCGGCTTTTTCGTCAAAGTTACTGGCAGCCGTCTCACCTAACATATCTGAGTCTTTAGTAATGGCTTTAATGTGTCGGGAAATATCGGTCACTTCTTCAGGGCGCTCACCCACGAGAACGGCAATAATGTGAATCTCGGGATAGTTAGCCGCAATTCCGGACGCAATCTCTTTAATGATGGTGGTTTTGCCGGCTTTAGGAGGAGACACAATAAGACCTCTCTGCCCTCGACCAATCGGAGCACAAAGGTCGATCAAACGGGTCGATAGAGTTTCTTTGCCGGTTTCCAGCTTTAGCTTCTCGTAAGGGTAAATTGGAATTCCTTTTTCAAATCGTAGTCTTTCGGTAATCGTGGCTGCATCCACTCCATTTATCTTAGTGATCTGCACCATGTTCCAGTAAGGCTCGTTCTCTTTGGGACGTCGGGCAAGGCCGACTACCACGTCTCCGGGACGAAGCTTGGAGGCTCTCACCATTTGTGAGGTAATAAACACATCATTCTCTCCTGGTCGGTACTCGGCACGAGCCATTGCTCGGCCATCGGATCCAAAAACATCCACAATGCCGGTTACCTCTTCGGTAATCACCGGTTCTTGTGGAGTGCGTATAAATGAAGGTCGCATCATCGGACGTTGCTGGTACTGTGGCCTCACGTAAGGTCTGCCTTGGTACTGCGGTGGTAGTTGATTGCCAGGAACGGCTGGTCGGGACACGGGAGCCACAGGAGCAGCTACAGGAGTTTCCTCTTTTTTGGCCACAACAGATGGAGCTATATTTTCAGCTACAACTGGGGCTACCACAGCTTTTGTGGCGGCAACAGTTTTTTTAACACGGGTCTTGGCTTTTTCTGCCATAAGATGGGAATTGGTTATTTAGTAAAATTTTGGAAACTAGAAAAAATCATCTGCGATTGGAGGGAAATTAGAT
>CAZWYN010000014.1:0-18997 GCA_964638575.1 uncultured Pseudomonadales bacterium | reverse complement strand
GGGATGCACTTCAATTAATCAAAGAGAAACAAATTGTGGTGTATTTGCCTTTACAGAATAAAGCTTCACAGGCGGTGGTATTTGATGAGGACAGAACCGTGGAGATGTATGGATTTAAACCAAAATATATCGTTGACCTGAAAAGTTTGATGGGAGATTCATCGGATAATATTCCCGGAGTAAAGGGAATTGGAAAAGTAACGGCAACAAAATTGATACAGGATTTTGGTAGTCTAGAAGGAGTATATAAAAATATTGAAAGCGAAAAGATCAGTAAGAGAGTTAGGGAAATGTTGATTGATGGAAAGAAAATGGCGGAGCAGAGTTATAAACTAGCAGAGATAAATAAAGAAGCTCCCCTGAAAATAAATTGGGAAGATTGTTTGCTGACAAATTACGATAAGAATAAAGCTGCAGATCTTTTTAGGGAACTAAGTTTTAATAGTTTACTTTCACGTTTACCAAAAGATTCCTGGGAGAAAGAAACGGAGGAAATATTTTTATGAAAATTGCTCTAGTGCATGACTATATTAAGGAATTTGGGGGGGCTGAAAGAGTGCTGCGAGTTTTGGCGGATATGTATCCGGAGGCGCCGATATACACAGCATTTAGAGTTAAGAACTCAAGTTGCGATCGGAAATTTTCAGATAGAAAAATTATTGAGAGTAAGTATGGATGGTTGATTCGAAAATGGAACCTTTATAGTCCACTTAGATTTTTAGTTCCTTTGATCTGGAAATCTTTGGATTTATCCGGTTATGACTTGGTAATTACGTCTTGTTCATCTTATTTCGCCCGTGGTTTTAAGGTAGGTGAAAAAACTAAGGTAGTGGCTTATTGTCATACTCCACCAAGATTCTTGTATGGATATGAGATGAGTGTTAATCTAATGAAGTTTTGGATCGTGAGAATGTATGCGACGATCGTAAACCACTATCTGAGAATTTTTGATTTATGGTCATCCGAGAGGGTAGACAAGTGGCTTGTAAACTCTAAAAATGTTCAACAGAGGGTGTGGAAATATTACCGGCAAAGGTCAGTGGTTGTATATCCTCCGGTAGAAGTGGAAAAGATAATCGAATCGAGCAAGAATACAAAAAAAGAGGATTATTTTTTAATTGTGTCTCGGTTGGTCGGAGCTAAAGGAATTGTTGAGGCGGCTAAGGCGGCTGAACATTTGGATTTTTCTTTGAAGATAGTGGGAGAGGCAGTTGGTTTTTCTCAGGTTGAGAATCAGCTAAAGAAGATAAGAGGTGTGGAACTTCTAGGTGCCGTTGATGATGAAAGTTTGTATAAACTATACGCTGGAGCTAAAGGATTTATTGCCTTAGCTAAAGAAGAAGATTTTGGAATAACACCGGTTGAATCGATGGCTGCCGGGACACCGGTAATTGCTTATCGCGGAGGAGGTTTTAAAGAAACTATTGTAGACGGAGAGACAGGCGTTTTTGTTGAGGGAACCGATGTGAAGACTTTGGAGGCAGCGATGAAACACTTTAATAAAGTAAAGTGGAGCAAAGAAAAACTGATTAATAGAGCAAGACTATTTTCTAAAGAAAAATTTGAGAAGAATGTCAGAAAAGAAATCGCTAAAGTAAATGCCTGAGTTACCAGAGGTCGAAACAATTCGTCGTCAACTGAATGAGGTGTTGGTCGGAAAGAAAATTAAAAGAGTGGAAGTGCTGAGAGAGAAAAGCTTTGGAGGGGACCCTAAAAAACTTGTTGGTTGGGAAGTTTCACGGGTTGGCAGAAAATCAAAATTGATAGAGATCTATTTTAAAAACAAAGAAGAGGTGGTGATCGTTCACTTAAAGATGACGGGACAGCTGGTGTTTGTGGATGGGAAAAAGAGAGTAGTCGGAGGGCACCCGACGGCAGACTGGGTAAGTAGTCTTCCCAGCAAACACACCAGAGTGATGCTGGACTTTGTTGATGGAAGTAAGTTGTTTTTCAATGATCTGAGAGTGTTTGGTTGGATGAGGGTAGTAAACAAAGAAAAATATGAGAAGGAAATGAGAAAAACCTCACCGGACGTAACCGAAAAGGAGTTTTCCTTGGAGTACTTGACCGAGGTTCTTAAAAAATCAAGGAAAGCTGTGAAGTTGGTGTTAATGGATCAGGAAAAAATTGGGGGACTGGGAAATATTTATGCCAATGAGGCTCTTTACTTGGCTAAAATAATGCCGACCCGTAAAGCAGATAGTTTGGGTCCCTTGGAAAGAAAGAAGCTATTGATTGCGATAAGAGAGGTGATTAATAGAGGAATCAAATACGGCGGTGCCAGTGCGGCAAACTACGTGGATACCAAGGGTTTGGGGGGAACTTACCAAGATCACTTTTTGGTTTATAAAAGAGATGGTCAGCTTTGCGACAGGTGTAAGGGAGTGATTCAAAAAATGAAGATTGGAGGAAGAGGAACTTTTTATTGTCCAAGGTGTCAAAAATAATACAGTGTAAAATCGAGACGTGGGAATCAGAAGCATAACTTTGTCTGACTTTAGAAACTACGAAAGCAAGTCTTTTGATTTTTCCGATGGAGTGACGGTTATAGCAGGAGAAAACGCTAAGGGGAAAACTAATTTATTGGAGGCTATTTATTTACTGGGTGTGGGGGAGAGTTTTAGAGCCAAGAGAACGGAAGAGATGGTGCGCTTTGAACAGGAGTTGGGAAGAGTTTCCGGAGAGGTACCACTTTCAAAGAAGGATGTCATAAATCTGGAAGTAATGGTTAATGGAGGAACGATAATGGGAAAAATCGTTAATAAAAGAAAGTATTTGGTGGATGGCGTTTCGAGAAGGAGAAAAGATATCCTAGGATATCTACCTTTGGTACTGTTTCGACCGGAAGACGTGGATCTTATTAGCGGAGCCCCTGATGTAAGACGAAAATTTTTGGATAGATTAATGATCCAAGTAGATAAGGTGTATGAGCATAGTTTGAGTACTTATGAACAAGCCCTACGCAGAAGAAATAGAATTCTTGATGCAGTAAGAGATGGAACGGCGAGCAGATATTCCTTGGCTTTCTGGGACGGGCTTCTGATTAAACACGGACAAGTAATTCAAGATAAACGCCGAGAGTTGACGGACTACATTAATAGTTTGTTTGAAAAGAGTGAGTTGTTTAGAAAACTTAAAATTGTTTATGATCTGAGTGTAATAAGTGAGTCTCGAATGGCACAGTATGCCGATGCCGAAGTGGCAGTGGGCTACACTTTGGTCGGGCCACACAAAGATGATCTAATAATTAAAGAGGGAACGAGAGATTTGTCCATTTATGGATCAAGAGGTGAGCAAAGGATGGCAGTTTTGGCTTTGAAGATGGGTGAGATATATTATTTGGAAGAAAAGGGGAAGAAAAAAGCAACGTTACTTTTGGATGATATTTTTTCGGAGTTGGATGAAGAACACAAACAAGAAGTGTTACGAGTGATGTCCGGTAGACAGGTAATTGTGACAACAGCTGATGAAGAGGATTTATTGATGTTTAAAAAGGCGGAAATAATAAAACTTAAGTAGCCCCCAACCTCTTTTTGAGTCTGGCCATTTGCATGGCAACAATGACGGTGATGGCAGTGATGAGAAGAGCATAGATGAAAAGAGAAATAACCCCGGAGCCTTTAGCAAGATAAGGTTTGATATAAATGGTGATGTATTCAGTGATGGCTTCGTTCCAGGCGAGAGCGGCGATTAGGCCAAGAGCGGAGGAAAAAAGAGTTAGTGTCTGTATGGCAATTTCTTGAGAAAGTCTGCTCGTAGGTTTTTTCTTTGTGCTTTTCATAAATAAAGTTTATCACTTGTATACTAAAGTCATGGAAGTAAAGAAGTTTGAGAAACGGGATTTTTCCGAGATGGGGACTTTTAAGAATATTGGCGATAAATACTCGGCCGGACAGATAACTATAATTGGAGGAAGCAAGCTATTTCATGGAGCCCCAATACTGGCTTTGAGAGCGGCGTCCAGAATAGTGAGCATGACTTATTTTTCGAGCCCAGTTGAAGATAAGGGTATGGCTGAAAAAATTAAGGCTTCTCTTTCAAGCTTTGTGTGGGTGGATAGAGCTGACGTTGCGGCGTATATCGCCAAGTCCGATGCGATTCTAATTGGTCCCGGATTGATGAGAAGCCACGTTGGAGAACAAAACTTTGTGTGTGATGCGGAAGGGGACGAAACAAGAAGAATGAGCCTGGGACTGTTTAATAAATTCCCCGAGAAGAAGTGGGTAGTTGATGGAGGAACTTTGCAGGTTGTCAAGGTTGATGATATTCCAAAAGGAGCCGTGGTAACACCAAACGAAAAAGAGTTTGAGATGCTATTTGGGGAGAAACTTAAAACCAAATTCGAGGATCGTTCTGATCAAGTCTTTAATTTGGCAAAGAGGTATGGACTTGTGATATTGACTAAGGGTGACGTGTCAATTGCCAGTGACGGGAAAGAAACATGGTCGATAGAAGGAGGTAATAAAGGATTAGTGAAGGGTGGTGTAGGGGACGTAATCGCCGGACTGACGGTGGGGCTAATGGCCAAGAACGAACCGTTGTTTTCGGTTTGTGCAGCCTCGTTTCTCGTTAAAGGGGCGGCGGAAAAATTGGCTACCAAGAAAGGTTTTATGTTTAATTCCGATGATTTGGCGGAAGAGGTGACGGAGTACTACGGACGGTTGGCGAGTAAGTTGTGATTTACCGCAAATGATGCAATAATAATGGTGTGTTTAGCCCCCATTACGTAATTACCAACAAGATATTAAGTAGCTTGATTGAGCTTGAAAAGGCGGCCTTGGTGGCTGAGTTGGCGCCGTTGCAGGCCGACTGGGAAGTAAAACTAAAACTAGAGTGTCTTTCCAGAAGAGCGTACAGCGTACTACACTACTTAGAATTTTCGCTCGATGCGAATGATGTAGCAAAAATAATTAAAGATGATCCGGGAAGAGATGATAAGCCTGCCCAAGTTGCCCTGAGAGTAGGAGTGGTTGCTAAAGAAAAAGATGTCCAAAAGACAATTAACTGGCTGAATGCCAGTCGTTTGGTAAGTCAGACGGCATATCTTACGAGTAAGTTTAAGCAGGAAATTTTTGGGGAGAAAGACTTAATCTCTTTAAACTCTCTTTTGGGGGAGCGAATTGTGAACTCAGCGGTACTTGGGGGATATCGGGTAAAGACAAGCCTGGAGTATTCGGAAGTGAAGTCACCGCCTTCGGTAGAGGTGAAGTATCAAATGGAAGATTTGTATTCTTGGTTTAAAGGTGTTTCAAGGGCGGAAATTCACCCAGTAATCAAAGCGGGAGTGATGATGTTTGAAATAATGAGAATTCGCCCATTTGAAGAAGACAATTTGACCTCCGCGATGTTCTTTTTGGGGCTGGTGATGACAAGCGAGGGTTACGGGATGAGAGGGTTGTGGTCACCAGAGGAAGATTTACTAAAAAACAGACCGAGAATAACCGAGATTTTTTCGATTACCGTGGAGAGTGGCGACCTGACAGGATGGTTGGAGTTTTTGACGAAGATGCTTTCCGATGCGGCTGAAAAAACCAGGGTAAAGATTATGAACCTGGTAGGAGATAGACCGATATTTAAGTCTGAGGGAGGAAAGGTAATTTCTCTTTCCGAGAGACAGATAACCATTATGGAAGAAATGACGATTCAAGGAGAGATGACCATCAAGGAAATCAGAGGAATTCTACCAATGGTTTCCGATGATACGATTTTGCGGGATTTAAAAGACCTGATTTTGAAAAAGCTATTGAGAAAGAAGGGTAAGACTAAAGGGGCGGTCTATGTGTTAGGTAAAGTAAAAGGGTTTAAATAGACGCTCATTACTTTGGCGTTGGGTTACAATGTGATTATGCAGTTTATTGAATTTGCCGAGTATCTTCAGAAATTGGAAAAGATTTCATCGCGACTTATGATTACGGAGGTACTGGCGGAACTTATTGGAAAACTAGAGCCAAAAGAAACAAGTAAAGGAATTTACTTGGTTCTTGGTCAACTCGGTCCGGATTTCGCGAATAAGGAGTTTGGTATGGCAGTGAAGATGGTAATTAGAGCGATTGCTCAGGGGACAGGAAAATCAATTGAAGAAGTAACCAAAGAATACAAGCAGAAAGGTGACCTGGGTTTGCTATTGGAAGAGATGCCTTTTGAAAATGAAAAAAGAAAAAGTCATAGCTTAACCGAAATTTATGATTATCTTTTGTTAATTGCGGAAGATAGTGGTTTTGGAAGTCAAGAAAGAAAGGTAAACAAATTATCTGAGATTCTACTGGAAATAAGCGCAATAGAAAGAAAGTATATTTCCAGGATGGTGGTAGGAAAATTACGCCTTGGATTTTCGGCAAAAACTATTTTTGATGCTCTTTCGCAGATGCAGAGTGGAAACAAGACCTTACGAAAAGAACTGGACTCGGTGTTTCAGATCTATCCGGATCCCGGTTTCATCACAACGGTGGTGAAAGAGAAGGGAATGGCCGGCCTTAAAGATATTAAAGTGAAGGTTGGAGTTCCAGTGGTTCCTGCTTTATGTCAGAGGTTGAATGAGTATGGGGAGATTATTGAAAAAATGCATGATGTGGCAGTTGAGAGAAAATATGACGGAACACGTTTGCAAATCCACTTTAATAGATTAAAGAGTGAAGTAAAAACTTATACAAGAAACTTGGAGGAAAATAGTTGGATGTTTCCTGAGATTTTAGAAATAGGAAAATGGATTAAAGGAGATAGTGTGATTTTGGACTGTGAGGCGGCGGGATATGAAAGAGAAACAGGGAAGGTTTTGCCTTTTCAGGTAACTATGACCAGAAAGAGAAAACACAATATTGCCGGAGCGGCAGAGAGTGTACCTATGAGATTTTTCCTTTTTGATATTTTGAGTAAAGATGGGGTGGATTTGCTTAACAAACCATATTTTGAAAGAAGAGAAATATTGGCCGAGTCGATAATTCCTAATGAAGTAATAGTAGTAGATGAGTTTGTGAGAACCAGTGATTCGGAAGAAGTAAAAAAACTGCACGAAAAATATTTGAGTGAGGGTTTTGAAGGAGCGGTAATTAAGATGTGGAATGGAAGATATCTTCCCGGGAGACAGGGGTGGAATTGGGTAAAGATAAAAGAGGTGGAAGGAAACTCGGGGAAACTGTCTGATACTTTGGATCTGGTAGTTTTGGGATATTATTTTGGTAGGGGTAAAAGAGTCGGTTTTGGAATCGGGGCGTTTTTAGTTGGTCTGAAAAAGGGAGAGTCTTGGGTGAGCTTAGCTAAGATTGGCACCGGTCTGACAGACGAAGAGTTTAGGAACCTTAGGACAAATTTGGAGAAACATAAACTTAAAGAAAAACCGACAAACTTTCAAGTAGAAGGAACTCTTTTGGCTGACGTGTGGGTGGAGCCGAAGGTGGTGGTAGAAGTGGCGGCTGACGAAATAACCAAAAGTAATGTGCACGCGGCGGGTATTGCGCTTCGTTTTCCGAGACTGGTCAGATTCCGAGAAGATAAAGGAGTTGATCAAGCAACTACCTGGAAAGAAGTGGAAGAGATAGCAAAACTTTCTAAAATATAAGGTATGATTTAGAAATGGAATTTATTAAATACATCTTCGATCTCTTTTTACACATTGATAAAAACTTGGTGCTGATAATTGCCAAGTACGGAACTTTGACCTACACCATGTTATTCGGGGTAATTTTTATGGAGACCGGTTTGGTGGTGACACCATTTTTACCAGGAGACTCGCTTTTGTTTGCAGCCGGGGCGTTGGCGGCCATGGGATCGTTTAATATTGTTTTTCTTTGGATTTTGATGGTGTCCGCGGCAATCTTAGGAGACTCGACCAATTACTGGATTGGACATAAATTGGGGAGAGGGGTGTTTGAAAAAGGAAGTAGATTTTTTAAGAAAGAGTATTTGGAGGAGGCCGAAGCATTTTACGCCAAACATGGCGGCAAAGCGATAATTCTTGCCCGCTTTGTACCAATCATTCGCACATTTGCCCCCTTTGTGGCTGGGATTTCTGAGATGCACTACGGCAGATTTATTTCCTACAACATTATTGGCGGATTATCTTGGGTCAGCTTGTTCCTTTTAGGAGGATTTTGGTTTGGTAATATTCCTTTTGTAAAAGAAAATTTCCATTATGTTGTTGTTATCATTGTTTTGATTTCATTGGTACCAATTATTTGGACAACGGTGAAGAATGGGAAGAAGAAAAAGAGATAGATGCTAAAATGATTCATGGTGTTGAATATTCTTGTAGGATTGGTTTTGTTGGTTTTGATTGTTTTATCTTCCGGAGTAGTGGTCGATATATTTGAGAGGTATGTTTTTAGGCTTCCAATAAAAAAGAATAAAGTAACAGCAGTATTGATTGGTTTTTCGCTAGCTCTACCGGAGTTGTTTGTGGGTATCGCGGCGGCTCTGGACGGAAAACCACAGATAGCTTTGGGGACTGTAGTGGGTGCGAATATGGCTAATTTGAGCCTGATTATCGGAGGGTTGGCGGTGATTACGGTAGCGATTCCGATAGTTGGGGAGTACTTGGAAAAAGATTTATGGGTAACGATTCTTCTGGCCTTAATGCCGTTTTTGATGCTACTTGATGGGACGGTTTCTAAACTTGAAGGCGGAGTATTGGTAGCACTTTATTTTGTTTATGTGTTTTTCCTATCAAACGAAAAAGTGACGATTAAACAATCGAGAAAAAAGTTTTCCGGTTTTGAAAATTGGGGCCTACCGATAATGCTGATTCTTGGTCTTGTGATCATGGCAGTCTGTTCTTGGCAGCTGGTGCAGATTATTGTTGCGATTGCGGCTGTTTGGGGAGTGAGCTGGTTTTGGATGGGGTTGTTGCTGGTTGCCTTTGGGACGACCTTGCCGGAGTTACTGCTACTTTCTTTTTCGAAGAAGAAACATAAAGCCAGTCTGGCTTTACCAAATCTTCTGGGAAGCGTGGTGATGAACTCGACTGTGATCTTGGGAATCGTGGCTCTCATTACCCCGATTATTATCAAAGAATCGGTACAGAGAGGACTAGCGGGTATGTTTTTGGTGTTTATCTTGGGGTTGTTTTGGCTTTTTACCAAGTCAAAACATAAGCTGGAGAGGTGGGAGGGGGTAGTCTTGATTGGAGTCTACCTGATGTTTATCGGACTGCAACTTATCCTTGCCTAGTTTTTTTAGAGGTCGCTTTCTTCGAAGCTGAGGAGGGTTCTAATTTTTTCTAGAATACTCTTTTTGGGGCTCTTTTTAATGAAGACCGACTGAAGTTTTTTGAAGTAGGTTGTTGTTTTATCGTCTTTTTCAAGATACTCACCACCCATGGGGTATTCTTTTTTCTGATCAACCTTTTGGTTGGTCATGATTTTCAGATTAAGAACGGCGTATTTTTGAAGTAGTTTGAGAGTACCAATTTTACGGAAACGTCTTAAAGAATAGACATAACGAGGTTCGCGGATGATGGAGAAGGTGTAACCTTTGTTGTAGCCTCGGCGAACAAACTCGGTGTCTTCGGCGAAACCAACTTCCGGATTGAAACCACCGATTTTGCCAAAATGTTTACGAAGGCAACCAATCATGGCACCAAGGGCACCCGGTGTACCAACAAGAAGCCCTGTTTCGGTAAGAAGGTTTAAATAGGTGGCAATGGCTTTGTCTGAACGATGTTTGGAATCCGGCAATATCCAAGTAGTAAAAAGATCGGTCTGATTGACTCCTAGATGGTATTTGACCCCTTCAAGGAAGTGTTTTGGGAGGCGATTATCAGCGTCGTTGAAGAGAAGATAGGTGCCCTTACCCTCTTCACCACCCATATTTCTTTGGACGGAGACATTTCTAATTTTGCTATGGAGAATGGAAAGAGAGGGAAGTAGTTTTTTGAATTTGTTGGCATTCTCGACAGTTTTGTCTTTGGAGTTTCCATCAACGACAATGACTTCAAAGTCTTGAAGAGTTTGATTGACTAAATCTTGGAGAAGAAGAGGTAGGGACTTTTCTTCATTTAGGCAAGGAATAACAATGGAAAAAAAAGGTTCTTTATTCATAGACTGATAGAATTATAGTATGTATTTAATTGTTGGACTAGGAAACCCGGGTGAAAACTACGAAAAGACGCGACATAACGCCGGATATTTGTTTATCAATAAATTGGCCGGTAAGGATAAATTTGAAGTGAACCGCAAACAAGAGGCCGAGGTGTTGAAAAAAGGAGAACTAATTTTGGCGAAACCACTTACCTTTATGAATGACTCGGGAAGGGCAGTCCGGAAAATAATGGATTTTTATAAACTGTCGATCGAAAATGTAGTTGTGGTGCATGACGACTTGGATATTGCTTTTGGGGAATACAAAATTCAGAAAGAAGTGGGCCCAAAAGTCCATAACGGGATAAAATCTATTGAACAGTATTTGGGAAGAAAAGATTTTTTACGTGTTCGAATAGGAATTGATAATCGACAACCCGGTGTAAGTTATGGAACAGGAGCGGATTATGTTTTGTCGAAGATGGGTAAAGAAGAATTAAAAGAGCTGGATGGGGTGATAGAGGAGGCTGCAAAGGAATTAGCTGAGATTTTCGATTTGGATATAAAATTGTAAAAATGGATAAGATAGGCTTTAAACCAATGGTCAGCATTTTGGATAAGTATGATCTGGAAGAAACCAAACAGAGAAGGATAAGCCGTGAGTTTCAGGATTATGCATATCGTTTAGCGGTGGAGCTTGACGATACCGCCCATACGGCAATCTATATGAGGTTGGCAAAAAATACCCCCCGGCCACTAATCGAACAGGCAAGATTATTTGTACTGGGGGCGAATCATCCAACGAGCAAGGGCCGATTGTTTATGTGGAAATTGAAACAGTTAAGGGAAGAAAATAAGCCTGAGGAGAAGTAGTCTCTTTGGTAAGATGAAGGTGGATGATAAAGAAATATGGATTTGGTTTTTTTCGTGATTCCATGTGGGCCAGGGTGCTGACAGTGTCGGTGATTTTATTTTTTGTGTATTTGGGGGACGCTATTTTGAGTGATTGGGTGCCTTCGTTTTTGCAGGCGGCTTTGGGAGGCTCTTTGTTTATGGGATTGGTGTTTTCGTTTTCTTCGGTGGTGGGTTTTGTAACCGACCTAATTTTCCCTCAGTTACTGCGAAAATTTAAGGCAAGGAGGCTAATTTTGTTGGCCATTGCGGCGAACTTAATTTTTTCCGGAATATTAATTTGGACGACTACCTGGCCTTGGTTGGTGTTGTTTCTTTTGGCAATGGCGGTATGGGGAGTTTATTATGAACTTCTTTGGTTTGGGTCGGCACAGTTTGTGTCCGATAACGTACCGATGGAGTCCAGATCCGGGGTATGGGGAGTTTTAAGTGTTTTTAAAAGCTTGGCGTATTTTATTGGTCCGATTGTGGGAAGTTGGTTGGCTATTAGTCGGGGAAATATAACTACTGTGGTGGTAGCCGCGTCAGTAGTTTGTGTGGGTTATGTTATTTGGGTTCTAACCAGTAAGAAGGAAAAGATACACGAGCAGGAAATTGAACCTATGGAGAAGTTTAATATTGGAGAGGAGTTGGGTTACTGGAAAGTATTATTTGTTCATGTTTGGCCTGTTCTGCTAATCAGCTTAACAATGGGACTTGTCGACGCGACATACTGGACGACAGGAGCGGTGCTGTCCGACATTATGGCCAGAGATGGTTTGCTGGGGGGGTTGTTTTTACCGGCTTATATGTTGCCACCGATATTCATGGGAGTAATTTTGGCAAAGTGGGGAGTTTATAAGGGGAAGAAAAAAATTGCCGAGATATTTTTACTTTTTGCGGGGGTGTTTCTGGCGTTACTGGGATTAAGGGAAAGTTTGTGGTCGATGCTTTTGCTGTCATTTTTAACCGGAGTGGCGTTGTCGGTTGCTTGGCCGATGGTGGATGCGGTTTACTCCGATATTTTGGCGAGAATGGGGACGGAGAGAAAACATATGGTTGGTCTGTCCAGTTCAACGACAAGTTTGGCATACATTATTGGTCCGATAACGGCCGGTTTTATATCCAGTAGAGTGGGAGAGAGAATGACCTTTGTAGCGATGGGAGTATTGACTGTTGTGGTGGCTATCATATTGTTGTTCTCGACGCCGAGAAAACTAAGATTGCCACAAGCCGAGATATCCGAATGGAAGGACTAGGATGAATTGTGTATGATTATCTTAGGATGTTTAAAGGAAAACTGTGGCTTCATCAGGTGAGTTTGTTTGGAGTGCTTGGGGTATTGGTTTTGTGGAGTGTTTTAAATAAGACATTTATATTTAACACTAATTTAATGTGGTGGCTTTTGGGGGCGATGATAGGATTTTTGTTCGTATTTTTGGATCGGTTTGTTTACAGTGTTTTGTCGAAGCCAAATGAGACCTTGAGTTTGCGGGTCAAAGAGTTGTTTGGACAGAGTAATTTTACTGAAGGATTGAGACTTTTGTTGGCCGAGCGCTATGACCAAAAAGAAATGGTGATGAGAAGCGCGATGTTTATGGTGGTGTGGATCGTGCTAGCCTTTTTTACGGCGACCAGCGTACTGAATCTTTTTGCGAGGGGATTTATGCTGGGAATCGGAACACATTTGGTCTTTGATTTGATTTATGATTTTGTGAAAGATAAGGAGAGACTGGATCTCTGGTTTTGGCAGATAAAGAGGACCTTGGAGCCGGAAGAGAAGTTTGGATTCGTAATGGTGGTGAGTGTGATTTATCTTCTGCTTGCCTTTTCCTTATAAGAAACTCGATTTGACTTGGGTGATGTTTTCCTATACCATGGGGGGTATATGTCAATAGAAGAAAAAAAGAAACTGCAAGTGATGCTTAAAAGGATTCAGGGCCAGGTGGGAGGAATTGAACGGATGGTGAGTGATGATAAGGATTGCGAGGCGGTGGTGACTCAGGTAGTGGCTTCGATGAGCTCTCTTAAAAGTGTTGCCAAAGCTCTTTTAGCCGATGCGGTTTCCAGTTGCTCAAAAGAAGAATATACTAAATTATTAAAGAGGTTTCTTTAAAAATTATTAATAAAATAAATAAAAAAATATGGAACTAATTCATTTTACAGACGCAAATTTTGAAGAGATGGTTTTGAAGGCCGAAAAGCCGGTGTTAGTCGACTTTTTTGCAGACTGGTGCGGACCATGCAGAATGGTTGCTCCGATAATTGAGGAATTGGCAAAAGCCTATGAGGGGAAGATGATCGTAGGAAAGGTAGATGTGGATGCCAACTCCAATGTGGCCGGAAAGTATGGTGTAATGAGCATCCCGACAGTAGTTCTTTTCGATGGCGGAAAAGAAATCGCACGGCAAGTGGGTTTTGGCGGAAAAGAAGTTTACGAGACAATGGTTAAGCAGGCCATAAAATAAGCATGACGAAATACGATGTAATTGTCATCGGCGGAGGACCAAGTGGCTATACGAGTGCAATTTATATGAGTAGAGATACCTTGTCGGTTTTGGTTTTGGCGGGAGCACAACCGGGAGGTCAACTAATTTTTACAACAGAGGTTGAAAACTTCCCGGGATTTTCCAAAGGAATAATGGGACCAGACCTGATGATGGAAATGGAAACTCAGGCAAAAAGATTTGGCGCGGAAGTAATGTATTCTGAAGTGACTAAAGTGGATTTGGCGGGAAAAATTAAAAAGGTCTGGGTGGGTGAGACTATGTACGAGGCAAGAGCGGTAGTGGTATCAACAGGAGCATCTTCAAAAATGATTGGAATTGGTGAGGAAAGATACATAGGTAGGGGAGTGAGTACTTGTGCTGTTTGCGATGCCGCTTTCTTTAAAAATAAAAAAACATTTGTAGTCGGCGGAGGTGATGCTGCGATGGAGGACGCTTTGGCGCTGGTTAAGTTTGCCGATGAAGTGACAGTGGTCCACCGGAGAGAAGAGTTTAGAGCCAGTAAGATAATGCAGGAAAGAGTTCTTTCTAACCCAAAAGTAAAAGTGTTGTGGAATAGCGAGGTAATAGAGGTGGCGGGAGAGCCAAAACTTTCCTCAATTAAAGTAAAAGATGTAAAGACCGGGAAGATAACCAAACATCAACTGGATGGTTTGTTTGTAGCCATTGGTCACGTCCCAACAACAAAATTATTTGAGGAAAAACTTGAACTTAACGAAAAAGGATATTTGCGAACCACGATGACAGCCTTGATGTCTTCGTCAAAATGGAGGGTGAGTGAAAAAGATATGTGGCTTGACGGCTATCCAACAATGACCTCCGTTGAAGGTGTTTTTGGTTGTGGTGATGTAGTGGATTACCGATATAGGCAAGCGATCACGGCGGCGGGGATGGGGTGTCAGGCGGCTTTGGACGTGGAAAAATATTTAGCAGATCAAAAGTAAGGTTTAAGTGAAAATAATCGAAATAATCAGAGAAGTAGTTGCCGAGTTTACTTTGGGTAAAGAGTTTGCCGTGGAGCATCCGGCCGATGAAAAGATGGGTGATTTTTCAACTAATGCAGCAATGGTACTGGCCAAAGAATTGGGAAGGAATCCAAGGGAGTTGGCAGTTGATTTGGTGGGGAAATTGGAAGGAAATAAAAAGTTAAGGGAGTTGGTCGAAAAGATTGAACCCGCCGGACCAGGATTTATAAATTTTTGGGTCAAAGATGAAGTGCTTATCAAAAAAATAGATGAAGCTTTGGCGGCGAAAGAAAAACTGGGAGATAGTGATTTTATGAAAGGAAAGAAAGTCTTGGTAGAGTATTCATCGCCCAATATTGCCAAAAGATTTTCGGTAGGACACTTGAGATCAACCATAATCGGTCAGGCAATTTTTAACTTGTATAAACATAGTGGAGCAGAGGTGACAAATGATAATCATTTGGGTGACTGGGGAACTCAGTTTGGGATGATAATTGCAGCAATTGAAGAGGATGAAAATTTTGATTGGAATAGTGCTGATATTAATAAACTGGAAGAGATTTATGTAGATTTTAATAAGCGGATGGAAGAAGACCCGGAGTTAAGGACTAAAGCAAAAGAAGCGTTTCTGCGATTGGAAAAGGGAGATGCTTCCGCAAGAAGTATTTGGCAAAAATCTGTTGATATTTCGATGAAGGAGTTTGACGAGATTTACAAAAAACTCAATGTGGATTTTGAAAATACCTTGGGTGAATCGGAGTATGAGAGTTTGATGCCGGAGATAATCGAGGAGGCGAAAAATAAAAAGATTGCCTCAGTTGGTGAAGAGGGAGCATTAATTGTGGAATTTTTGGATGAGCGAGGAAAAGAACAAATGCCCCCCGCGATGTTAGTGAAGAGTGATGGGTCAACGACATACTTTACAAGGGATTTGGCAACCGTAAAGATGAGGTTGAGTAATCCCGAGTTAAAGTCCGATGTGTATGTTTATGAAGTTGGCGGGGAACAAAGATTACACTTGAAGCAAGTATTTGTAACAGCCAATAAGCTTTGGCCAGAAGAAACCAGGATTGTGCAGTTTGTTCACGTAGCACACGGAAGAATGACTAATGAAGGTCAGGCAATGAGTACCAGAAAAGGAAACACAATTAAATTGGAGGATTTACTTGGGAGATCAAAGAACGAGAGTATAGGCAAGATGATTAATGTGAAATCCTTTGATGGTGAAGAAGAAATGGTTGAAACAGAAAAAGTATTTAAAGGAATGAAGATGTCTGAGGTTCAAGATATTTCTGAGAAGATTTCTATTGGTGCAGTAAAGTATAACGATCTGAAAAGATCACCTGGAATGGATTATGATTTTCGTTGGGATGAGGCGATGTCAATGGATGGTAACAGCGCACCATATCTGCAGTATGTCTATGTGAGGACGAGAGGAATTTTGAATAAGTCCGGCGAGAAAATAGATAAAGTGATGAGTGATAATAAAGAATTCACCAATGATGACGAAAGAAACTTGGCCAGATGGTTGCTACTTAGATTTGCGGAGGGAGAAGTAGTGGAGTCGGCGGCAAAGAACTTTGCACCACAACAACTTTGTGCCTATTTGTTTGAGACCGCACAGAAGTTTAATGGATTTTATGAGAGAAACAAAGTAATCGGAGTGAAAAATCAAAGTTTACGTTTATCTTTGACGTTGTTGGTCGGTGAAGTAATTAAAAAAGGCTTGGAAATAATTGGGATAGAGACGGTAGAGAAGATGTAGGGTCGAGCCTTGTATAATTGGACTATGGCAAGCAGACTTGAGGAAATTTTGAGAGAACGAGAAAAGAAGATAGAGACCCTGAAAAAAATGGGGATTGATCTATATCCTGCTCGCTCAGTCAAAGAAAAATCCAATAAAGAGGTGGTAGATAATTTCGAGAAGTATGAGGGAAAGACACTGACATTGGCCGGCAGAATTATGGCTTGGAGGGAACACGGAAAACTAATTTTTGGTCAAATTCAGGATCAGTCAGGTAGAATTCAACTGTTTATCCGAAGCGATTCAGTGGCCAAGGCTGATAAAGCCAAACAGACACTAGGGTTTGAAGATCTGGATTTGTTGGATATTGGCGACATTATTCAGACAACCGGAGAAGTGGTGAAAACCAGAACTGGGGAAGTGTCAATTCAAGTTTCCGAAATTAAGATATTAACTAAGGCGAGACTACCCTTACCCGAGAAATGGGTGGGGATTGTTGATCCGGATGAGGCTTTCCGTAAGAGATATTTGGATCTTTTGATGAGCCCTGAAAAGATTTTGCGGTTTGAGAGAAAAGCAAAGTTTTGGGGTGAGTGCAGAAAATTTATGGCGTCGAAGGGATTTATGGAAGTGGAAACACCTGTACTGGAAGCGGTGACCGGCGGTGCCGATGCTCGACCGTTTGTAACCCATATGAATGCCATTGACCAAGATTTCTATTTACGCATTTCAACCGAGCTTTATCAAAAAAGACTGATTGGAGCTGGATTTGAAAAGATTTATACACTAGCACCGAACTTCCGTAACGAGGGGATGGATGATGAACATCTACCGGAGTATTACTCTTTAGAGTGGTACTGGGCCTATGCCGATTATCGAGACAACATGCAATTAACTCGGGAACTGTATCGATATTTGGCCAAAGAAGTCTACGGAAAGACAAAGTTTGTAAGCCGTGGTATGGAGTATGACTTGGCTGATGATTGGGAGGAGATTGATTATCTAAAAGTAATCAAGGAAAAAATTGGAGTTGATATTGTGAACTCGACGGACGCAGAAATGATTGAAGCCATTAAAAAAGCCGGAGTAAAACTGACAGGTGAGATTAATAGGGCGCGACTGATTGATAACTGTTGGAAGATAGTCCGCAAAACAATTGCCGGACCAGCCTTCCTAGTCAATGAACCAAAGTTTATGTCACCTCTGGCCAAGAGTAAAGCAGAAGATCCGGAAATAACAGAGAGATTCCATATCATTATTGCCGGTTCGGAACTGGGGAATGGATACTCAGAGTTGAACGATCCCGAAGACCAGAAGACACGCTTTGAAGAACAGCAAAAAGCCAGAGAAAGGGGTGATGAAGAGGCGCAGATGATGGACATGGACTTTGTAGAGATGCTTTCGTATGGCATGCCACCAACCTCCGGCTTTGGTATGTCTGAACGAGTCTTTTGGTTTATGGAAGACGTCTCAGGCAGAGAAGGAACACTGTTTCCTCCATTGAGAGTTAAGAAAGTGCTGTAAATAAATTAGGATTTCTTGACCGTAATCTTTTTGGGTTGTGCCTCTGCTAACTTTTTGAAAGTTACTTTCATGACGCCATTTTTGTATTCGGCATCCGGTTCACTTTTCTCATCGATGTTTCCAGGAACCGCAAGACGATAGCTGAAGGAGGAGGAAGCATAACGATAGTACTTTTTCTTTTTATCTTTTTCTTCTTCTTTTTTACTTCCTCTTAGCCAAAGTTGACCCTTGTGATAGGTGACTTCGATATCATCACTTTCAAGTCCGGGCATGTTGGCTTCTATGAAGACATTATTATCGTCTTCGGAGACGGAAAGATCGGAACCTGTGGTTGGAGAAGTGAAGAAGTCGTCATCAGTTAATAACGAATTGGTCGGAAATGACCAGAAAGATTTTGGAACGATATCTAACATATTCTTTCTTAATTAATAACTATTAGCAGTCTAATACAAACAGTGCCAGCCTGTCAAGGGGGCATGATATACTAAGGGTAGTTGAACTGCTTTGACGATCCGATTACCAACCGGGGAAAAGCAAGGAGTAAGCACTAACGCTTAGAATTAAGAGGCTACCTAGCAAGCAAGATGGAACCACCCAAAAGGGTTCTTGCAAGAAGGGTAGTTTTTTTGTTAACAAATTATTTATAAAAATGGAAGATCAAAAACTGCATGCACTTAGACATAGTGCCGAACACATACTAACTCAAGCAATGGAGAGACTTTGGCCAGGCCAGATTATTAAAGCCATGGGTCCGGCGATTGAGACGGGATTTTATTTTGATTTTGACACCACTAATGGTCTTAAAATTGCCGAAACAGACTTTCCTAAAATAGAAAAGGAGATGAGAAAGATAGTCCAGAGTAATTTACCTTTTGAAAAAATGATTGTGACGGCAAAGAAAGCACGTGAGATGTTTGAGGACAATCCCTACAAACAAGAATGGATTGATAAGGCGGAGAGCGAAAAGGAGGAAATTTCTGTCTACTGGACGGGGGATCCCGGTAAGGGCGGTTCGTTTGTGGATGTCTGTGCCGGACCTCATGTAGCTAAAACTATCGAAGTGAAAGCGTTTAAACTTTTATCGATCGCCGGCGCTTATTGGCATGGTGATGAGAAAAATAAAATGCTGACGAGAATTTATGGTACTGCTTTTGAGACGCAAGAGGAACTTGACAAATATGTGACACTTTTGGAGGAAGCCAAGAAACGCGACCACCGGAAACTCGGGAAAGAACTAGATTTATTTTCTTTCTCTGACTTGGTGGGAAGCGGATTACCACTTTACTCACCTAAAGGATCGTTTATAAGAAGAATGTTAAACGATTATGTGGAAGAGATGCAGTATAAAGAGGGGTA
>CAZWYN010000013.1:0-20040 GCA_964638575.1 uncultured Pseudomonadales bacterium | reverse complement strand
GCTGCGCGTTTGTTTCGACGACGAATTCTGGCTGAAGCCTTACGAAGTTCGATCATCTTAATGTTGCGTACGGTTGAAGGTTTTTGGAAACCGGTCATTCCCACAGACTTTACTCTTTCGAGTCCAGAGTCCTCATATGTCAATTTTTTGAATTCACTAATGAGTTGTTGTGTGGTTTGTCCTTGTTTTTTTCTTGCAACGAGTGCCATAAATAAATGCACCTCTCTTTCTGTTTTTTGTTTTAAGTTTTATTGTCGTCTATGTCGCTCCACCTGGTTCGGTTTTTGTCCCGCCCATGACATGGATATGTTCATGCTCAAAATGATTGTACCCGGCTCCGTTATTTACCAGTTTGTATCCGGTTTTATCCAAGCCAAGCAAGGCAACCACCTCAAAAACGACTGGCATCATTTTACCCCAGAACATACCACTTTTGCTAGTCCCAACTTCAGCCTTTTTTATGTGGTGCTTCGGCATAACCAGTATGTGCACCGGAGCCACGGGGTACTTGTTTTTGATGGCCATAAACTCCGAACTTTCCCAAACTATTTCCGCCGGTTCTTCTTTTTCCCCTATCTGGCAAAATAAACAGTCTTTAACTTTCATAACTTCATCATAGACTATATTTAAAAAACCAAAACAGTAGAATCTTTCCTAAGAGTCTACCTTAAACAGATCATTATTTTGCAAACAGCCCGATTACATCCTTCACGGTAATGAGTACCATGAGCCCCAAAAGAAAGATCATTCCGCCTGTATTTACGTATCCCTCAATCATATTTTTTCTCTTTTTACCGATTATCTTTTCTACTCCCAAGAAAGCCACCCTGCCTCCATCCAAAGCTGGAAAAGGCATCACATTCAAAATGGCAAGATTAATGGAAAGTATTCCCATAAACTGCAACACGGCTACCCAACCAACTTTATAAACTTCTTTACTTACTTGATAAATCCCTACAGGACCGGAAACATCTTTAGGCAATCCTTTACCGGTAATCAAGTTAACTACAATCATTTTCAGGTTACTGGCAATTTCTTTTCCCCATCCCCACGCTTCCTCCAAACCTACCTTTACTCCCCTAAAGGGCATCTGCCAGATCGGATATTTTTTCATCTCCACACTCGACAAAGCTACCCCCAATGCTCCCTGTCCTTCCGGAGGACTCACTCGAGGAGTTATTTTAACGGTTTTTTCTACTCCATTCTTATCCTCCAAAATGATCTCTACCTCTTTTCCCCTCAGACTATCGATTTGTTTTACAAACTCATCAACCCCCACAAAAGCCACTTCCTTTTTTTCGAAAACAATTTTCTTCACCGAACTATCCACCTCAACTCCGGCAATCGCGGACGGAGAGTCTTTGACCACATCCACGATAATCACCTTGTCGGTTTCTGTAGGAATTCCGATGTATGAATAGACGATACCAAAAACAACCACTCCCAAAATAAAGTTCATGATCACTCCGGATAGCAACACGGCCGCTCTCTGCCACATTGGCTTGTTAAAAAACGCTTCCGGAGAGTTAGCTTGTTCCGGATTTTCCATATCTTCACCATAAAGCTTTACAAAACCCCCCAAAGGCAGCCAGTTCAAACTAAACAGCGTCCCTCTATGTTTAAACAAACTTTTGGCTCTAGGTGGCAATCCAATACCAAACTCCTCTACCCTCATCTTAAAAAGCCGAGCCATCAAAAAGTGACCCATCTCATGAATCAGGATCAAAACCGACAACATTAATATAAAAACAATAAGTTGCATTAGTCCATTCTACACTGCCATTACTTCCTCTTCCTTCGCTCTGCTCATCTCCTCCACCTTTTCGTTTAACTCTCCCGTTATCTTATCCAGTTGTTCAAGAAGCATGTAGATGTCGTCTTCCGATACTTCTTTTTTCTCCTTAAGCGCATCAATCTTTTCTTTAATGTCTTGTCTGGCCTGTCTTAGCATTACTTTTCCCGACTCGGTTTTTTGCTTAAGAAGTTTCACAAAATCCAACCTACGTTCCTGTGTCAGCGATGGAATGACTATGCGGATAATATCTCCGGCCACCGCAGGCGAAAGTTTCATTTCACTTTCGGCAATCGCCTTTTCAATGTCTCTCATCAACCCTTTATCGAATGGGCTTACAATAAGCATGTTGGGGTCTGGTGCCGAAATTGTCGCTACTTCCATCAAACGCATTCTTCCCCCATAAGCCATCACTCCAAGATTCTCAATTAGACTGGGTTTGGCTCTGCCCACTCGGATGGTATCAAAATCCTCTTCAACGTTTTCAATAACCTTGGCAAACTTCTGACGTAAGAGGGTAATTAATTCGTGTTCTATAACCATATCTCAATCTTACCAGAAATATTTTCCTACTCCGGAATTCGAATCCTTCCCAAACTCATCTTAAAATACTCCGTCATGAAAGCACTCGGCAAACCGATAGCCCTGGCTTTAAAACTTTGTTCGCAAAAAGCCCTCCCGTCCTCCGTTGTTTGGTTTGGAATATTAATCCAAATATGTTTTACATATTTGTCGTAGTAACTTTGCGGCAAATCGCTGGGTCTTTTTTCTGTTTTGACGGTAAACTCTTCACCTGTGTCCGCATCCCGATGATCTATCTCTGATTTCACACTCACACTAAAATTTTTTCCACCTTTGGAAACCAATAAATCCACGTCGTGGTTGGCATCCCAACCAACTTCCGGAGGCTCTACCGTAAAGCCCGCGCTTGAAAATAATAGTGCCGCAGATATCATTCCCCTCAGGCCGGCAAACAAACAATATTGGTCTCCATTCATCACCCCTTTGTGTTTGAGAGATGCAAACACTTCACTCATCGCCAAAAAATACTCTGGCGCTTTATCATCCAAAAACTTCCCGTCTGTAAATCGAGACATAACCTCCTTCAACGCCGTCTGTTGAACCGCTACCGACAGTTTCTTGTACTCCTGTCCGCCTCTTCTGCCTTTATCTTTAAAAAGCTCCATCATGCTCGAACAAATTCCCATCAGTTTTTTATCACTTCCGCTTATGTCCATTTTCTCCTCAAGCTCGGAAGACTTTTTCCACGCGTCATAAGGAGAACAAATACTCTCCTTGGTTAACTCTGACCGCCATTTTTTAAGCTCAACCGAAAAAGCGTCTTCTTTAGGAGCCGTTTCAGTTTTCTTAACCAAATTAATATCTTTGTGCTCAATCGAATCAACCATATTAAAACTCTAACATATAAAAAGCCTCACACCACACTGAGAATCTGTCTACCTTTTACTCCGTACCGAGCTTAAATCTGGCAAAGCGCACGACTCGGATGTTTTCTCCTGTTTTACCTATCAACTCTTTAACGAGTTGATCAATCGTCTTGGATACATCACGAATGTAGGCCTGAGATAATAGTTCTTCAACATCTTTAGGATTCATTGAAACCACCTGTAAAGTAATCTCTTTACACAGATGTTCAAACTCTGTCGTACTGGCGACAAAATCAGTCTCACAAGCTACTTCTACCATCGCCCCGACGAGCCCCCCGGCATGAGTATAGGTGTAAACTTTTCCGCTATTTACCTCACGTTCGGACTTTTGTTCCGCTTTGGCCAAACCCTTGGCGCGAATAATCTCTACCGCCTTCTCCACATCTCCCTTGGCCTCTTCAATGGCTTTTTTGGCGTCCATTACCCCGGCTCCGGTTTTTTCTCTTAGTTCTTTAATTTGATCCATCATTTTCTTTAGGTGCGGCTGCTAAATCCTTTCGCTCTTTGAGACCTACTTCTAAAGCCTTTCCGAAAGCGGCAATAACAATCTCCAAGGCCTTGGCAGAGTCATCGTTCATTGGCACTACGTAATCAACCATGTCAGGATTGGCATTGGAGTCAACCAATCCGATAACCAAAGCACCACGATTGTTGGCTTCTTTAACGGCGAGTTTCTCTTTGTGTGTGTCAATAGCCACGATTACTTCGGGAGCGTCTTTGAGCATTGCAATTCCACCAACAACTCTTTCCAGACGGGCAATCTCTTTATCAAACAAGACTTGTTCTCTCTTGGTGAACTTCTTGAGTTGACCTTGATCTCGTTTGAGCTTGAGAGAGTTCAGTCTTTCCAGTGTCAGCTTGACTTGTTTCCAGTTGGTGATCAAGCCGCCCATCCAGCGTTGGGTAATAAAAGGCACATCAACCCTCTTGGCTTCGGTCTCAAGCATCTGCTTGGCCTGTCTTTTAGTACCAACCAAAACAATTCTTTTCCCTTCCCTTGCCGCCGTTGTAAGAGCTTTGCAGGCTTCTTCCAGTCCGGAAACTGTTTTTTCAAGATCAAAAATATGAATTCCATTCTTAGCCCCCCAGAGATATTTCTTCATCTTAGGATTCCATTTTTTGACCACATGTCCAAAATGGGCACCTGCTTCAAAAAGTTCCTCAATTGTGGATGTCACAACTTTCTTAGGTTCTTTGGCCTCAATCTTTTCTGCCTTAGGAACAGCTACCTTTTTAACGGCAACTTTCTTGGGTGCAGCCTCTTTCTTGACAGCCGTTTCCTTCTTAACTACTACTTTTTTGACTTCTTTTTTGGGTGTAGCCTTCACCACTTTTGTTTCAGCTTTTTTGGTAGCCATATTTTTTATCTCTCTTTATATTCCGAGACTGGTTAGAGATTCGTCATCGGAACAAATTTATAATTAACCTGCCTATTTTACCACAGTATCCACCCCCTCAGTCAAACCCCTATGAGTGCCTGAATATTCTAGCAAACAAACCCAAACCGGTTTCTCCTTGCCGCATACTTCTCTGTGGTCTTACCATAATATTTATTTTTATCTGATAATCCTCAAAAATGTCGTTGACCATTAAAGACGCCGAGTCCAGCTCTGCACCTTCATCAACTGTCATTACCCATTTCCCCTGTTCGTTGAAAATCCCTCCCCAGGAACAAACCTCCACCCCTTCTTTCTTAATGTCCACTTCCGACATGGCTTTTCGTATAATAAACACTGAGTTCTCGGCACCCACAAAATTTTTAATCTTTTCATCGAGCACCTCACTCTCACTAATGTCTTCCCCATTCAGGTTGCACAACTTAAACTTCTGGTCCAGTAAACTCTCCAGTATCGTCCTTCCTTCATACTCCACCAATTTTTCGCCACTTATCCCCTCCAGCCTTTTCTCCTTGAGATCTTCAAAAGAAGAATTTATGAGAGGCTCCTCCGCCAAATACTCCTTACCTACAATCTCTTTTTTTGCCATTTCACTCACTCCCACAATCCCAAAGCCGGACTCCATTTCATATGGGAAGCGTCTCATCTCTAACTTTAAGTATCTTTTTAGCTCCCCCAAAAACCTTGTCTGTTTGGCCATCTCGGTTGTAATCATGTTTCGCTGACTGTCTCGCTTTTCATCAAAATTCACTGCTCCAGCCTCTACTGCTGTTTGCTCGGCCGGGTGGTGATACTCAATCGGTACAGATAATACACGTCTATCTTTTAACAACAAGTAGGCAATTGGTGCATAAACGGCATCAAAATACATCTGTGGATCTGTCTTTACCTCTCCTGAGACTACTTCATGTCTTTGGTAGAAATCTTCCAAAATCTCAGGTTTATTTGCAATCACCCTGGTTCCTCCAAATAGATCCAGCACCGGTTCATCTGCCCTCATAAGTTTCGCCGAAACTAATAGCCGATTGAGCATCTTATTCGCCCACATCTCGGAATATGCTTGGTAAGGAGGATAACCTCGAAAATCCTCGTTTTGTTCCTGAACGCGAGTATTTTCTTTATTAAGATTTACTTTTATACCCCTCTCCGGAATAACCACATCGGCAACTCCTTCAAGTATCGGCTTCACCAATTTTTCCGCATTTTCGGTAATGCCTTGTTTTTCAATTTCCATCATGATGATCGCTTTTACTCCCTCTTGTCTAAGTTCTTCGGCTCTCTTTAACGCCTGTCTTCTGGACCCGCTATAGCCTTTATCGCTTTCCGGCTCAACAATCAAGTCATGTATCTTTATACCCTCACTCTTACTCTCAGTCTTAACCTCCGTCGAGACCTGCCCCAGTTTTTTAATAAAATCTTCTGAACTGCCGCCGTCAATAACCACCACTCGGAAACCTCTTTCAATCGCCTTCTTAATTGACTCAATCGCCAGATCACCTCTAACCTGATCGGGATTTTTTCTGTCCCCATTCTCAGCTTTCCAGGTCTTCATCAGAGTGCCTCCCGCCAAACAAACGCTTTCAGGATGATCCAGCCTCTCTCCAATCTCCGATTTTTTATCAATTTCAAACTCCGCCGATATTTCTGCCATAACTCATTCTACAAAGAACCTAAGATATATCAACTCCTGGTTTCTTCGGAACCCCCACATCACGCTTTCTTGCTAAGAACCAATCCTAAACCATCTTTAGCCTAAATACTCTCAGCACTCAACCACGACCATAAACCATACCAGGCTTCAAAATATGTCAGCCGCGCTTGACTTTTTACAGCTATGAGATACAATTTCCCAGAACTTTGAAAAATCTAAGGTTAAAGGAGTCTAACTATGTTTTGGCTTATTTGGCTACCGCTCTGTATCGTCGCCTTTCTCATCATTGCACCCATTCTTAACAAGAAACTGGGGGTTTGGATTAAAAATGGCGGGCTTGGGGTTTGGAGTTTTATTGTTGTATTTGTGGCGTTTATTGGTCTAGTAATTAACTTCGGAACACCACCTCAGACCGCAAATACAGTCTATCCTGATCTTCAAAACCCCATCTACTTGGTTCAAATACCCGGAAATCAAGACAATAAGTACCTCATCTCTACCGAGGACTTAATAAATGGTGAGGAACACATCCTCTATATTTTAGATAGAGAAACCGGCATTCCGAAACAAGTAACTTTCTCTCACTCCCAGCTTAGGATTATCTACGATAATCCTTCTAGGCCTTTTCTGGCTAAAATCATCTACTCCTGCGAAACAAGCCCTTTCTGGCTGCTGATTTGTAGTAATCCTTCTCCGTACCTCTACGAGTTGCACCTTTCAGACAACTCAATCTTAAAATGAACTCTCACCCGCCTAACCATGGCGGGTTTTTCTTGGTTAAATACTCGACAGATTTTCAAAAAGAGACACAATCGTTAGGGGACCAACTCCACCAGGAACAGGAGTAATCATCAAGGCCTTTTCAAAAGCATCCCCAGAAAAATCGCCGTTCGTATATCCCAAATCGATTCCGATAAACCCATTATTAACCATCTCTCCTTTTATAAGACCCGCAACTCCCGTCGCCCCGATCACCGCGTCATATTTTTTCAAATTTGTTAGGTCATCTCCCTTGTCCAAACCGGTTACTTGGTATCCTAATTTTTGCAATCGGAGTACCAGTCTCTTTCCTACTTCTCCCATTGCCCCAACAACGACAACTGTCTGTTCCTCATCCACATTAAATATTTCCAAAACTCTCTCAACCGCTCCGACAACAGCCGGAATGAACCTAGATTTCGGGTTTAATCCGTCTACATCCTTCTCCGGATTAATCGTATACAAAATTTGCTCAGTTTCCTCCTTACTGGCCCCCAATATCGGCAACTGTACCAAGATACCATCCACCGTTTCGTCGGTATTGGCATCCGCCAGTATATCCGCCAGCTCTTCTCTATTTTTTGCAAATGACACCGTTACCAAAGCCCCCAATCTCTCCCCCATCTCCCGTTTCAAGCGCACATAAATACTTTCTTCCGCATGTCCATCGCACTGCAAAATCAAGAGACTCTTCCCTAAAAGCTTTTCCGACTCCTCTAAAAATTTGGCCACTTTTTCGGCTTCTTTTTTTCCGTCTAATACTAGTTTAGACATGGGTTTTTTACAAATTACTAATATGCGTCTTTCACCATCTTGTTTTGTGTGAATCTAATTGTATCTCAAATCAAACCGAACTCCCTCATAGCAGCCAAAGAATCATCCAAGACTTTGGGAATACTTTGCGACACATCAATCACTCTCCAAAAATCGGGGTACTTCACCGACAGCTCCAAATATGCATCCCGCACCCGGGAGTGAAAAGCAAGCTCCCTCATGTCATACCGATCCTTATCATCGCAGTTCATTTTGCGCACCATAGCTAGTTCCGGAGCCAAGTCATAATGGAGCACCAAGTCCGGCATCAAGCCTCTTGTCGCAACTTTAGAAACCGCAACAATGATCTCCTTATCCACCTTCTCCGAACTTTGATATGCATAACTGCTAAACCAGTATCTATCCAGAAGGACACCCCTGCCTTCCCGTAATCCTTCTAATATCGGAATCACCTTCGTATTGATAAGGTTGGCCCTTGATGCACTGTACGTTAGAAAAGCTGCCATTGGGTCAATCTCAATACCGTGGGTTTCCTGAACCGCTATTCGTAGTAGCTCACCATAATCCGTACCTCCCGGTTCTCTAAAAAATTTCCAATCATGAAGATACTCCCTGATTCCTTTAATAGCCGTCGTTTTACCACTTCCTGATCCACCCTCAACCACCAACAATGGTTTTTTATTCTCGATCATTTTCTGTCCTTTGAATTGCTAAAAAGGTCTTTTTTATTTCTTCGGGCAACTCTGCATTCGGATCTCTCACATATCTCCGATACTCTTCCAACACCTCCGCCTCCGTCGTTCTGCTCCTGCTCACGCTATCGTGTTTAGTATCCGGCATTGACACTGTTTTTTCCAATACTTCACCCTCTCCGCCAACATACTTTTTGTGAAATGCGCTTTCAAATATTCTTTCTGCCATGAAATAACTTAGACCAGTTTCACTCTTTTGTCTACATCTATAAAGCCACTCTACCCGAAGGTACTCGCTTTTGCGGTGTGTGTCTGGAACTTTTCCGTCAAAGATACTCCTCCGCACAATATCTAAAACTCTCTCTTAATCGGCGGGTTTTTCCTGTTCCTCTTTCTTTGTTCCCGGCTTGTGCCAGCTGGCCCAATTACAGTTCGGATAGTCTTCACAACCATAAAAATCTCTCCCCGTACGCGTCTTCTTGAGTACTACTCTCTTGCCGCACTTTTCGCACTTTACTCCCGGAACATACTCAATAAACGGCGCTGTATATTTACACTCAGGATATCTTGAACAAGATAAAAACTTTCCAAACTTACCGTCGCGAATCACTACTTCACCTTCATGACAAAGCGGACACTTCTTCCCTGTACCGATCGTCGGAACACCTACCCTGGCACTATCTTTATCTACTCTCAGAATATTGTCTCGAAACAGTCCCCAGAAATTACTTAGCATCTTTTTCCATTTAAGCTTTCCCTCGGCTATATCATCTAACTCACTTTCCATTTTGGCGGTAAATTCATAATCCATTTCCTTCGGGAAGTTCTTTACCAAAAAGTCCACCACAGCCACCCCTATCGATGTCGGGAAAAACTTTCTTTCTCTCTGCTCCACATAACGTCTATCTATAATTGTCGAGATAATCGCCGCGTAGGTACTCGGCCTTCCAATACCTCTTTTCTCCAACTCCTTAATTAATGACGCGTCATTAAATCTTGCTGGAGGCTGGGTAAACTTTTGATCCCCGGATACTTTATTCTTTTTCAGTTTTTCGTTTACCTCCAATGCCGGTAAAATCTGTTCTTCGTTTTTGTCTTTATCTTTCAAAAACAACTTCTTCCACCCGGCAAACTTTATCACCGCTCCGGTTGCCGTAAGTTCGTTCTCTCCTGCCGTTACAACTACCTTGGTGTCGTCAAAAATGGCATCCGCCATCTGGCAGCCTACCGTTCTCCTCCATATTAATGAATAAAGTTTTTCTTGATCGTGAGCCATCTCCTGTCCGGTAAATTTATCCGGTGAAACTTCGATGTGTGTCGGACGAACCGCTTCGTGGGCTTCCTGGGCGACCACCTTTCCAGCAGTTTTGTACACTCGAGGTGTACCTGGTAAAAACTCTGCTCCATATTTTTCACCAATGAATTTACGGATCTCTTCAATCACTGTTTGCACCAAATTAAAAGAATCGGTGCGGTGATAAGTAATATCACCCTGTTCGTATAGTTTTTGGGCTACATTCATTGTTTTCTTCGCCGACCAACCCAAAACATTAGCCGCTGCCTGTTGCAAAGTAGAAGTTTTAAACGGTGGATGAGGAACGGTCTTTCTCTCAGACTTTTTTACGCTGGCAACCAGATACTCGGCTCTTTCCAGCTCTGCTAAAACTATTTTTGCCTTTTCTCCATCATGAATATCAGCCACCTTTCCTTCAATCCGCGCCAGCTCAACTTCAAACTTTTCACCTCTTGTGGTTTCCACCTCTACTTTTATCTGCCAGTACTCTTCTGGTTTAAACTTCTCAATTTCTCTTTCTTTCTCCACGATCAAACGCACTGCCACACTTTGCACTCTTCCGGCCGAAAGACCGCGACGAACTTTCTTCCACAAAATTGGTGATAACTTGTAACCCACCAAACGATCCAGAAAACGTCTGGCTTGCTGAGCGTCAACTAAGTTCATATCAATCGCTCTCGGATGCTCTAAAGCCTCCTGGATAGCTTCCTTGGTAATGGAGTGGAAAGCAATTCGTTTGAAGACCAGATTCTCTTTCTTTGCTAGTTTCCTTGAGCTCTTAAGTATGTGTTCCACATGCCAGGCGATTGCTTCTCCCTCACGGTCGGGGTCAGCCGCCAGTATCACTTCATCTACCTTAGCTGCCGCATCCTCTAGCTTCTTTACCTGTTCCCCTTTTCCTTCCATTAGCTCATACGAAGGCACAAAATCAAACTCCCCCTTACCCTCGTCTTTAATATCAATACCAAACTTACTCTTGGGCAAGTCACGAACATGTCCCATGGAAGCCAAAATCTGGTAATCGCTCCCCAAGTACTTCCCCAAACTTTTTGTTTTGGTCGGAGACTCAACAATAATTAGTTTATTCATTACTTATAAAAATATACATTAAAAACCGAACCAGTATTCTACTACATTCAAAAAACGAGGAGTTTCCCCACCCAACCAGACCAAAATTTATTTTAGAAACAAAGGAACTAGCTCTTTGGCTATTGGTGCCGCTACAGCGCTTCCTTCTCCCCCTTCCTCGACCAGTACTGTCACTACCACCCAGTCTTTTATGTTGCCTCCAACGGGAATCACCATCGTCAGCCAGGCATTTGGCATTGTATCTTCTCCACCTTTTTGTGCTGTTCCGGTTTTGCAATATATTTTTCCGCCATAACTATACAAAGGAAAGGCCGTTCCTCCAGTACTGCACACCGCCCGCATTCCTTCCAACACTGTCTTTCTGTTAGCCTCATCAATCTTCAAATCGGTACAGGTGCTAGTCCCGACTAATCTAGGTGAGCATTTCATTCCGGAAACCACCGCTGCCGTCATCATATTTATCTGCAAAGGAGTGGTCATTAGATCTCCCTGGCCAATAGCCAAGTGATAGGTATTTCCCAAAAACCACTTCTCACCAAAAGTTTTCTCTCTCCAGTAAGGCGATGGCATAAAGCCATCGGACTCTCCCGGCAGGTCGATTCCCGTCCTCTCCCCTAATCCCAATTTTTCACTCCATTTCACCAAGCTGTCTATACCTAAAGCCTCCCCCGTTTTATAAAAGAAAATGTCATTGCTGCGGGCAATTGCTTTTACTACATTTATCTGTCCCTCTGTTTGGCCATATTTATCGAGTAGCCAGTTACCAAAACGATAAGCTCCAATCACAATTTCTCCACTATCGGCAATCAAAGTATCTTTCGTTATTTTTTTCTCTTCCAGAGCCGCCAAAGCCGGCACCAACTTAAACACCGAACCGGGTGCAAAATCTCCGGATAATGCTCTGTTAAACAAGGGCTTCTTTTCCGTGTTTGAAAGCAGGCTCTCTACATCTTTAAACTCTCCCCCAAAATCACTTCTTTTTCCGTTTGTAATAAATAAATTCGTGTCATAAGATGGCACAGAAACCAGAGCCAAAACTTTTCCGTCAACCGTAGTTACCAACACCGCTCCACTTTTTCCTGTTTTTTCCAAAGTATTTTTCAATGCCATAAAAGCCGTTTGTTGTACCGACAAATCCAGATTTGTCACCAAATTCTCACCGGAAACAGGACTCTTTCTCACCATCTCCGTCCTTCTTGCACCCTGAGCAGTTTCCTCAACCACGGTTTCACCAAGAGTCCCTGCTAGTCTCTCTTGATACTGGCTTTCCAACCCGGATATACCAATAAGGATGTCGCCGTTAACTCCCAAATTGGTTGGCTTTCCGGTATAGCCAACTACCCCGGCCGTCACTTCACCAAAAGGATAAAAGCGTACCACTTTACCGTCATTCTCAATATTCATCGCCATATTTTTCCCATTTTTATCGGTTATCACCCCTCTCTTGGCTTCGACCAACTCCACCCTAACCATATTCCCCTTAGCCAAATCAGAGAAATGCCCACCCATAAATACCGTCAAAAAAAACACCCTTGAAAATCCCACGGCAAATAGAAGGACGAGGATTATGCTGGTCAGTCCAAACGACTTATTCTCGGACATTTTAATAGTTTATTCTAATAGTTTCTGTTCTCTCAAACCAGGATAGCGCCAAAAGCCCAGACACCAATACCGCCAGTGTCTCCCAAAGACTCCAGCTCAATCCAAAAGCCATATCAAAAACAATGCTGCACACCACCCCCAAAAGCACTATTACCCAACCCATCTCTTTTCTGGTACTCATTATTAAAGAAAGTCCGCCAATTACCACCAGTATGAATAAACTAGGCAAGCCAATCGACAAACCTCGCAATACTGAAATTAAAATACCCACTCCAAATGCCAGCCAATAAACTCCGTTCCAGTTTAATAGAGTCAAAAGAAATGGCCAGAAAAGACCCCATCCAAGTACTCCCTCACCCAAAAGTACCACTATCAAAAGGGTCAAAACTGTTTTTGTGGTATTCTTGGATTGCTTGTCCATAATTTTTATGACGTCAACAAAAATTAATCTTCTACTTCTGCCGTTGCTGGTCTCCATCCTACTATCAACTGCTGGCAAACTCAAGATAGGTAAAACCTTAGACAACGTCTTCTATACTATTTTAACCCCTATCTATATGCCGATAGGCTACCTCCGGCAAGCAGTCGACACCCAAGTATCTTTCATTAGAAGTCTCCCTAAACTTAAGCAGCAAAATAAAGATCTGGTTTCTCAAAACTCCAACCTGTTATCGGAAAACGAACAACTCAGACAAGCGATTGTCGATATAAAAACCGTAGCCCTTCCCCAAAACTTTAGGTCTGTTCTTCCTGTGCGACTTACCGGCTCAATTGGCAACAACTCCGTCTCATCATCTCTGCCCCTGGACAAAGTCAAAAGGGGTCAACCCCTAATTTTTGGCAAAATTCTTCTCGGTACTGTTGCCGACATCAAAGGTTCGGTTATCAATATCACCCCCTTGGACAGTGACCGTATCGAGGTTTTTGCCGTACGTACTTCCTCCGGTCAGAAAGGGCAGTACAAATTTATTTCCAACACACCTCAAATCACCGACATTCCCAGTCTTTCACCAATTGCCTTTGGCGACTACGTTTTTACTGAACCGGGAGAGCTCATCCCTGGTAATCTCATCATCGGTAAAATCACCAAAATTATCTCGGCCCAACAAGAACCTCTTCAAAAAGCCCAGATAAAACTGGAAACAACTTTAAGAAATACAACTGACGGTCTGGTAATCATTCTTGAACCATAGAGCCTTCACCGAAAACTTTTATCTCAAACCTCCGACAACTCTGACCTTACTCAATAATCTGTCGTTCTCTAACACCTTCGCACATCCCCTTACTACCGCCTCCATGGGTGTCTCTGTCACCCAAACCGGCATACCCGTCTGCTCGGCAATTAGCTTATCAATTCCCCGAATAAGCGATCCCCCTCCCGCCATGACCATTCCCTTTTCCAAAATATCAGCCACCAAATCTGGAGGCGTCTCTTCAATAATCAATGTGATCTCGGAAAGAATTTGATTAACGACGGGCATCATCGCTTCTCGAATCTCGATACTGTTTAACTTCATGGACTTTGGCAGCCCATTCTCTAAACTTCTGCCACGAACCACAACTTCCAGGGGGTTTCCTTCTTTCTCACACTTTAATGGAAACGCCGACCCTACTTTGATTTTGACTTCTTCGGCCGTACTCTCACCCAATAGTAGACTGTATTTCAGTCTTACAAAATTAGAAATTGCTTCCGTAAGCTCGTCACCTGCCACTCGCAACGACCGATTCAAAACCAAACCACCAAGAGAAATTACTCCAATTTCGCTTGTTCCTCCGCCAATATCACAAACCATTTGACCCTCGGCTTTTTCAATAGGGAGTCCTGAACCAATAGCCGCCGCCATCGGTTCTTCGACTAAAAACGCCGCCCGTGCACCGGCCGATAACGCCGCCTCTTGCACCGCTCTTCGCTCCACCTCGGTAACGCCGGACGGAATACCAATCGCTACACGAGGACGGGCAATTTTAAAACCAAGGCCCTTATAAAACTCATGGACCTCCACGATATAGTGCTTGAGCATCGCTTCCGCCGCATCAAAATCCGCAATCACCCCATCGCGCAACGGCCGAACCACTTCGATACTGGCAGGATTCTTTCCCAACATCTTTCTCGCTTCTTCTCCGATAGCTAAGATTTCTTTGGTCTTCATGTGGCGGGCAACTACTGATGGTTGTCTAATCACCACTCCCTTACCTCGGACATGAACCACGGTATTAGCCGTACCCAAATCGATACCGACATCTAGAGTAGCTAATCTCCACAAAGACTCGAACATAATATGGCTAATAATAACAGATTACCTCATTTTTTGAGAAGCAAAAAATATCAAAAACATAAATCACAAAATGTTAAACTAATCCATGTCTTTCTCTTCGCAAACTTTGACCAAATTAATCCGCCAACTTTTCTATACTCTTTTCTTCATTACCCCTCTTCTTCTTTGGCCATACACCTCTGAAGTTTTTGAATTCAACAAAATGTTGTTTGTCTATCTCATGACGATTTTAATTGCCTCCGTTTGGTTAATTAAATCATTCCTCAATAAAAAATTAGAGATCGTCAAAACTCCCCTCGATATTCCCATTTTGCTTTTTCTCGCTTCCCAGATTATCTCCACCATTATCTCCATCAATCCTCACACCAGCCTCTGGGGATATTACTCACGTTTCCATGGGGGTTTGATGTCTACCGTTTCTTACATTGCCCTCTACTATGCCCTAGTCACCCATTTCCGTGGCGAAACCAAAGCCATCAAGAATCTCCTAACCTCAATTCTTTTTTCAGCCGCACTTATTTCTTTCACTGCGGTCTTAGAACATTTCGGCCACTCATTTAACTGTCTCCTTCTCACAGGACAGTTTGATGTCAACTGTTGGGTCCAAGACGTCCAAAATCGTGTCTTTTCCACTCTTGGTCAGCCTAACTGGCTTTCTGCTTTCCTCGTTGCCCTCCTCCCCCTGTCCCTTTTTCAAGCAGTAAATTCCGAAAAAAATAATTATCGTTTTCTTTACGCCTGCCTTTCTCTTCTTTATCTCATTGCCATCATTTTTACCAAGTCTCAGTCCGGCATTGCCGCCACTGTCGTTGTTCTGGTTCTTTTTTATATCATCACCGCCATCCAAAAGAAAAAGCCACTTCTCCTCCTGGTCTTTATTCCCCTTCTTACTCTTGTCCTTATTTTCAAAGGAGCCTACGTTCTCCGTACCCTTTCCTCTCTCAATAAAATCAACCCTTTCTACTCCGACACCATAACCATCATTACCGAAGAAAACAAAACCAGAATTGGCGGTTCCGACTCCATGGCTATTCGCCGCGTTGTCTGGGAAGGCGCTCTCAAACTCGGACTCAAATACCCCCTTTTTGGTACCGGTGTTGAAACCTTTGGTTACTCATATTACTGGGTACGTCCAGCCGCTCACAACCTCACCTCGGAGTCTGATTTTCTCTATAACAAAGCCCACAACGAGTATTTAAACTTTTTGGCCACCACCGGTTTTGTTGGGCTTTTTACCTACCTTTTTCTCATTGGCTCGATTCTTTATCTTTTTCTCAACAAAAAAGCAGACCATAACGATCTGCGTTTTCCCCTACTCCTTGGTATTGTTTCAATTCTAATTACCAACTACATCGGTTTCTCCGTCGTCAACATTGCTCTTTTTTTCTTCCTCTACCCCGCCATTTATATCTCGCTAACAAATAAAAACACCCTTCTTTCGCTCAAACTAAATCTCGACTCCACCATTGGCATCCTCCTTATTTCCATCATTACCATCTGGGCCATCCTCGGCCTGACTAGAGCCTGGCGAGCTGACATCGCCTACAACAAAGGCAAGGGGAATCTTGACGAAGCAGAAAGGGCCGTCAGGCTTAATCCCCAAGAACCTATTTACTATGCTCAACTTGGCAACCTCAACTCCCTCGTGGTCACCCAGATAATCGTCCCTCAGATTGCCGAGTTCCCTTCCACTGCTTCCGCCGAAATCAGAAATCAGGCAAACTCTGTTCTCCAAAAATACATTGACCAAGCTACAGGTAACATCAATAAAGCTCAAAGTCTCAATCCCTTTAATCTAAATATTCTTAAAACAAAAGCCAAAACCGAACTTGCACTTGCCACCATTGACCCTAAATATCTTCAAGATGCCCTCAATACTCTTCTAAGAATCGTTGAGCTTTCTCCCGGCGAAAGCAATAACCATCTTAATTTGGGGATCCTCTATCAAAGCCTGGATAAACCAGACCTCGCCAAGATGGCTTTCGAAAAGGCCCTCGAGCTAAACCCGAACTCCGAGTCTGCCAAAAGCTATCTCCAAAAACTTTAGGCATACCTCCTCTCCATCACCGTACATATTACAGGTCAAATGGTAAAATATACCTGTTACTATGAAAATCCTGACCACACCCGACCCATTTTTACGGCTTACCGCCCTTCCTGTCGAAAAGCTCGACAAAAAGTTAAAGGAGCAAATCGTCGACATGATCAAAACCCTAAAATCCGCCAAGGATCCCGAGGGGGTTGGTTTGGCAGCTACCCAGGTCGGTATTAACCGTCGCCTCTTCATTATTATTTTTAACAATCTTCCCGAGATCTTTATCAACCCTGAACTTAAAAACTTCTCCCAGGCCACCCTATTTGACGTTCATCCTCGTTCTAAAGATCGTTGGCTTGAAGGCTGTCTTTCCGTTCCTCGTCTCTGGGGCGCCGTCAATCGACCTTACTCGGTAGAAGTCGATTATCTAACACCGGTAGGTGACAAACTAGAAAAACGACACCGTAAATTCGAAGACGCCGACGCCTCCTATATTCAGCACGAAAATGACCACTTGAATGGAACTCTCTTTACCGACCGTATTCTTGAACAAGGAGGAGAGATTCTCAAGGAAACACCTTCCGGCCTCACTCCCATCGAGATGTAAAAATGCCCCGCAAAATGCGGGGCTACTACTTATCCTCTGTCTTAATAAGCTAACCTTAGGATATTACTCTAATCTTCCCTTCTCTCTGGAACTCATCCATCACCATCACAGGGAAATTGATCATCTGCAAGGAATACAAATCAGCCCACTCGGTTGAAACAACATGGTTACATCTTTGACAACGCATCTCAATCTTTTCAACATAGTGAGCTACACATCTGTAATGCAAGCCGCCCTTAGGCTTAACAAACTCGTTATACTTGTCACAACTTACAACCCATCTTGACTTAGTTTTTCCTAAGTCATGACCTATCCTCTTACATTTATTTTCAGGGTGCAAAAACTCATCAACAATTCTCATCTCTTCCTCCTATTAAAGTTCAAGCCGGATTACAACTGGAAGTATAACTCTCATGAGTATAATAGTCAACCTATAAGAAACAGATGCTAGATGTTAAAATAGATTCATGAAACCTAATCTTATCTACTTCGGCTCTCCCGATTTTTCCGCCACCATCCTTGAATCAATCCTAAAAAATGATCTTATTAACGTGGTTGGTGTGGTCACCACCCCCGACACCCCTTCAGGACGAAGTCTTACCCTAACTCCCTCTCCGGTCGCCGTTTTGGCAGGCAATCATAATCTCCCCATCTTTAAACCAGCCAAGCTCGACGAGGCCAATCTTACCCACCTCAGACTCCTCAAACCAGACATCTTTCTTGTTGCTTCCTATGGCAAGATAATTCCCAAAACATATTTGGAGACTCCAAAAATTGGCACTTTCAATATCCATTTTTCTCTTTTACCAAAGTATCGCGGCGCCCTTCCCATAAGCCAAGCCATTAAAAATCAGGACCAAACTACCGGTGTTACCCTTATGGAAATGGACGAACTCTTAGACCACGGTCCCATCATTTCCCAAGTCGAAATCCCTATCGATATCCAAGACAATACCGCCACATTGACCACAAAACTTACTCAAGTCGCAGTCTCTCTATTGGCCGATAAATTACCCGAAATCTGTGCTCAAAAATACCCAAAAACTCCTCAAGATGAGTCCTCGGTAATTTTCACGCCAAGCCACAAAACAATTTCTCGGGAAACTGCCTTCATTCCCTTCGACAAAATCCTTATTGCCCAAAACGGAATCGACTCCGCCGCCCTTCACGCCCTTATCCGTTCCCTCAACCCCAACCCTGGCGCTTGGACTACCATCAACAACTTTGATGTCAAAATAATTGAAACTTCGCTGGAAAATAAAAAGCTAGTACTCAACACCGTTCAGCTCCCCGGCAAGTCCCCCATCTCCTGGAAACAGTTTCTTCAAGGTCACCGTATTTAATAACCCACTAAACTAAAAAAAGATTCTTTTTGCCAGCCTCTCGTATTTATCCGGTGAATTACTTTCCAAAAACGTCTTGTAGTTACAATCCCTCAAAATATTGGTTACCAATATTTTTGTCTCTACGGTAATGCTTTCCTCCTCCCTTAAAACAAAAAGTCCGAAACGAAAAACGTCATCGATAACCCTAAATCCTACACAGATTTTAAACTCACCATAACTCACCGTCATCAGCGTCGATTGAGTAAAATCTAAATCTTCTTCTGAAGACAAGATCGGTCCCCTCCCAGTATTCCTATCAATTTGAACCACCGCTACCGTATTATTTTTGAAATCAAAACTTATCGCTAGCTGTTCGTTTGCATTCTCTACCTTCTCCAGTACTTCTTCAAGTGCTTCTCCACCCATCTTTTCCATCTCTTCTTCCGAAAAATTATCACAGTACTTAACCAAGTCCACTCCGGCGTCAGTCAATCGACCATCATTTTTATAATACAAACCTATTCCTATTTCGTCAGCCAGAATACTAATTCCCCTCGTGTTTGCGTGAAACTCCATCATACCCAAAGAGGTCTCTCGCAATGTATCTAATCTAGTATTCTTTTTTTCTTCTCTTTCCTTTGCACCACGAAAACCGGTATCGGAATAATTTGTCAACGATCCAAACTCTGGGGTAGTGCCAAGCAATGGCCAGTCTTCAAAAGAAAAACCTCGTCCTTCAGGAGAACTACTTGGCATCTGCTTTGGCTGCAGCAACCTGCTCGGCTCTTTGCGTCTCTCGCAGGGATCTCTTACAGGTTGTACAAACTTTAATTTTTACCTTAGTTCCTTCTATTACCAAATGGTGAACATGAAGATTGGGTCTTCTCACCTTCTTGATTCTGCGTTTGGAAAAACTGACCAAGTTAGCATGTTGTACTCCCTTACCGCAGATGGCACACTGAAGTTTTCCTTTTTCCGGCTGTTTTACTGTTTGTTTCATGGGCACAATTTTAACATATTTTTCTTCCTCAGGTATACTAGAATAGTTCTTATGCTATTTACCCTAATCGGAATCCTTCTATCTCTTGTCTATCTTATCCTCGCTATCGCCATACACGAGTTTTCCCATGCCTTCGCAGCTGACCGTCTGGGTGATCCCACAGCCAGAGCCGCCGGCAGACTAACTCTCAATCCCTTTGCCCACATTGATCTCGTTGGCACCGTCGTCCTTCCCTTGTCTCTCATGCTTCTTTCCGGAGGTGGTTTTGCTTTTGGCTGGGGCAAACCAACACCTTTTGA
>CAZWYN010000012.1:0-21323 GCA_964638575.1 uncultured Pseudomonadales bacterium | reverse complement strand
GAGCGTCCGCCTGTCACGTGGAAGGTCGAGGGTTCGAGCCCCTTCAGCCCCGCAGATGAAAAGCTCTCTTTTATGGAGAGTTTTTTGTGTCCAAAATACCGGCACTAAAGCACAAATTACCGAGGTAAGGGCGATATGACCCGTTTTGTTTTTTTATTCCTCTTTTTTGTTTGCCATTAAATGCACCTCCTTGTCTTTTCGGTATGGGTGCCAAAATACCCTATTGACAACAAAAAAAGAGTCTATAAGATGTAGTTATGAGCAAAGGACAGAATGCATCTAAAAGGATTAAAAATATCCTGAAATTTTTCAAGCTGAACGAGAACACAATAAGCACCGTGATGGGTGGCATTGTCGTGGTGGTTATTGCCGGCTTGATTTTTAACTATTTCCGTACCACGAACCTCAAATCTTGGCGAGGGACTTTACTATCCGACAAGGAAGCGGCCACTACGTTGAAAAATGATGATAAGTTAATTGCAACCTACAAAGTAGTCAAAGGTGATGACCTTTGGCATATTGCCGAGAAGTTTTATCGTTCCGGTTATAACTACGTTGATATCATGAATGAAAACAAAATTACCGGAAAAGGAGTGATTGTTGCCGGACAAGAGTTGAGAATTCCTAAAGTGGAAGCTAAAAAAATCACTGTTGTTGAAACAAAAGAGGAGATTGCAAAAACTGATGGCAAGTCCGTAACCTCAATCGCTATCGGAGAGTACACCATTCAGAAAGGTGACACTTACTGGAGCATTGCCGTGCGTGCGTACGGAGATGGATTCCAATGGCCAAAGATCTACTGGGCAAACAAAGCCCTCTTTAGCAATCCCGATCTGATCTTCGTAGGGACAAAGATACTCATTCCCGCCATTAAGAAATAGATCTCGTTTGGATTGTGTTTCCCGTTGATATAAAATACTGATATCGCCGAAGTAGCTCAGCTGGTAGAGCGACGGTATCGTAAACCGTAGGTAGTGGGTTCGAGTCCCACCTTCGGCTCCATGGCGTTTAAATTTCAAAAAAATCTTGATGGCTCAGGAAAGTTTTCTACAGATCGTGGAGAGGTAAATACACCCGTTTTTATGCCTGTGGGTACTGCCGCTTCAGTGAAAGCTTTGGATAGTGAGGATATTGAAAATGCCAAGGCCGAAATAATTTTAGCCAACACTTACCATTTGTTTCTTCGTCCAGGAGGAAAACTAGTTAACGAAATGGGTGGGGTACAGAAATTTATGAACTGGAATAAGCCGATGTTAACAGATAGCGGTGGTTTTCAAGTGTTTTCTCTTGGCTTGGGAGCACACTCAGAGTCTCTTTCCGAGATTTCCGAAGACGGAGTTACCTTTAAGTCTCATCTTGATGGTGAAGTACATAAATTTACACCCGAAAGATCGATGAATATCCAGAGAGAGCTTGGTGCCGATATTATTATGGCTTTTGATGAGTGTACACCGGACCAAACCGAGTACAAATATGCCAAAGAAGCCATGGAGCGAACTCATAGATGGGCGGTGAGATGTATTAGGCAGTGGGAGGAGAATCAAAAAAAGAGTGCTCAAGGAACTTATCAAGCTTTGTTTGGTATTGTGCAAGGAAGCTCCTTCAAAGATTTGCGGGAAGAGGCCACGAAGTATATTGCGTCATTACCGTTTGACGGAATTGCTATTGGAGGTGAAACAATCGGCTACAACATGGAGGCTACTTTGGAGATAATGGATTGGATTAGGGAGTTTTTACCAAAAGATAAACCCATCTATACCATGGGACTGGGACGTGATCCAGAAAATATTGTCGACATTATTAAAGCGGGAGTGGATATGTTTGATTGTGTGGCGCCAACGAGAATGGCCAGAAATGGCTCTCTGTATCATGGTGAAATCCGAGGCGACAAATTTGAAAGCGAGTATCCTAAGGGTCGGTTAAATATCGACAACAACAAATTTATTAACGACCCCCACGTAATCATGAATGGGTGTGATTGCTATACCTGCCGCAATGGCTACTCACGAGGCTATTTGAGGCACTTGTACAAGGCTAAAGAGCTATCATATTACCGACTGGCATCAATTCATAATGTGAGGTTTATGGTGAGACTGGCGGAACAGATGAGAACAAAACTTAAAGAACGAGCATAGCGTCACCAAAGCTGAAGAATTTATATTTTTCTTTGATTGCTTCCTGATATGCTTGGCCTATTAGACTGTCCGAGAAATTTTTATACTTCTCAGGGGTGTTTGGCGAGAGAGTGAGAGCGGAAACAAGCATGAGAAGGCTGGTTGAGGGAAGATGAAAATTGGTGATTAGACCATCGACAAACTTGAACCGATAACCGGGCTGAATAAATATCTTGGTTTCTCCTTGGCCGGAGTGAATAATCCCCTCTTCATCGGAAAGGGTTTCCAGCAAACGACAAGAGGTGGTACCTACAGCAATGATCTTTTTACCCAGTTTTTTGGCTTCGTTAAGTCTGTTGGCGACGTCTTCAGAGAGAAAAAATGTCTCGGAATGAAGTGTCTTGGTGGCAACTTGCTCGTCGGTTACCGGCTTAAAAGTACCCAGGCCGACATGAAGAGTTACTTTTTCTATTTCGACACCCTTGGTTCCAAGTTTAGTTAATAAATTATCAGTGAAATGTAGGCCCGCTGTAGGGGCGGCAGCACTCCCCTTTTCTCTGGCATAAACCGTTTGATACTGAGTGCGAAGATCGGCCTCTTTTGCTTCTGAGTGAATGTAGGGAGGAAGTGGAGTTTTGCCATGTCGATCAATCTCCTCAATTAAAGCAACCCCGCTTTTATTAAACTTGATATTTATTTCTCCTTCATCGATGGCCGTAATTTTTCCAGAAAAGTCTTCGGAAAAAGTAATTACGGCGCCCATTTTGAGTTTACCCTTACCGATGGCGGAGTATGAATCCAAAGAAGTTTGCTTGAGTAAGAGAATTTCGGTTTTGCCACCGGTCTCTTTGGTACCAAAAAGTCTGGCCGGGAAAACTTTGGTATCGTTTATTACTAAGACATAGTTTTTATCCAAAATTTCAGTGAGATCCGAAAATATATGGTGGGTAATTTGTTTTGTTTGACGATTGATAGCCAGAAGCCGGCAACTGTCACGAGGTTCAATGGCTTTTTGACCAATCAAGTTTTCCGGAAGGTAATAGTTAAAATCAGAAAGATTCATGGGTATATTTTATCCTGTGTGGTCAGCTTTCCACTTACCAACCGCCCCTACGGATGATTTTCGATAGGCGCAGTATTCACAACTTGAGTCCGGGCTGGGGATATCGTTTTTGACGAGTGTTTTTCTGATATCCAAAAGAGTCTTTTCCACCCAAGAGTCGTCTCCTTTGTGACTTAAAACAGTCATTTCAAACTCAAGTTTGCCGTCAAATTTAGGTAGGTTTTTCATGGCGTTGGCAAAAATAAAATAACCGGTATCAGAAACGGAAAAACCAAGCTTACGGAAAATCCATTGGTAGATTTCCATTTGGCGTTTGTAGCTTTGTTTGTACTCATCTTCGAGGGAAATTTCTTTGGTGGTACTGGTTGATTTGTAATCGACAATAATTAACTCTCCCTTTTTGTTAACCCATAGATCATCTACCAGTCCGTTGACTAAGATATTTGATTTTTCATCAACTGCCATTGCCCCTTCATAAGCGGTTACTTCACCACGCCACCGGGGGAGATCTTTGTGCTGAAGAGGAAGGGCGTCAATGTGATACTTTTTCATGAGTTCGTGAGCTTCTCCATTTTTTCGAAGAAGATCAAACTCGTTTTTGAGAAGATTATCAACGGCGGAGTTTAGGGTGTAAGGAGGAGTTGACGGTCGGGAGATTCCCAAACGAACATCCATATAGAAACAACGAGGACACATGGTGAAGAGTTCAATTTTGGAACGACTTAGTTTTATCGGGTCACTCGATCCGGGATCAAATAGATTTCTTGTTTTGCGATAGTACATGACAAACTCATGTTATCACGACAACACCCAATGAAGGATATACTTAATTTATGACCAGTGACAGACTAACGAAGATTGTAGCGACTCTTGGTCCTGCAAGCGACTCACCGGAGACGATTGAAAAATTAATTAATGCCGGGGTAAATGTTTTTCGTTTTAACACTAAACACGGAACTGCAGAGTGGCATGAGGAACGAATTGATAGAGTGCAAACGATAGCAACCAAGCTTAAGGCAAACATTGGCATTCTAATCGATCTGCAGGGACCGGAAATTCGACTGATAACTGTCGACAAGCTCCCCTTTCCGGTGGAAAAAGGACAAAGGGTAATGATTACGCCTTCGTTTATTCCAAATTTTGACTCTATTTGTATTCCCCATGAGTTAGTATTCCGTACAGTAAAAAAGGGAGACCGTATTTTAATTGATGATGGCACAATTGAACTTAAAATAATCAGTGTCAAGAAAGATTTAATCGTCGCGGAGTCATGTGTTGATGGAGAAATCGGGCATAAAAAAGGCGTTAACTTCCCCGGAGTGGAGATGAACTTACCATCACTAATTCACGAAGATCTTAAAAGATTGGATATGGCAATGACCAAGAAGGTTGATTTTATGGCGCTGTCCTTTTCCAGAACCAGAAAAGACATTGAACTGCTACGCCGAGAAATGGCAGAGAGAAAAATTAAAGCGATGGTAGTAGCTAAAATTGAGAGCCTTCAAGCGCTGCGGAATTTGGACGAGTTAATTGAAGCAACGGATGCCGTGATGGTCGCCAGAGGTGATCTGGGAATTGAAGTTCCCATTGAACAGCTCGCCTATTGGCAAAAGACTATTATTGCGAAGTGCCGAATGGCAAATAAACCGGTAATTACGGCTACGCAGATGTTGCAGTCGATGACCTCGAGTCCAAGACCGACTAGAGCCGAAGCAACCGACGTAGCCAATGCTGTACTGGACGGAACGGATGCTCTAATGCTTTCCGGAGAGACTGCTAGCGGAAAATATCCCGTGAAAGCGGTAGAGGAAATGTCAAAGATTGCCAGGTACAACGAACAAACTTATCGACTTATTGATTTTAAAATTGAACCAAAAAATGAAACGGATATTATTATTAACTCAACCAGAGAACTACTCAATCAAGAATTAATTAAGATTAAAATGATTCTTGTTTTTACCCAGTCCGGATTGACGGCAAAATCCGTCTCCAGACTGCGCCCAAAAGTACCAGTTGTTGCCATGACCTTTGATCAAAAAACAGTTGAGGAGCTTTCTTTGTCATACGGAGTTAGGGCTATCCGAACCGATATCACCGAAGGAGAGTTTAAACTTCCAAATCCAGCGATTAAGAGCCTTATAAGTTCGGGAGAGTTGGTAAAAGGCGATACGGTCGTCGTAATTCATGGACAAAGCTATTACAAAGAGGGTTCGACTAACGCGGTAGCGTTGCTTAAAATATAGTTACTCTTCAAGTAGATCAAGACCTTTGACTGGAGGCAGAGATTGTCCGGCTACACCCTGAATACTGCCATAAATACCGGCAGTACTGATAAGGATTCTTTCGGCTTGAGCTTCTCTTTCTTTCCATAATTTTTCAAAGGCGGCACGCTCTCTTTGGATCTGAGTCTGCATACTCTGATGAACCTCGATGATGTTTTGGATTTGCTGGACAAAGGCGTCGCTTGTCAGATAGGTGTAAATCATATCGGCTTTTGTGCCTCGGTCGTTGCCATGGTGTTTTTCTCTGGCAACATCAATCAGATTTTTTCTAAGTATCTCGGCGAGGGGTTGGGTGAAAGCGGGTTCGGTGACCCAGACTCCATCGTAAAATCCAAATCCGGTTTTAAGGGACTTGGGCAATACAGTGGAGACGATTACCGGGATGTTGGCTTTTGATGCCCGAAGATCAGCTTTTAGCTTAGTAGTCCAGTCGTCGACCCAGGCCTTGGTTCTTTTTGATTCCCAGAGAATAACGCCGCAGACCGTACCCAAACTGGTTTTTACCACCTGACTAACATCGGCTCCCTTGACTCCCTTGCCGACGGGGTTAATTTCATCGAGGGGGAAGGCGGATCGAAGATAGTCTTCGAGGTCAAGTTCCAAAATCTCTCCCTGGAGCTGTTGGGAACTCTGACAGGCTTTGAGCTGAGCATCTTCAAGAGCTTTTTTGAGGTCACTAATCATTTTTTCTTTCTCCATATCCTTTAATCGGTGTGAATCGCTGGCCTCGAGAAGGGTTTGCTGACGGATTTTGTTTCTCTCTTCATCCAACTGACGCTGTTTGTCCAGCTCAAACGACTTTTTCTCATCTTCAAGTTTGAGTTTTTCCTGTCTTATTTTAAGTTCGGCGTCTCTGGCTTCTTCCAGTTTTTGATTTTTTACTTTTAGTTCTTCTTCCAGGAGTTTGGTTTTACCCAAAGACTCTTCGGCATATTTCTCTCTGATTTTTTGGGTGAGTTCTTTTTCCAGATCCGCTTTGATTGTCTGACTAAGAGCTTCGGTAATTTCGATCTCTTCGTTGCAGTTGGGACATTTAATGATATTGGCCATGTTTTGATTATATCCTCAGTTCAGGTTACAATTTAGCTAATGAAAATTGTAGTTGATAAAAATAAGTGCATCGGATGTAATATTTGCGAAGATATTTCCGAAGGAGCTATGGGGGTCAAGTTTGGGAAGAACGGAAAAGCGGCACAAAATCCTGAGGCCGATTTAACTGATCGGGTGGTCGTGGAAAACGTTAAGCTTGCAATAGAAACCTGTCCAACACAGGCAATATCACTGAAAAAATAGTTAATATCCTCTTAGCTTTTCGAGATATTTTTGGATTTGCCGCTTGGCTTTGTCTCTGACCCTAATTACTCCGTCCAGTAACACCTTGTGAGTGTCCCTGATGTTTATCGGGCAACCGGGCAGATTCATGTCAAACTTGATTTCATAACCGGAGCGGGAAACTTTTTCGATAGAAAGGGAGGCAATTTTGAGATCCTCCTGATAGTGTTTGAGATACTTTCCCAAACCCGTTTCGAACTTGGTTTCAATTCTTTTTTTTAGACGATCACTAATGGTCATCTTTTGAGGATTGAAAATTATGTTCATAATTTATTATAACAACTCCGGTCGGTTTCTCTTATATACTGATAATAGTGAAAAGAATTGTCACAGTTTTATTAATTTTGGTCATTGGAGCAGTCGGTTATTTTTTTCTTAGAAATACCGACTTTAAAAGTCTTTTTTCCGACCTGACATCCCAACGTTTTTATATTCAGAGAGAGCGAGGAACAGATTTTATTCCCGACTGGACGGCAGAGGAGTTACTATTAGAAATAAATACCGCTCGTGAGAAAAAAGGTTTGACCAAACTTAAGGGAAGCACTAAGCTTGATCAATCGGCAAGATCAAGATTGTCGGTTATTTTGTCGGAAGGCGATGTCGATGGCTCAGTGACGGGACTTACCAGAGAAAAGGCATTGGCAAATGCAGGCTATTCCGCCAGTTTAGTTGGTGAACTGGTAGTAACCGATTTTTTCAAAAGTAATGATGTCATTACTTACTGGAATAATTCTAAAATCACCAACGATACCCTGAACCATCCCAGCTTTCGCGATGTAGGAGTGGCCATAAAAAACAGTGCTGATAAAGTTGATGTCTATATCCTTCTGGCTTCCCCGAGAGCAGTTGTGAAGCAACCGACCACGCCAAAGGTTACTTGGGGAGGACCTGAGCTTTGGGCGGCTGTAAACAAAAGACGGGTGGAGATGGGCGTGAATCCGCTAAAACAGCGAGATGAACTCTGTACCATAGCATCAATAAGACTTAATCAGCTGTTGACGTTGGGAAGACTGGATGGTCATGAAGGTTTTGTACCGGTACTGAATAGAGAAGATCTAAAATGGATATCGGAAAAATATAATATCAGCGAGTACCTGATACAAGGTTATTCGACAACCACCGAAGCCGTTGCTGCTTGGGAAAATACCCTGGGGCATAAATCTTTACTTGCGGGTGGTGAGTATGTCTGGGGGTGTGTGTATGCCCAAAATACAATTGGGGTTGCGATCGCGGCCTATTAAAGAATAATACTATCCGTTTCCTCTTCCAGAACCTCATTGCGAGGAAGAATGTAGATATCTCTTTGGGTGTTCGAGTCTACCAGAGTCCCCTCCCCTTTTAATATTTTTTCCACCGAGCGGCAGTGAATACAACCGTCTCTACCCTCGGGACAGTCGAATTTTTCGAGTTTTCTAGCTAACTTTATTCTTCTGCCGATCTCAATTACCTTGCCGTGAGCTTCTTTTAAATCCGGTAGTAATTTTTCTATTGGTTTATCGTCGGTTTCGAGGTACCAGTAACTGGCTTGGGTTACCGGTCTTTTTTGACAGTGATGAACAAGAAGGTGATAGATGGGAAGCTGGAGAGAGTCTTCCTCTTCCTTCTTTTTGCCTGTTTTGAAGTCTATGATGTGAACGGAGTCGGAGTCTTCGTTATATTCCAGCCAGTCTACTTTTCCACAAAGGACGATGTTCTCGTCTTCAGAAATCCAGTAATGAGGAAGCTCCTGTTGAATTTTTACGGCAAGTTTTCCAATCGGACCAGGATTATCCATGACGCGTCTGAGCATGGCCTTGCCTCTTTCTTTGAATTTGTGTTCGTCTTCGACATCGACAAAGCCGCCCTTTTCTCCGGAAAATTTTTCCCAAACTTTGTCGAATTTGAGAACCAGAGATTCATTCATTCGGGATGGAGTCGGGATACCAGAAAGAGAGTCTATTACTTCGTGGACTGCTTGACCAAGAGCCAGTGACGGAGTCATTATTTGAATTTTGTGGCTGGTGACTGGATCTTTATAGACGTTTTTTAGAAAATAGGCCCTGGGACACTTGAGATAGTCATTGATTGAGGTGTGTGAAATCCAGACCGCCGTGTATTTATCTTTTGCCATGGTACGAATTATAGATCCAAATAGTTAAAATTAACCATAGAACCCCCAAAAGGTAACCGCCCAGAACATCACTGGCCCAGTGGGCTCCCAAGTAGATTCGGGAAATGCCGATCGTGGCTATAAGGAGAACAAAGATAATAAATAAAATAGTTCCCTTTATTTCACGCCTGGGTCTTTTCATCAAAAAATAAAGCAGGAAACCAAAATAAACGGTAAACACCAGGACATGGTTGCTGGGATAGCTTTTGTCGGATAACCAGACAGAAACATTGACGAGACTGGCGTCTGGTCGCGGACGGTCAACAAGTGTCTTAATCAACGATCCGAACAAAGCACTTCCGGCGGCGGACAAGGAACTAATAACAGCTTCGGCACGAAATTTAAATAAATAAAGCAGGAGACTAATCGTTGCGACAATAAAAATCATAAGGGGCTGATTCCCAATGGAGGAAACAAACCACATGATTTTTTGAAATACTATCGAGTTGATATTTTGAATCCTTTCGGAGATTAGAAGATCAAACTTAAAATAGGGAACGGAGGTACAAATTAAGCTAACAACAATAAACAGAAGAATAATTGTGTTTTGGCGATTAAGCAAGCGCCTCACTTTACCAGGTTTCATTCAATAGAAATTTTATCATTTATCCGAAGGTGATTTTTTTGAATCGTACCTTTGGGCATTTCGATAACAGTGGAAAATTGAGGATGATAAAGAAATAGTCTAAAAGGCTTTAGACTTTCTTTGGCTTTGACAACTTTATGTTCGTTATCTAGAAGCAAAACATCGATCGGTTTATTCATAAAAAAAGTGTGAATACCGAAGTGGGTTTTGAAGATTAAATAACGAGGGTTGTGAGGGTTGAGCAAACCCAAAAGGCGATCAAAGAAGGAGGTCGCAATTTTTGCCGTTTTGGTTAAAGTTTTGTTTTGAGAAAGGTTTTTGATGATTGCCATGATCTAGAAATAGATTAGATGGAGAGTAGGTTGTGATTAAGCTTGAGCCATTTTCGGTGGTGTTTATATTGCGGATCGAAGTTTCTGACCAGATTCCAAAAACCGGAACCATGATTGCGATGCACCATGTGAGCAACTTCGTGAATCACAACATAATCGACTATTTCGTGGGGAGCCATGACGAGTTTTCTGTTGAAACTTAAACAGTTTGTGGGAGAGCAGCTGCCCCAGATTGACGAGACTTTTTTCAGGCTTATTTTTTGGTATTCAACTCCTATTTGCTTCGAGTAGTAATTTACTTTTTCAGTGATGGTTTCAATACCTTTTTCCAAGTACCAGTACAACAGAGCCTCTTCAATTTTTTGGGGGTGTTTTTCTTTTGGTAAACCTTCGTACAACTCTACCCGAAGGTAATTCTCCAACAATGAGACCCGGCTTCTTCCAGGTGTCGCTGTAGATACTATGGATAAAGAGTATTCCTTTCCAAAGTAAAGGTGTTTTTCTCCTTCGAAATAATGTTTGGTTATTTTTTTTAGATTTAGACGCTCAAGATGCTTTTCTATCCAGAGCGACTTTTCCTGAATAAAACTTTCGATAATTCCTTTGGGCATCCAGAAAGGAGCCCTCACAATGACTCCTCTTTCGGCAGACACCGTTATTGAGGCATTAGAGGCAATACCTTTTTTTCGCAGGATTCGATAAGAAAAACTTGCCACGGAACTATTGTAAACCAACCAAGACGGTTTAAGGTATAAATTCCAAAGAGTAAATAATATCTTCCGAGGTTAAATAGTCAGCATTATTACCATTTGGTGTTTGATTAATTAGCAAAAGATATTTGTTATCCTTCTCAGGAACGTAGTAATAATTAATGATTTTTTCGTTTTCCGAGGAAGTATAAGTTTGAGCGGTTACGGAGCCCAGTGCTATGGGAGAAATAGAGTTAATGAGAATAAATTTGTCTTTTAATTCGTTTTTTCTTTTAGCAATCGCCTTTTCAATTACGGTGTTAATGGTATCATTTTCGGTGAGAATATCCTGAGTAATTGATAAATTTACAGACTCCGACTTTTGCAAGCTGATGTCTCCACCTTTTCTGTTTTTGACAGAGACATCTAGAGGATGTTTTATTTTGTAACCATAATAGTTATTGATAAAGATCGGCCAATTAAAAACAGAGGCGTCTTTTTTTGAATCCACTGCTTCCGATCGTGGAGTAATGTTTGCATCAACGACAAGGGGTGAAACAAGCTCAATTTTTTTTTGAGAATTTACTTTTTTTACTAGCGTTCCGACAGAAACCGTAATCAAAAGGGAGAATACCAAAACAAAAATAAAATTCATAGTGTAATTGATATTACATCTCAAGTGTATTATGACTGGTTGAAATATACAATATGCATATTGAGTTTAACCATTTATACTTGGTCATATGAAGTTCCCAGAATATTTACATAGTTATATAGAAGATAAAGATGCCTTGGTTAGTGTGACCGAGTCGATTTATGGATTACTTTCCCACATTGAAGAGCAGAAAAAAGACGCAGAAAAGAAGAGTATGACCCTTTTAATTATCGGCGGATTATCCGGAGCCGGAAAAGATTCTATTGCGCAAGCACTAATTGATAGAGACAGTCGCTTTGGGTGGGTAAGAACCTGTACCACTCGCGAGAGAAGACCTGGTGAAACCGTGGAGAACGACACCTATATTAGGTTGACGGAAGAAGCGTTTCAAAAAGCTTTAAGGAGCGGAGATGTCGTTGAGTGGGTTGAGTACGCGGGTGTTCATTATTGTTCGCTGACTTCTGTTTTTGAAAAAGCCTTTGAGACTTATGAAATTCCCATACTGAGAATCGAACCAAAAGGTTCTCGTTTTTACTCTGAGATGTGGAGGAAACAAGAATGGATGTTTGACAAAATTAACTTGATATATGTGTTTGTGGTTCCCCCATCCGTTGACACCCTACAAAAAAGATTGCTTGACCGATCGGGTGATCCAAAATTTGTGGATAAGAGAATTGCCCAGATGATGATTGATATGCCCTTTGTGTGTGACGCAGAGTATATTGCCGTCAACGAAACAGGAAAACTGGATCTGGTTGTCGATGATCTGATAAAGCTTCTTACCCCTTAGTTTTCGAGACTTATGCGATATGGATGACGACCTCTACATAAACAAATAGGAGATAGAGACAAAGAAGCCAAAAACCTTCTCTCCTAGTAAGAGTATTTTTGCTTTTGGCAAAGAGATAGAAAAGAAAAAGGCCGATAATTAAAACCAATAAACTGATAACGTAGTTGTTGGTGAGATAGATTGTTTTTCCGTACCATAAAATTAGACCGCCAAAGATAAGAGTGTTGTAGGAGGCAGAACCAACATAGTCGCCAAAAGCAATTTCTTTGTCTTTAAAAAAGATCGTTCTTACCACCAAAGAGAGTTCGGGAAGATTAGTTCCCAGTGAAACTAAGATAAGACTGATGAAAAAGGGAGACATTCTCAGAATTTGAGAAAAATACATTGTTTGTTCAACAACACTATTGCTACTTAAATAAACAATGATAACGCCGATGACTATTTTAAGAATCTCTGGCCCTACTTTCAAGATGTGATTGTGAATAGCTGTTGGCGGGTTTTTGAGTAGTCCTCTTTTTGACTCGATCAAGATGGCTGCAAGGGCGAATAATAAGAGAGAAATAATTCCGTCTAATCTATCTAGCTTGCCATCAAAAGAAAGAATTACCGGCATACCGATAACTGCAAGTGAAGCTATCAGATTGAAACTTTGAAACTCAGGATTTATTTTTATTTTTTTACCCGTAATGGCGAGTAAGGGAATGACTAGGGTAAAAAGGACTATTGAAGCTCCAATTAAGTTTCCTACGAAGATTTCCGGATCATTGTCCAGTACAGCGGTAATTCCAACGGAGAGTTCTCCAAGAGAGGTAAACAGACCGAGAATGAGAAAGGAGACCGAAAATGAAGAAAGTTTTAGTCTGTGAGAAAACTTTTCAACCGATGAAATTATTAAACCAGCTCCTAGCCAAATACCGATAAAACTTAAAACGTATAGAGCTATATGTGATGGCATCTATTTAGTTTAACAAATTTTAATCTGCTTGGGAGCGGGATACCGGAATCGGACCGGCCTCTTATCCTTGGGAAGGATACGTACTACCGATGTACTAATCCCGCATATGTACTAGGATGGATTATACTAAACATTAATATGTCAGGAAGATACAAACAGTCGCAAAAAAAGAACCGGTCAAGATTCTATATTTTTCTCTCAGTAGTCTTTGTGCTCGTGATGTTTAAATGGGGACTGCCTTTGTTTATGAACTTAGTTGCCGGAAATGGTGCCCAGAGAATAAGTATGGATAACGATATTATTCCGCCACAACCTCCTATTATCTCCGCTCTTCCGGAGGCAACCAATAGTGCCAGACTGACAATTGAAGGCTTTACCGAAGCTGGAGCCAGTGTCGAACTTTTGTTAAACGACCAGGTAGATAAAATTATTAAAGCGGACACAACGGGTACCTTTGTGTTTGAAACCTCGTTAATTTCCGGTCAGAACAGAATCCAGCTTCGAGCCAAAGATGAAAAGGGTAATGAAAGCATGTCTCAGGTGACCTTGATTACTTATGATAATAAGCCGATTGAACTGGTTGTTTCCTCACCTAAAGACGGAAGTGAGTATTTTGGAAAAATTAATCAAGTAATCGATATTAAAGGTGAGGTGGATAAAGCAGGTAGCCAAATTTTAATTAACGGTTCTTTTGTTCTGACTGACCGAAGCGGAGCATTTGTTCATCGGTTTATGCTGACTGGTGGTGAAAATATCATAAAAATCGAAGCTTTGGATATAGCGGGAAACAAGGCAGAAAAAACGCTTAGACTTATTTATACACCTTAACCTTTGCCTGTCCGATTCCCAAAGTAAACCAGAAAAGAGCGGTGATCCAGATGAAGAAGAGGGAGTTGTTGAATAGACTGTGAAGAAGAATTGAAAGCGCCAGAATTTTAATTCCATTGTCGACGGTAGTTAGATAAAGCTTTTTAAGGAGATTGATAAAGAACAAGAAACCTGCCATGCCGGTGGTGGCGAGCAGGAAGATGAAGCTGTTGTCCGTTTGGAAACGAGAGTTTTCAATTCCCCTTAGGTTGTTGTAACCCCATCCCAAAATTGGTCTTTCAAAAAATAAGGCCAGTCCCCTATTCCAACTCTCAAATCTGGAAAAGATGGAGTAGGTTCTTAGAAGGTTGACTCCTTCACCAAATGGCTTGGGGAGAAGATAGATGACGACACCCAAAAAGATTAGAAGTAATAATAATTTTGTTTTCTTGTTAGTAATCAAAAGATAAATTAAACCAACAGCAAAGACCAGATATGAAGCTCTGGAGAAGGTGAGCGCTAGTAAACCAACAAAAGGAACGGAAAATAACAATTTACTTTTGGCAATGAAGTATAAGGAGATACCGGCGAAAACGGCACCGGTAAAGTTGGGGTCATAAAAAGTACCAATCAGCCGAAAATAGTGATCGTCGAAACCTAGGTTTTTTAAGTAACGCATATCCGGAAAGATTAGATATTGAAATAGACTGAGGAAAGAAAATATACCCAGAGATATTAAGAGTGGTTTTTTGAGTTTATTAAAACCAATGTGTCGCGCAGCAAAAAATAATGAAGGATAAATAATTAGTCTAAGCAGATAAAAGAAAGACAGGGGAAGTCCGGCGAATATCCCCTGTTTGAGATTAAAAAGCAGTGAGATAACAGCTACAGATAAAAAGATAAGAAGAGGCTTGGTGATAGAACCAGAAAATATTTTTTTTCTTTTCTTGGAAACTATCAGAGACAAAGCGACCAGAAAGACCACTAGGTCAAGAATATATATGGTAAGGGGAAGTTGGGGTACCGAAAAAGAAAGCAGTTGCCCGAAAGGCCAAACATAAAGTGTAAGGAGTAGTAAATAGTAGATCATTTTGAAATTTTGTAGATTTGAATTCCGATATCGTTAGTGTGGAGTAATTCTGCTTTTATTTCCGCAGGGTTGGTGTGGATTGTTATTAGATAGTCGTAATCGTTTGATAGTTTTGCCCATGAAGTGTGGTCGTAGTTGAAAGGGAAATAATATAGATTGTGAAGTCTATCTATGAGTATTTTACTGTCTTCGTCAAGATTATTTTCGATGTAATCATCCGTGTCGATAAATGTTTCCGGCAAACGGGTAGCATATTGGGTAAGAAAAACATTTTGTGTTTCTCTACCAAGTAAAAATGGTGTGTATTTTTTGACAGCAATAATTCTCAAGGTCAAAATAATCAGAGAGGAAATTATCACGAGATAAATAAATAAATTTCTAAGAGAGTCTTTTAACAAGCTAATGATATAAACCGCGGATATTATTAGTGCCGGAAGATATGGCAAAAGGAAACGGCTGGAGGGAGGGTTAAGAACAACACTAAAGACAGAGCCAAGAAGACCAATTATGGCAATTTTTCTGATCAATTTACGATGGCTAAAAAGTGAGATTGCCGACAGTATAACGAGAAAACCAATCAGGGGTGAGAGGAAATCATCAAAGGGAAGAGTAACTGTAATTGGAAGAAGAAAAATATTTTTAATGATTACTCCTATTGATGAAAATGATTGATGAAGAAGCGGACTAAAAAGAGGGTAGATGGGGTTCCCGGTGAATTTGAAGGCGATAATGAACCAAGGGAGCGAAAGAAGTAGGGCGGGAAGGATAAGCGGCAAGCCAAAAACAATAGCGTATATCGCAACAGATCCGAGAGAAAGCCATTTGGTACCGACAGCTAGCCCGAGAAAAATACCTCCCTTTTTCCATGAACCGGAGACAAAAAAATAAAGGGCTGCTGTTTCAAGAAAAGTTCTAAATAGGTCGATATAGGCACTGCCTGACTGCCAGCTAACCAGCCAGGTGCCGTAGAAAAGAGAAATAGCGATGGACTTTAGTAGAGTTGAGAATTTCAGCTTTGTTGAAATTTTCCAGATTAGGAAACCGACACCGATACCGGATAGATACTGAACAAATTTGGGGCCGATGTAACCGGTGAGTTTTATTAAGGGAATAAAAATAGTTTCGGTCAGCCGAGGCATCACCGAGTAATACAAAAGCCCGCCATCAAAGAACCACTGACGTTTCATTAACCAAAGCTTAGGAAGAGTGAGATGATACCATAAGGCATCGAAGCCCATCTCCGGGGTAAACACCGTCAGTAAATTTAAAATTCCAAGAAGGACTATCGGTATCCAAACTAGAAGTGTTAATTTCTTTTTGTCCATTGAAATACACGGACAGTTAATGACTGCACGCTCATAAGATAGGCCAAGAATAAACCAATAGTGCCATCAAGAAATCCCAGTTTGTAAAAATAATTTTGAATAAATTTACCTAAAGGATTTAGAATTAGTCTCCAAGATGAAAAGGGCTTATTTTCCTTTGACAAAATGACGGAGTCAATTTCGGAGTAGCGGGTCATACGATCAATAAACTCACTAATAAAATTATCCTTGATGTGATAAAGAGGTGAAGATAATTTTCCCATTCTGCCCTTAATCTTCCAGCTCTCATGGACCGGTCTGATGAAATTTCCGGAGTTCTTTTTAGCAAAACGAAGAAGGTGGGTATCGCCCGTTTCGCCGTATAAAAATGGTTGATGAAAACAGACGTCAACTCTCTTGATCATAAAGCCCGAGTATTTTGTTTTCGAGTCGGTACTCTGAATTTCTCTTGCCAACTCTGTTCCAACATATTCGTCGTCATCAACAAAGAAGACCCAGTCATTTTTAGCCATTTTTAAGGCGAAGTTTCTCTGGGAGGCGAAGTCGTTCTCCAGGGGACGATAATAAAAAAGGATATTACCAGCGGTTTTTGATTTCTTTGTGGGTGAGTCAACCACAATGATTATTTCGGAAGCAAAATTGACCGAGTCAAGAACTAATTTATTTATTTTTTCGGATTTTGAAATGATAGCTACAGTTATTTTCATTCTTGAGAGATTTTTTTACCGATACGGGTAGACAGTGAATGTGATGGCAACTCGATATATTTATAAACGAGAAAGGAAACTCCTGTGGCAATAATAACTGACAACAAGAAGAGGCTGAAATGAATTATTAAGTATTGATTTGCGTAGGGAAGATTGGGTAAGTACTGGAACATGGTTCTTGAAAGAACATATAGCACGGAAAAATGGATTAAATATAAACTGTAGGAAATTTTGCCAAAGAACTGGAAAAACTTTCTATTTAAAAAATCTAGAACAGAAACTTTGTCCCCATAAGCGGCAATACCGATTATAAAGAACGAAACAATACTCTCGACAACACCTCCGTAATATTCGTTGGTCAGATAACGAAAGCCGAGTAAGAGTATGAGGCCGAACGGAAGAACAATAGTGGCTAGGCGGTTGGAAATCGTGGAAAATAGAGTCTTAAATTTGGGGATCATTAAACCGAGATAGAACATATAAAGATAACGAAGATCTCGGAAGCCTTCGATGTTAAATAAAGTAAAACTAAAATAAACCAAGAGAATGCTGACTAGAATATCCAACCACAAGGAAGTTTTTTTGTTGATGAGATAAAAGATAGGAAAAACAAATGAGGCAATGAGAATGACTCTTAATGTCCAGGTGACACCGCCAATATAAGCATGAACAAAGAAAATATTGAGGAATAGTTCCTTTAGAGTCATCTGAAAGTTCATCCACCAGTTGAACCAGGAAGATGAGTAGGGAAATGTTTGGTAAACAAAGCCAAATTTCATGTAGATGGCTGTGATGGCGATAACGAATAAGTAGACGGGGTAAAGACGAATTATTCTTTTGACCATAAAACTAGTTAGCCCTCGAAAATTCATTTTTATTCTGGAGAAAGACTGTCCGAGAACCAAGCCAGAAAGAAGAAAGAAAAGGGTTACGGCCGCTCCCCCATTGCCGAGGAACATGAACAACTGTTGAAGTTTGCTTTGGAGTCCGTTGAAGACCAAAGGGTTTTGCTGCCATACATTGGCGAATGTGGGAATGACAACCACTAAAAAGGAGTGGTTCAGAGCTACAACTAAAGAAAGCAATCCGCGGAGGCCATCGAGTTTGGTGAAACGAGTTTTATTTTCCATTTATCGACCGTATTTATAAAAATGATATGTCCAGAGAAAATAAAGGTATGGATAGAGAACGAGTGCGTGAAGAAAAGGTTTTATCCTTTTGGATAGAGGCAGCCATTTATTAATAAAGCGAAGATGGCTTTTGAAACTGATTAACAGTTTCCCTGTAGGTTTATTAAACGAAGAGGATGTCCTGTGCTTAATAATTACCTTTGGGTCGAGAATTATATCGATGTTCTTTTTTTTGGCTGAGAGACAGTAATCAACATCCTCAAAGTACATAAAATAACCGTCATCCAGAAGACCTATTTTTTGAATTGTTTCTTTGGAAATTAATACACAGGCAAAGGTGACAAACTCGGAGTTGATTGGTTTGACTAAGGTGATCTTCTTAGTATTTTGATGCTTGGGTTTAGCCAGATTCCAATCTACCTTACCGTCCAGGCCAAAATACAGGGCATCCTTTTGTTTATGAATAATGGCTGGAGCAACAATACCGACCCTTTTGTTTTTGAAGTGTTTTAATAGTGGAACAAAAAAGTTGTGAGGCAAAACGACGTCGGGGTTTATGATAAGAACATAATCGGCTCCGGCGGTAAGAGCTTTATTAATTCCAATGTTATTTCCTCCCGCAAAACCTAAGTTTGACGGACTGGCAATATAGTCTGCCTGGGGAAACATTTTTTTAAATGTCTGCCGGTTTGTTTGGGTGGGAGAATTGTCGACAATCATTACAGCAACCTCACTTCCCATGTCCGTTTTTTGAATCGATGAAATACACCTTGCGGTGTCCTTCTGGTGTTTGTAGTTTAATATGATTGCTGTTATCCTCTTGCTCATCTGCTATATTCTAACCTAAATGACAAAACCACTTCGAGCTGCTATTGAGATAGTTGTTGGCTGTATTGATAAACCAAAAAAAATTTTGGAGGTTGGCTCAAGGCAGGCCATTAATCAAAACGAACTAGCAAATTTTAGAGACATGTTTCCCAGAAATAAGTATGTCGGTTTGGATATTCAGGATGGTCCGGGTGTAGATATAGTAGCTAGTGCCGAAAAAATTCCTTTCCCGGATAAAGAATTTGACCTGGTATTTTGTTTGGAAACCTTGGAACACGCTGAAAAGCCGTGGCTTATTTGTGCCGAAATCGAGAGAGTATTAAAACCAAACGGAGTGGCAATAGTTTCAAGTCAACAAAATTTTCCCATTCACAAGCATCCGGTTGATTATTTCCGGTATACTCCATTTGGACTTAAAGCCCTTTTTCCTAAATTTGTTTATAAATTAATCTTTACAATCTCTCCCCCATTTGACGAAGAGGTAAAGCTTAACCCTCAGCATGTGATATTAATAGGTTCCAAGCTAAATAATGAAAAATTATTACTCAAAATTAAGAAGGCCTTGAGAAAAAACATTAAAAAGATTTCTATTCATAAACCATACTCTCACCGACTAATTGAATTTGGAAAATTAATAAAAAGGGCAATTAATGAATTATCTTTTAGACTAGAAATTGAGTTCTTTAAATAAAGTACCGATACTACAAATTTAATAATAATGCTTTTGAGTCTCACAGCAGATAACTTGTAAAATACCAACTCTTTTCTTCCACCCGTTTATTGCTTTGGCAAGGGTTCGCTAATTCTAACAATCTCTTTCCCCATCTGTTTCCAGGTAACAATTAAGATTGACGGAACTGTGATGCAAACGCTAATGAGAAAAGCGTAGGCAATACCAATTGCCCCCATGCGGACAAGAAACAAAGAAAGAATAATTTCAAGCGAAACCGTGAGTGCTCCAAAAAATGAGGGGATTTGAGGTTTATTTAATCCCTGAAGTAAGACTGTGGGAATCGGGGTTAACGATACAAGGACAAAATAGAAACTAAGTACTTTAAGAATCGGGTAGGCAGCCTCGACAACAACGGAGTCCTTTAACCACCAAGTAAGGAATTGATGTCCGAAATTAAAGGAAAGAAAAACAGCCAAGATACCGCCTATCAAAGTAAGACCTTCAAGTCCAAGAACCAACTTTTTGAGTTTTTTAATCCGATCTTTTTCCAACAGTGAGGCACTTAGAGGAAAAAATACCTGAGCAAACTGAGAAACAACACCGGCCCCTTTAGCGACAATACTTTGAGGAATACTGAAAGAGGTGATCGCCCTGGCGGATACCATAGCTCCAAGAATAAAATTACTAAATTGACTCTCTATCTGACCAGCAAGTGTACCAATAAAGTTTCTCAGCCCAAAAGAGAAAAGTTCTTTGCCGGTTTTTTTGTCATATGCAGGGGTGAAGCTAGAACCCGAGAAAGATTTAAGAGAATAAAAAACCATAAAGGCAAACGTTAAAATATGGAAGACTAGCTGAACTAGGAAAAGAATAGCGATATTGGGATAGACTGTAGATACCAGAGCTGAAATGATGGTGTTGGCAGATCCAACCAATATTGTTTTGGAGTTGAAGATATCAAATCTTTGTTTTGCCTGAGAAAGATTAAGTAGGTGGGTGTTTAGATGATTAACTAGTACGATTGACGATAAAATTGCAATAGCCCAGTTTATTGTATTTCGATCGAGGTAAGTAAAAATCGGCATACTTCTTGATAGATACTGCAAGAGAATCATCACGCAAATAAATAAAATAATGGCCAGGGCAATAAAGATGGCAAATGAGGTCTTCCACACCTTAACCTTTTCTTCTCTAGCTGTGTTTGGCAATGAAAGTTTTCTGATGACTGCGGTGGAGATTCCAAAATCAAAAACAGCTGATAAAGAGATAAATGATACTAAAAATATATAAACTCCAAAAACATCTCGACCCAGGTTACCCAGAAGTAAGGGAATAGAAAAGAAACTCGCCAGAAGAAGATAAAGGTATCCGGAAAGATTGAAGGCGGTATTTTTTATCAGGCTTCGTTTGATAGACATATTTAGTGAGGGTAGATAAGTTTGCAATAAATCTCCTCTATTAGTTTCCCTATTTTACGGCTGTCATATTTTTCAATAGCTCTTTGACGGCCGGCTATGGAGAGTGAGCGTCTTAGATCTTCATTATAAATTAGATTCTCTAGGTTTGTTTTTAGTTCTTTAGTATTTGAGTGAGGGGAAATAATAGCGACATCCCCTACAACTTCCGGAATGGCGCCGCTATTGGTGGTGACAATAGGAAGGCCGCTGGCCATGGCTTCCAGGAGGCTCATGTCATACTGCTCCCCCCAAGTTTTGGTTTCTCGACTAGGAAGACAGAAGATATCGGCTCTCTGATACTCTCTATTTATTTTCTGATAGGGGAGTGATTTTACAAAAATATTCTTGTAGCCAATTAA
>CAZWYN010000011.1:1595-21952 GCA_964638575.1 uncultured Pseudomonadales bacterium | reverse complement strand
ACGCGCCGGAGTTGACCCCCTCAATTTTGAAAGTAATACTAGGGTCGACGGTTGCAGTAACGCGGACAGACTCGATGACGGCTACTTTACCAGTGACATCATCGGTCGGGGTAGCGGTGTTTGGATCGGAGGCGTCAGTAAAATTCTGGATTTTGAAGGTGTAGGCGTCGGCGGTGTTGGCGACTCTTGTAGCCGAAGGAGCGGGGGCAATAATATTGGCGGAGCCGGCGGTATTTCCGACGGAGAGAGAGATATCGGTTCCGATTCCTCCGGCACCAATATAGTGATACTCAAAACAGTGATAATTTGCCGGTGAGGTACAGCCCGTACCACCAGATGCTGTAGCGACGCCTGCTGAAAAAGTATAACCGGTGGTGTCGGTACCGGCTGCTGCTGGGGTAGTGTTGAAGTCGAAACCGGTAATGTCAGGAATACCGTTGTTGGCGGTTGTCGGAGTTGAGTCGGCCGGAATCAAGACTCGGAAAAATCCAGCAGGGACCGCGGAGGCGGTTTTAAAAGTAATGACATGCTGAGGAAGAGATTTGAAATAGATAACGTCGGTATCGTCAGCATCACCGGCAGCGAGGACGGTGGTGGTGGTGAACTCGTCGTCGTCAATGATAGAGGCGATGGTGTAAGAGTTTGTGCCACCGATAACGAGTGAGTCACCAGGTTTAAGTCCGGCAGTGGAGACAGAGGTAAATACGGTTGCGGCGGTGGTGTAGATCCAGACATGGGTACTACCAGCTACAGTTGGGGATTTAACACGCCCAGAAAAAGACATACGAGAGCTTTGGAGAGTGTCTTTGGCTACGGTAAGGTTGGCAGCAAGGGAGAAAGAAGGATAAAGGAGAGAAGATATCAGAACTAGTGTTGACGCAAAAAAACATTGCAGGACATGTCTATTTTTCATAATCTGAATTAAATATGTCATTGATGCCAAGGTATGTCAAGTAGATTTCCCCGGCGTTTTTGAGGTGATTTTCACTATGGAAATGATGATAAGGAGAGAGACAAGAAGACCTAGGCTAAGTTTGAGCGGGAAAAAGATAATATTGATGGTGCTAGTGGTATTGGAGTTATCGGTTTTGATTTCCAGTGATAGTTGGTGAGGTCCTATATTACCCAAGGATGGGGAAAATTCAAAGTTGTTGCCATTGGTGTTTAAAAGCTGCCTTCGAGATTTGGCGATGATGTTTGTTGGAAGGATGCCTTCGAGGTAGACAGGTTTGTTTTTTCCAGAAACGACTCGAAAAACACCTTTAGTTTCGGCAGCAAAGCTGCCTTCGTTACTTACGGTAGCGGTAAATTTGAGTGGAGTGATACTGTCCGCAAAGTAAAGGTTACCGATTTTTATAACCGTGCCTTTGGATGGATAGAAACCTTCAATTCTAAGTATAGTATCCGGGTATGCTTGGGAGCTGATAGTGATCAGTAGATTGGAACCAATAGTGGCTCGTAGTGCAGAACCCTGGAAGGTTTGATCAATGGAGTTTTCGTAAGTAGAGACGATTAAGGTGACATAAATATCTTTTAGGGGGGCTGTTTCAGGAACGGAAAGACTAAGAATTAATTGTTCTGAAGATCCGGCAGGAATAGAGAATGGCTTGTTAAATTTTATTTCGGAGTTGGCCAAACTAAAGTAACTTAACCAAGGAGCGGTGGCCTTGGGATTGAGAACTGGATTGCCAAAGTTGTCCGATTCGGTAAAGGGGACAATGGCGGCGACTAAAGTTTTATCATTATTACTGAGGTTTTCTATTTTATAAACTTGGGTAATTGATTTTCCGGGTTTAATGTGGACGCGAAGAAGGGGTGGAGAGATGGACATGCCATAGTTGGCGGCAGAAATATGTTTGGGTAACAAAATAGCAAAGGCTACTAAACAAAGTATGGTGATGAAGATTTTTTTTGTCATTTAAAAAGCAGGAATAGCGATGAACTGAATAGCATTTTGATAAGTACCGGCTGCCTGTGAACCACTAATATTAACCTTGTAAGTAACTGTCGCGGCCGAGGAGGTAGCAATACCGCCTTTGGACATAACAACGGCCGGCTGGTCGATGTTTTCAACAGGAAAAGGACGATAGTAAGTGGAGTTTATGAAGTCGGCGGTGTTGACGTCGGTTCCGGACATGTTGTAGCCAAAGCCAAAACGGGTATTATCACTCCAAACATCGGCATCTGTTTGTAAGCAGGGTGTGGCTAGATCACAGGACGTGTCGGGAATAGTGGTAACACCGTCGCTTCTTCGGAGAGGATGATCCTCAATGGTTTTGACGGCGTAGCCAAAAGCGCTACCTGTCGTAACAGTAAGGGTGTTTGACAGGAGACTGGGGATGCCGGGAACGAGACTTCCAAAGTTGATGTCGAGATCTGAGATCTTGAAAGAAAAGGGAATAAGGGTATTAATGTATTGGAAACCGGCAAGGATGACGTATCCGGCAGAGTTGAACTGTCCTTGAAAGGTTTGACCAACGGTATCAGTAAGTTTGTAAGTAGTTGAGGACTTGGCACCGCCAGTAATATTGACGGTGCTCATTTGGATTTCGAAAGTGGGTGATTTAAGGTCATCCGCGTAGACCGGGGGAATTCCAACTGTTTTGAAAAATATCGAGAAGAAAAACAAGGTTACAGGGTATATCACTTTGATTTTGGAGTCTAATTGGAAGCTTTGGATCATTGTTGGTGAGATTTTTAGGAGTGGGCTGTCTAGTATTGATGTAGTTCTTTACTATTGGTGGTTTGGGGGTGATATAGTTTGGTTTTGTGCTTGAGAGGAGGAAGTTTACCCGAAATAATTAGATAATTATTTAGTTTATAGTTCCATCTTATCGGATGAGTCTTCGATTGACTTTTCCAGAGCTCCGGCAGTGGTATAAAGACTGATTAAATCTTTCTGGATAGCCTTAAGTTTTTCAATAAATGGTTTGGAAACGATGATGTTTTGGCCTTTGGAGTTGAGATAAATAATGATGTCGGTGAGAGAGTTGAGGATGGTCGCAAGAGACGGTTTAGCTGTGGTTGCTATCCAGAGGAGGTTATCGGTTTCTACATCTTTTATGGCTTCTTTCAGTAGGGAGATTTTACCTTCGGACTGGAGATACTTGAGGTAACTATTACCAAAAATTATAGCTAAGGGAGCCATAAGAATGAGGGAGACAAGGTCGATAATCATAATTGACGATAGATTAGAGAAGTTTGTCCAGAGAAAGAGGGAGACGAGGAGAAATGAGGCTATTGCGGCCTGGTAAGGGTCAAATAAAAGGGCAATTCCGAAGAGGAGAAAGAATAGAACAAAGAAAATGGGAGAGTTAAGACCACCAGAAGAAAAGATTAGCAAGAGAACCACTGAAATAAGCATGACGGTTTCTATCATTAAGGTGCTACCAACTCTTCGAATAAGATATTTGGAGCCGAAATAGAGCAGTATAAGGGCTCCGGTAAGCTGAAGATTGTAAGAGTTGAGAACGGGAGACTGAGTCCAAACAAAAATAAAGAAAATAGCCACAGATAAAATGAAGGTATGCGCCAATTTCATAGACATACTCTAATAATACCAGTAATTTAAGAACTCAATAAATCGAAGTGGATCGTAGATATTACTGCGGAAATAGCAAACTTAGGTTGCGGAGATTAGTGATATATATTGTTACTAAATTAGCAATTTATTATAAAATGTGCTTATATATTTGTGCCTATATTTTTTAAATAATCAAATTTAGATTAAATATATTATTCCACAGTTGGAGAAAGATATTTGCGGAAATTGATGGAATAACGGGAGGAAATTTATTTAAAGTGGTATATTTTAGTTGTGGAGTTGATAAATTTAAACAAATTTCTTAAAAAAACCACTGGTCTAGATCGGCTTTTGTTTATTATTATCTTAATAGGTGCCATTGTCGCTATTGTGAGCCTTTTTAGAGGTATCCTAATGGACGCTCCCGTTCAAGTTGAGTATTTGGCCGGCGGTAATTCGGAGAACGGTGAACTAAATTCTAAAATTTTTGTTGACATAGAAGGGGCTGTAATTAAACAGGGTGTTTATGAACTTTCTGAGGGATCTAGAATAAAAGATGTTTTAATAATGGCCGGCGGATTTACAGATAAAGCAGACAGGGATTTTAGTGAAAAGAATATTAATATGGCCGAGTTGTTAAAAGACGGACAGAAGATTTATATTCCGTACACCCAAGATACCGATACCCAGCAGGGGTATTTTGAGGCTAGTATAGCTAGTAAAAAGATTAGTATTAATAGTGCTTCTATTGCAGAATTAGATACCTTGTGGGGTATAGGAAGTACTAGGGCAGAGTCTATTGTGAAAAATAGACCTTATCAGAGTATTGATGAACTGGTTACTAAGGGAGTTTTGACCAAGTCATTGGTAGATAGAAATAGGGATCTATTATCTGTCTACTAATATGAAATGGAGACTTATTTTTCTTTTTTTGATTTTAGTATTTCGATTTGTTCTAGGCTTTGCGGAGTCGAGTAAATACCAGCAGAATTCACGAATTAAAGTTACGGGAAATATAGACAATGTATATCAATATAATACGGAATGTATCATTGTCGTAGGAAGATTTTGGATTAATTACCGAAACAAGTGTTCTTTTTCACGACAGTCGAGAGTACAGATAATTGGCACAATCGATAGTAAAGTGACAGATAGATTTTTGGGGAGATTGTGGCTTGATAGGGCGGAATTATCAGTTTTGCCGGATAAGTTAAAAAACATTCCTTCGGTGAATGTTTTCTCGATAACTATTGAGACTGTTCGTGAAAATATTGTAAATGTGTACAGAAGGTTTTTACCTGAGCCTGAGTCAGGCTTGGTTGCGGGAATTATTTTGGGATATAAAAAAGATATAGGGCGGGAGATGTATGAGTTAATGGTTAAGAGTGGGACGGTACACATCGCCGTGGCTTCAGGATACAACATTATGTTGGTCGGTGGCACGGTACTTTCAGTATGTTTTTGGTTGATGAGACGAAAATGGGCGAGCGTTGTGGCTATTTTGGCCATGTTATTTTATGCTTTGGAAGCTGGTGGTGAACCACCAGTAATCCGAGCTGTGATTATGGCCGGAGTGGTGTTTTGGGCGGCTGTCGTGGGCAGAAGGACAGTTTCTTGGTGGATATTACTGGTGACGGGGTGGCTGATGGTTTTGGTGGAGCCATTGCTACTTATAAGTGTAAGTTTTCAGCTGTCTATGGCAGCCAGCGTGGGTTTGATGGTGGTGGAGCCAATGATTAGCGATAGGTTTGGTAATAGCCATGAAAAACTAATGGAGACGCTGGGAGGATCGGGATTGCTGACGTCTATTTCGACAATGATAATGACGGCGCCAATTATTTGGTGGCATTTTGGAAGAATGAGTTTGATTGGTATATTAAGTAATATTTTGATATTGCCTTTGGTGCCGATCTTGATGATTACCGGCGCGGCTATGCAGGTACTTCCCGGAGTGTTTTTTTACCCTACCTATGCAGTTGCACACTGGATGATAGAGGTGATTCGATTTTTTGGCGTGTAAGATGAAGTGTGAACTGGAAAAGATGGGGAGTAGTTGTTGTATTGCTAAGCTTGATTTGGCTTTGGCAGCAGTGGCCAGACGGGAAGTTGCGGGTAGTTTTTTGTGATGTAGGGCAAGGGGATGCGTCGCTTGTTGTTTGGGGCTCATTTCAGGCATTGATTGATACCGGTCCGAGCGAGCGGAAGCTATTTGCTTGTTTGGGAAAAGAAATTCCCTTTTGGGACAGACAAATTGATTTGGTATTTATTAGTCATCCTCAGGTGGATCATAATGGAGCATTAAAGGGATTGATGGCCCGATACAAAATTGGAAAAGTGGTGGAGAAAGCGGGTAATAATGATAGGTATAGATATAAAGATTTATATTTTGATATATTACTTGGAGGTCAAACCGGTAACGATGGGGAAAAAGAAAGCGGTAGTGACGAAAATGAGGACTCGATGGTGGTGTTTTTGAAATACTTTGGTTTTTCGGCTTTGTTTACGGCGGATATCGGAGAAAAGACGGAACTGGCACTGCTGGACATGGGAGTGCTAAAAAAGACAAGTTTATTAAAGGTGCCCCATCACGGGTCTAAATTTAGTTCATCGATTTCGTTTTTAGAAAGGTTGAGCCCAAAATTGGCCATAATCTCTGTGGGATCCGGAAACAGCTATGGTCATCCCAATGGTGATACTTTGATGCGTTTGGACCAGGTAAGAGCAAAAGTACTAAGAACCGACCTTCAGGGTAATGTAGGCGTGATTTACGATGCCGGAGAGATACAAGTTTTCACGGAAAGGTGAGCGAGACCTTGATGTTTAGCAAAATATCTACTACCATGAATATGGATGTTAAGAACATCCTAGTTGGTTAGTTGCCTTGATTGAAAAGTGACTTGTAGACGTACAAGAGTTAACTCTCAGTAACCCTGATCAGGTTGCAACGGCTAAATAAGTTTGTTTGCACATTGCAGGTGTTCGTGTAAGGCCACGTTTGTATCTGCTGTTAGTGATAGTAGTTTCGGTTCGTAAAGAGACAAGGGGCGAGGTTTTTACCAAGCCCCTTTTCTTTGCCTATCGAGACGATTTTGGTCTACAATTGAGCCATGAGATTTTCACCAAAAATATATAAACTAGGGAGACTGCGAGTGGTGCTGGTACCCGAGGAGAGAGAGTCGGTTACCGTACGGGTGATGATTGGTACCGGTTCCCGTGAAGAGACTGATAAAGAGGCGGGTAGCGCTCACTTTTTGGAACACTTTGTCTTTAAGGGTACGCGGAAATTTCCCCGAATGTTTGATATTAACGAGGCTGTCGAAAAGGTAGGAGGCGCTTTTAATGCCTATACCGGTCAGAACGAGATGGGTTTTTGGGTAAAGATGGACAAAGGGCATGTAGCCTTGGCCACCGAGATCGTGGGACAGGTTGTCACGGAGCCTGTTTTACCTAAAGAACATTTCAACAAAGAAAGGGGCACCATCCTGGAAGAACTTCACATGTACGAAGATAGACCAAATAGCAAAGCCGCCGAGGAGTGTGAAAAATTGCTTTATGGCAAAACCAATATGGGGAGACCGATTATCGGAACAGTAGAAAGTTTGGAGGCGATGACAGTTGAAGAACTACGAAAATATTTTGAGAAATGGTTTGTGGCCGAAAATATAGTTCTCGGGGTGGTGGGTGAGTACGGATCTGACGAGTCAATGCTGGAGCTAATCAAGAAAGAGTTTGGCCCGATTATCGATGATGTCAGGACGCTTCCAGAGAAAGATAAATTCTCCTGGGATACTCAGAAAAAACCGAGAATAAAGCTGATTAGCCGTAAAGTGGAGCAGGCGGCAGTTTATGTGGCATTTAGGGGCATTAAGATGACCGATGAGAGGCGTTTTGTCCTGGAACTGTTAAACATTATTTATGGTGATGGCTGGATGTCTCGTCTGATGCGCGAAGTCCGTGAGGAGAGGGGTTGGGCTTATGCCATAGGCTCCGGAGTGGAAGAATTTTCGGATGCCGGGAGTGTGATGGTTGGGGCTGGACTACCAAAGAACAAATTGAACGAGGCGGTGGAACTGATCACCGAGATAAGTGTCGGTTTGGCCGGAGGAAATGTCTGGGCAGTAAAGGACGAAGAACTGGAAATAGCCAAAGACTGTTTCCGCGGCCGTTTGGCATTGACTTTTGACAAACCCGAAGAAGTGCTGGGTTCGGCACTGGAAGACACTCTTTTTAGAGAAAAAATATATAGTCCGGAGGAAATAATCAAAAGAATTGAAAGTGTGAGGATGGAGGATGTGCGCAGTTTGGCCGCAGAAATCTTTAAAAAAGAAAATATGTCGATCGCGGTGGTTGGAGACTACAAAGAATTGGACTTCAAGTTTTAAAGAAAAACCTTCGAAGTAAGAAAAACCCCGCTTTTGGCGGGGTAAATATGAAGGTTCCTCTTAGCCGACGTCATTGGTAGCAATGGCAATAACGAGGTGGCGGCATTCACAGAAGAAAGGTTCGCCATTGGTGCGTTTTATCAGGACAAGATCGTATAACTTACCGGTTTCGTCCAGAATGGTGCGAACTCCTTTCTTAGCTTGTCTTTTTTGAATTCTAGCCTCTTGCCTTTCGGTTGGTTCGATAGTTTTTTGGTAGCGGTTCTTATCGAAACTGCTGTCTGGTTTGGGGGCGATGGACGTAAGGGCGAGAATGTTTTGGTCGGGAATGACGATGGCGGTAGGTCTACTTAAAAAAACACTTGCCTGATACCTTTTTCCCTCGACTACAAAATCAATGTCTATTAATTTGCGCGATTTGCTTTTCAAAGTGGCCTCCTTAAGGGATAGTGTTTGGTATTCTACACCAAGATTGGAAAAAAGTCAGCTATAGGATTATCAACGGTTAGGTTTGGGCGGGTGTTTGGCCCCACTTTGTTTGAGAGAGGTACAGATGGGGCAGTATGGAGGAGTCGGTTTGTTTTCCTTGGCGTTTTTCTGCTGTTCGTACTCGGAATAGACAAAAGGGCTAAGGCAGTTTTGACAAGTAAGAACTTTATCAGGCATGGTTTTTATGATTTACTAATTGTGGACCTGGGGGGAATTGAACCCCCATCTTGGCAATGCGAATGCCATGTTCTACCGTTGTACTACAGGCCCGGTAGATGTATTTTATCAATAATATGTTCGATTTTACTTTGTCATTCACATAGAGTAGGGGGTTTTGCGTGTTGATTATATCGATAAAAAAAGTTCGGCTGGAGCTGGAATCTCTAGTTAATTTGCTTTATAATCAAGCAGTTAGTTTAAAAGGGCCCGTAGCTCACCTGGTAGAGCGTCCGCATGGCATGCGGAAGGTAGTCGGTCCGAGTCCGATCGGGTCCACAGTAAAAAATACCCCGTCTCAGCGGGGTATTTTGTGATTTATATAATCTTCGTTACTGTTGAACTGTACCCGAGCTGGTGGCTGCCGGGGCGGGGGCAAGTTTTTCCAAGGCCTTAATTTCTTCCTGGATAGTGGTGATGTTTTCTCCCTTGGGATCGGTGTACTGGAGACCGGCTTGGGCATACCGGAGTGCTTTGGCGTACTCCTTTTTGGTTTTGTAAATACTGGAAAGATTGAAGTAGGGTACATCCCAGTTTTGTTTGAGTTCACTGGCACGATCGATGAATTTGATGGCCTGGTCGGTGTCACCAAGGTTGTAGAAGAGAATGCCAAGCTGAAGATAAAGTGCGGGATTGGTTGGGTCAACCGAGGTGGCTTGAAGTCCGTGAGAAATTGCCATGTCGGCAGAGCCTTCGGCGTAGGGAATGAGTGATCTGTAAACCGAGAAAAGATTTTCCCAGACGGTGACATTTATCGGATCCAACTTGGCCGAAGCTTTTCCGGCATCAAGGGATCGTTGGGCAAAGTCGGTACCGGCTTTTTTCTCTTCATCGGTAGAGTTTTCCTTGGAAAGATAGGTGTTGGCTATGGAGAGATAGATCTGAGAGAGTTTTTGGGGGTAGTAGGGGTTATAGACATCTAACTGAGCTGCCTTTTGGAATTTTAAGTATGAGTTATAAGGATCTGTCTGAATAGTATCAATAGCTTCTTTGTAAGAAATAGAAGCAAGATACATCTTGCCGGCAAAGAACCAGTACGTTGAAAGTATGGCTACTGCAATAAAGGTAATTAACCAAGGTAGGAAAGAGGAGGTGATGGTTGGCTTGGCTGTTTCCGGGAGGTCATGGTAGGCGGGAGAAGCAGAAGAGGCGGATGAAAGACTGATGGAAATATCCCTTACAGACTTAAGATTTTGGAGTTTTTGTTCAATGGTAAGACAGATGAGAAGAACAAAGGCTAAAACGAGAGAGACAACTCCTGTGGGGATAACAAAAAAGGAAACAATAACGGAAGCAAGAGCAAGGATGAGAAAATTGAAAGAGTTTTTGTCCTCGACTTCACGCCTGATTTTAAGAGAAACAACTAGCGGTCGGAGAAAGGAAAACAAAAATGATAGGGCTCCAATAAGACCGGTGGTGGTGATCAGGGTGAAAATGAAGTTACTGGACTCCGAAAAGCGAAAATTCCAAAAATATTTGTCCAGATTGAGGAAGGCGGGGCGAAGACGAGTAAAAGCAGTGAGAAAAGTTTCCGGTCCGGTACCGAGAAGGGCGGTCTGCCAGATTTTCATAGTGTCCACGGCAATTGACCAACCTGCCCGTACAGGAAGAAGAGAAATAACCGGAATGCCATTTTGGGGAAGAATAAGGCTGATGTTTATTACAGTACCGATGATCATCAAGAGAATTGAGCCAAACAAGGCCGATTTGACGGTCCAGTTTTTGATACCGGTAGTAAAAAAAGTAGTAGCAATGAGAACGGGAATCGTAAAAGAAATGGCGGGAAGCATACCTCCCGCAGGATTAAAAAAGCGGTTGGTGATGAACTCGGCGGAGGTAAATTTACCGATAAGGCCGAAGTAGTGCAGTAGGGTGATGAAATTAAGAAGTGAGCCGGAAATAATTAGTCCGTAGATACCGGAGTTTATTGTAAAACGATTTTTTTGAGAGGAAACGACAGTGATAAAGATAATAGCCAGGAAGAAAAAGAGAGAGGTTTGTCCAAAAAGACTTATGTGTTGGGTTGGGCTAATTAATACCGAAGAGACAATGTTGGCGACAACAAGAATTACCAGGGGAAGTAGAGCCGGTGAGGTGGTGAAGTGTAGTTTGCCACGGGTGATGTTGCGAATACACCAGGCAATTAGAGAAATGGTACCGAGAAGAGCGATGAAAAAATACTTGTTGAAGGCAAAATAATCAGCGGTAAGGGGAATAAAGAGAAGGGGGGTGACTAAGCTGAGAACAAAGGGGACGATTCGCAAAATTTTGGTAGAGATTTTATCTAAAGCTTGTCGCATATAGATATTCTAGGGATTGACGATGTGATAGTCAATGTATCGAAGAGTGTCGGAGACGTCATCAGCGGCGATGGTAAACTGACCAACAGCTTTTGATTTTAAGGAGTAAACGGCTTTATCTCCAGGGTGGGGAGAGAGATAGATTTGAGAAGTTTCTCCAACATCAGCATCTTTGATGATGGTTTCGGTGGTACCGGGTTCGATGGTGGCAACCTTATCGACGATGTTGCTGCCGGAAACGGGGGCAATATCGGTAGCGGCGGCTTGGGTGGCAGTGTTATCAGCGGCGATGATAGGCTGGTTGTCAGGGGCCATAGTTGGAGTGACAGAAGTCGGGGTATTCTCGCTCAAAATTCCTTGAGGTAAGGGGGAGATAAGATTACCGGTAGGCTGGCTGGAGTAGTAGCCGAGGACAATGAGGGTGGTGGGTATAAAAAAGAGGGCGCAGGCAGTGATCACAATAGCCATGGCCATGGCGGAATGGTTCTTCGGTTCGGCGGTGTTTTGGAACTCAATAATCACTGTAATATAGTATATTCCATTTTTGGTTTATTTTCCTAATTTCTACGGTACTATCCATTACTCATTACAGACTCATTACAAAAATAATCTATCATTATTTAATGGATCTACCGAAGAAAAAGTGGAGTAAAGATTTGAAATTGATTAAGCCTGGTGTGGAGAGAGTTTTGTACAAGGGGAGTATTAATTTGCTTTTAGATGATGTACCGAAGCTAGCCGTTGTGGGAAGCAGACGAATGTCGGACTACGGAAGGAGTGTGATTGAGAAATGGATGCCGACATTTATTCAGAAAGGTATTACGATTGTGTCAGGTTTTATGTATGGGGTGGATCAAACAGCACACAGAGCGTGTCTTGAAAATGGTGGCAGAACGATTGCAGTTTTGGGTTGGGGAATTGACCGGAAAGTAGCAGCGGAAGATGAAAAACTGTATCAGCAAATACTAGAAGTTAATAGTTTGATAGTGTCTGAGTATGAAGGAGAGTTGGAAGGGAGTGTTTGGACTTTTCCGCGGAGAAATAGAATTGTGGCGGGGATTGCGGATGCGGTTTTGGTAATCGAAGCGGCGGAGAAGTCGGGGAGTTTGATAACGGCACGGTTAGCAAGGATGTTTGGAAAACCATTAATGGCGGTTCCGGGATTGGTGACCAGTAAGGGGGCTGCGGGGACAAATAGTTTGCTAAAAACCGGCAAGGCGATAATGGTAACCTCGGCCGAGGAGGTTTTGACAGAGATGGGTCTTGGAGAGGGGCAGATAAAAATGAAGTTTTGTGACGAGAATTCTAAACAATAATAAAAATAAAGCGGTGGAAAATAGAAGAGGGGCATTGGCGGATGATTACCTTGAGAAAAATGATTACAGGATTATTGAGCGCAATTTTCGTACTCGTTTGGAGTGATTGATATAGTTTGCAGAGACGCAGAAATTTTGGCGTTGGTAGAGGTGAAGATAAAAAAAAGGCATAATTTTAGGGAGCATAAGAAAATGGTTAATAAAAGCAAGATTTTGAGGTAAAGACGGGTTTATTAATTCTTTGGATAACCACTCGTTAATCTATGCGGTAGAATAGGAGCATGATGCAAAAAACAATCGTACTGGTAAAACCAGACGCCTTACAAAGAGGTTTGGTGGGAGAGATTATTTCTCGGTTTGAAAGAAAAGGTTTAAAACTGGTAGGTTTGAAGCTGGTCCAGATGACTGATGCAATGATTGAAAACTGGTATGAACACCATGTAGGCAAGAGCTTTTTTAACGATCTGAAAAAGTTTATGGAGTGGACTCCTATTGTAGCCATGGTCTGGGAAGGAGTGGACGCGATTCCGGCTGTTCGAAAGATGGTTGGTTCAACCAAAGGTATCGAGGCTGATGCCGGTACAATCCGCAGCGACTTTGCTATGAGCGGTTCACAAAATTTGATTCACGCGTCAGACAGCCCTGAAGCGGCTGGAAAAGAAATGGGTATTATTTTTAATGCCGATGAAATCTTTGAGTACCGAAATGTGACAGATTGTTTGATTTATGGTGAAGAAGATCTGAAAAAATAGGAATTTGTAGGGGATTTTTGTGCTTGGAAATGGTAGAATTAGCCGTATCGGGGTGTAGTGAATCGGTATCACGCTTCGTTCGGGACGAAGAGACAGGCGGTCCAATTCCGCCCACCCCGACTCAGGTGTCAATCACCAGACCGGGTTTTGGTTTTTGGTGAGGTGTTGTGGCGAAACTCGGACCTAGAAGCAAACATTTTTTATATGAAATACACAAAAATAGCTGAAGAATTAAATAAGATGGCTCTGGAAGATCAGCAAGCCAGAGAAAAATTCTATTCACAGAAAGAGCCTAAAAAAGAAACCTTCAAAAATTTAGTCGTACCAATTGATGAAAGAAACTACCAGAGAATAGCAAAGATTATCGATCAAATCGGTTATCCTACAATCAGTAAAGTTGGTAAACGAGCTTCTTTCAATGCCTGGTTAATTATTCAGCATCATCCTCAAGTTGAATTCCAAAAAAAATGTTTGCAGTTGATGGAAAATGCAGAAGACGACGTTAATCCACAAAATATTGCCTATCTCAAAGACCGTGTACTAATGTTTTCTGGTAAAAAGCAAGTTTACGGTACTCAGTTAAAACAGAATGAAATCACAAATAAAATGGAGCTATACAATGTTGAAGACGAGGCTCATCTAGATGATAGAAGAAAACAAATAGGGCTAGAGCCAATTGCGGAGTATTTAAAAAAATTTGAGTAATTTCGAGAGGGTGCGGGCAATGTACCCGCACGTAGGCGGAAACTCTCTGAGTGTGAGGTTGGGCAGAGTCGAACTGCCGACCTTCTCGTTAGGAGTGAGATGCTCTATCCATCTGAGCTACAACCTCAATTAGTGTATTTTACATCGAAGATTGTGGTAATATTTGGCCAATGAGAAAAGAGTACGATCTTACGAATGAACTTGGACCTCAAAACTGGTTAGATGTAGTGGCCGGAGAGGCAGTGGTTTTGGGTTGGTTTTTAAAAGATGTGGAGTTAACAATGAAGGGAACTATGCTGGCTGAGAGCATTGCTAAAGTTCATTTTGATAATGATGACTTTTTAAAGGTTGAGGCTCAGGCTCTGGACCTAGTCAGAGTTATCGAAGAAAAAAAGAAGAGTCAGTCTTTGGTCTTTTTTGTGGATGAGATATGTGAGTATGATGGAAAAAATAAATCATTAAATAAATGGGAGTACAGTTTGATTCTAAGTGAGGGAAGATATCAAATTATGATGTTGATGCCGGAGTATTTTGATCGCGAACCGCCTGATGGCGGGAAGTTAAAGATTGAAGAAATAATTAGGGAAAGTTTTAGAAATCCGTCTTTTGATGAGTTGATTAAAGTTGAAGACTCAAAGAAGATGGGTGTACAAAAGATGGATACAACCGATTATTATACTCGTGACAAAAAGTTGATTTGTCATAAAGTTGATTTTGATCACGAATGCAAAAGTAAAAGAGGGCAAATTGTTACTTATCACATAGATGATTATGCACAGTCGATCGCCCTCTGGACAAAGATAAAGGCTACTTTAGATCAAAGGAAATAAGGTTATAGGTATCGGCTTTCTGATTGATGTTTGTCAAAAGAATCAAACGGCTACCATCCGGGTTACTGACGGCAAAGCCATTTAACGGCTGAACATAGGTAATGTTAGTCATGTTCAAACCGTCGTAGTCGACAATACCAACGCCATCCGTGTTGGTGATGACAAGCTGGCGGGAGTTGGAGTACCAGGATAGGTTGCCAACCGTGTAGCTTTCCGTTTGAGCCTTAAGTTGTTTGAGGGTGGTAATACTGGCTGAGGGAGTAGCATCGGAGGCAGTAATAATAGTTTTCCTGGTAGTGGCGGAGGAGGTGGCAGGGGTAAGGAGATAATTGGTGCCTTCTTTGAGGTCATAGATATATGTCTTGTCTTTTTGGAGATTTCTGGTCTCAGGAGTGGCGTTGATGTTGGGGAGTGCCTTGCCGACTTCGTTTGGGGGAAGATTCATGTCAAGGGTAGGGGTGTAAAAAACCTTTTCTTTGTCGGGAGAGAAAAAGACATTCACTGCTTTGTGAGTAAGGATGTCAGAGAAATACTCGGGGTAGAGGGCGATGGTGGGAAGGTTGATCTTGGCGTACTCACCTTGCCATTGAGAGATGATGAGGGGAAGTCGAAGAGTAACGTCGGAGATAGTTTTGATGTTGTTTATTCCCTTAGTGGAAAGAAGCAGTGCAGAGGTGATTTTTTCGGTGGTTTTGGTTTTTTCGGAAAAGATAGCCAGGATTTGGGTACTGTCCGGTGACCAGATAAGCAGAGCTTTGGTGAAGTCTTTGGTATTATTGTCGGCAATCTGAGTATACTGGGACCCAAAAAAGTTTCCGGAAAGGGAGTGAACATAAAGTCCGTTGGCGGTATCAATGGGTGATTTGGTCAGGACGTAGGCGATTTTGGTACCGTCGGGGTTTAGAGAAGCATTGCTTGCTTGATAGAAAGTTAGGGGGGTAGTGGCATTGATGGTGGGAAAGAGGCGAGCGTCGGCGTTGGAGACCAGCTCGGATTTTAATGGTACTGTTTTGATCCAAGGATGAAAGCCATCTTTTTCAATCTTAACATTGTAGTTTCCGGGGTAGAGATAGAGCTTATCGTCAGTAACTGTGGTCAGCTTGTCATTGATAATGACACGGGCGGACTTGGGATATGAGGTGACATTAAGAAGACCTGAACCTTGGAGTGAGCCCTCTCTGAGGTTGGGGCGATAGCCTTTGGCGTATTGGATGGCGGCAACGGTGCCTCCGACGAGAAACAGGAGAATTAGGATATTGATGATTAGGCGTTTAGCTTTCGGATTTTTTGTCATCACGTCTATTATATCAAGACCAGAATGAATAGTGTTTTTATGGTGTAGAGATGATAGGTACTATTTATATCGAACACCTGATAGAATGTGAGACAAATGTCCTTTTCGTTTTCTAAAAAAATTGCCATAGATTTGGGGACAGCCAATAGCCTAGTGTATGTGGTAGGCGAGGGGTTAGTTCTGGAAGAGCCAACCGTGGTGGCCGTGTCGGTGACGGACGGAAAGGTTTTGGCTGTGGGTAAAGAGGCCCAAAGTATGCTGGGTAGAACTCCGGGAAATATCAAGGCAAGCAAGCCGATGCGAGACGGAGTGATTGCCGATTATGCCGTGACGGAGGCAATGTTGAAGTATTTTCTCCGAAAAGTGGGTGCTTATGGCCTTATCAAGCCGGAAGTAATGATCTGTGTACCTGCCGGAGTAACTCAAGTGGAAAGAAGGGCAGTTTTAGGGGCGGCTATTGAGGCTGGTGCCCGAAATGCTTATCTTATCGAGGAACCTTTAGCGGCGGCCATTGGCGCTGGAGTACCGATAGCCGAACCATCAGGAAATATGGTTTTGGATATGGGGGGTGGAGCATCTGAAGCGGCTGTGATATCGCTGGGCGGCGTGGTGACCTTTAAAAGTGTTAGGGTGGCCGGCAATAAAATTGACGAGGCAATTATCAGATGGGCGAGAAGAAAACATAACTTGGTTATTGGAGAACAAACCGCCGAGTATATAAAGATAAAAATCGGTTCGGCAATGCCGGTTCCTCGTGAGGAGACGGTGGAAGTGACTGGACGTGACAGCATCGCCGGACTACCAAGACAGGTGACCGTTTCTTCAACCGATGTCTTTGAAGCCATTAGAGAACCTTTGGGAAAAATTATTGCCATGTTAAAGGCGGTGATGGAAGAAGTGCCACCAGAGCTTTCCAGCGACATTATTGATAAAGGTATCGTGATGTCTGGGGGGACAGCTCTCTTGAGAGGATTTGATAGATTAATTACCCAAGAAACCGGAGTGCCGGCGTTTGTAGCAGAGGATTCACAAAGGTGTGTAATAAAAGGTATAGGGATAGCAATTGAGAACTTGGATGTTTACAGTAGTAGCTTAAAGCACTAACGAAGAAATACATTTCGTATCAAGCTTTTTTATTTAACATATCAGTGCAGTGAAATCATTGCTAATGATGCAATTAGGTACGATTCTGTAATAAGTCCGAATTTTTCTATGAGTTAATTAGTTTATGTATATTAAGTACATAGTAAATGTGCGGGGGAGTGTTTTACATAAATTTTTAATTTAAGGACCCACATTAATATTTTTCTAGTTTTACGTCAATATTTTCTAAAAATTGTTTTTTTTATATTAATGATTAAAGGGAAACGGCGAGAGAGGAGACATCTACAAAATATTTTTGGTTTTTATTTTTAAATTTTGTTTTCACGATTATGTCTTATACCCCCATACAAAAATATTTGACATTTGTTATTTTGATTATTGTTGATATGGGGGTATGGGTATGCCGAAGTTGATGAAAATAAATTAATTTTTTACTTCTATCCGGGGTGGGTATGAACGAATAGCTGATGTGATAGTTATTGGGTAATTTATAAAGGTTGTTGGAGATTTATTTTTTCAGTCTCTATTTTTTATGTTTCAAAACTATGAGATGATTCGATTATTTTTAATTATGTAAGCGATATTACTATCGCTGGAGCCAGATGATTGTTAAATTATTTATTTATATGAAATATAGGGTGGTGGTTTTTTACAGACAGTAGACAATAGTCCTATATTTAGGCTTTTAAATTGATATAAATTTGTGTTTTGGCTGCCTATTATTGAGATTTGTCTCTTTTCATATCCAGGAATTGGGGGAACGAAGTTGCGTTTTTATATGACCTCAGTAGTTTGTACAGAGACCCCTTCTTTATTTTTGGTAAAGCTATTAATTTTAGTTTGAGTCCTGGAAAACCGGAGTATCAAAATCATAATGTTCTTGGGCGGGGAAATAATGTGTGACTTGTGAAAGGCAGATTTTTTGAAATACGCCAGGGATGGTTTTTAGGAGAATAAGTTGTGAAAAGAATTACTTATTTGATTTTTATGGTTGAACAAACTATATCAAGCATTTTTCTGATATGGGATAGATTTACTTAATTTTTGACCTATTTGTGATGTAAAATTATTAGGTTTTAAGAGGATTGATAGCTGTTAATATAAGATAGCAGGAAATTAACCATTATTTTAGATGAATACTTTAAATAGGTTTAAATATTGGATAGAGAAATTGTTCAATAATGTTAAATAAATTTTGATTGGTTGGTGCAATAGGAGAGCCAAATAACATAATTTAGGTAAATATTAGACGCATATTTATATAAGTCTTAGATGTGTAACTTATATTATTCATATTTTTTGCTAAAAACATTAAAATTTGCTGATTTTTTTAGGTTTGACGTTTTCACTGACCCATTTTTTGCTGATTTTTGGTCCATTTTTGCTTTTGATATGACATAAATAGATTGATACAGGGCAACAAACATTTAAAAATACCTATTTGGCAGACAAATGTGGTGAGTGATAGCGATTCTGGGATTTAGGCACGATTCTTGAAGGTTGATTTTGAGAGAGTTTAGTTTGAAGATTTATCTTGTTAGCCTGTTAAAATAATATCATGAGAAAGAATGTTTTGGGTGCACCAGTAGATTTGTTGTCCAGAGCAGAAACTTTGGAATTATTGACCGATTGGATTGAAGGTGAGTCAAAAATGAGGTTGGTGGTGACTGCTTATAGCGAGTTTTATGTTCGGGCACAGTCTGACCATGAGTTTATGAAGGCGATGCAGTCTGCAGATCTGGTCACTCCTGACGGGGTATCTGTTTTGGCGGCAGCGAGATATCAAGACAGAGTCGGCGGTAAGTCGCTTTTTAAAAAACTGGGAGAGGGTCTGAGGGTTGGCGGCGAGATACTAAATGGAAAAGTGGGAAAACCGGTGACGGGGGTATGGCTTTTTGAAAACTTAGTAAAAATGGCGGCAGATAAAGGCTGGAAAGTATTTTTGCTTGGCGGATGGGATAAGGTGAGCGAAAAAACGGCCAGAATGCTTCTAAAACGGTTTCCAAAGCTTAAGGTGGAGTATGACGAGGGCGAAGAGAGGGTGGGAACAGACGAAAAGACAAATAGTCGCGTAATCGAAAAAATAAATCGGTTTGCTCCGGATATCTTGTTTGTATCTTACAACCCCATAAAACAGGAAAAATGGTTAGTAAAACACCGTGATGTCCTGAAGGCAAAAATTGGTATGGGAATAGGTGGTACTTTTGACGAGTATGCGGGGAAGATCAAAAAGTCGCCGGAGTGGATGGAAAAAACGGGTTTAAAGTGGTTGTGGAGGGTGTTGATTGAGCCGAAGAGATTTGGGAGGATAATGAAAGCAGTGATTGTGTTTCCCTGGTTAGTATTTAGAAACTCGAAATGATAAACGCTGGTTCAAAAGATAAGAGCGGTTTTTCGTTCGGATTGGGCCATAAAATTGTGTCAGGTCTCGCAGGTTATCTTTATCGTGGTGGTTACCTTAGTGAGTATGTGGATGTTGACACTTTGACTGGTTTATACAATCGTAACTTTTTTGAAAGATGGCACCCTAAAATTATGTCTCAGGCAGAAAGGGCGGGCGTAGATTTGGTAGTGGTATCTGTTGACGTAAACGGGCTGAAAAAGATGAATGATAGTAGCGGTCATGCCGCCGGAGACAGGATGATAAAGAGCTTGGCAAGGCTGTTTTTGAAAACGGTGCGTGACTCAGATCTGGTAATTAGGATGGGAGGAGACGAGTTTTTGCTGATTTTGTGGAACAGTCAGCCGGAAGGGGCGGAAAAGATGCTGGGTAGGGTACTGGAGAAGGCAGAGAAGAAGGAGTTGAGCTTTAGCTATGGTTTGGCCTTGGCCGAGAAGGGAAAAAACATAATAGGGAAGGTTGAGGAGGCCGATGCAAAGATGTATTTAATGAAGAAGGCATTTGGCGCGAGCAGGAGTTGACTTTTTCGGCTTATAGTGATATAGTTCCCCCAGAAATCAGCTAATTTGAAGGCTGGTATTGTTCCTTAATATTTTCCAATAAACCCATGGAGGTGAAAGGTGAAGATTCGAAAAGGTTTTGCGGCACTGAGCTTTTTTGTGGGGCTAGTGTTGGTCTTTGCGAGTTTTGTTCCTGTCCAGGCAGTTACATTGCAAGGTCAGGAAACATGCCCGCACACCGGAGACTGGACGAAAGTCGATGAGTTGTCCGGTATCACGTATACCTACACAGCTCCGGCTGGATATTTAATTTCTGAATGGTGTTACAAAGCTTCGACCACGGTGGTCTCTGGCTACGTAATTCCGCCTGCACAATCGTTCACCGTTGAAAGCACAGTCAAAAATGATAATGACCAGGTTCAGGAATTGAGCCACGCATCGTTTAGGCTGGTAGCGGTTGTAACTGAGACTCCTGTAGTCACGGAAACACCGGTTGTAACTGAGACTCCTGTAGTCACGGAAACACCGGTTGTAACTGAGACTCC
>CAZWYN010000011.1:0-1495 GCA_964638575.1 uncultured Pseudomonadales bacterium | reverse complement strand
CGGTTGTAACTGAGACTCCTGTAGTCACGGAAACACCGGTTGTAACTGAGACTCCTGTAGTCACGGAAACACCGGTTGACCCAACACCGACGCCTGTCCCTCAAAAGACCGGTGCCGGCGATGAAATACCTTGGGGTCTGCCTGCCGGTTTGTTAATTGCAGGCATGTCGTTAATATGGTTTTTCTGGAAGAAATAATCAAGTTCCAATCTAAGGGTTGGGGGTAAAACCCCAACCCATTTTTGTAATCTGAGGAGGGATCGATGAAAAAAGTAATGATTGGGTTTGCCAGTTTTTTGATTGTTTTGGCTTTGGTATTGATCGGGGAAAAGTTAATCGGAAACAGCAGAAGTGAACCACAGGTAGTCATGGCGCAAAGCCAACAGATTACACCCAAAGCTACACAGACACGATCAATACCTGTTATTCCAACTCCTTTTCTACAGCCTACAAAGATGCCGCCAACAGCTACGGTTGAAATAATCGAACCTTCTCCGACCTCGGAGCCGGTTGTAAGCAACTATGTTTTTGGAAAACAGATTGATCTGTCTTCAGGAGCACCAGTTGCTCTGACGATTCACCTTAGCGACGACAGGTTACTATTTAGTAACTGGGCGAGAACAGTATCCTACAAAGATACTGATGATTCAAAAACGGTTTTCGCTCCAAATAAAGGAGTAATCTATTCCTACTTGGGAGACGTAGCAACTACTTGGACTCACTCGGGTATAAATATGTACGGTCAGCGCTACTTCGCGACGAACATCGACCTTTATATCCGAAAAAACGAAGACAACAAAACAGTAAGTCTTTCCGAGGCTACTGCGAGAGCAGATAGTCTAAAAGGATTGACGGCAGTTTTGTGTCAGATCGAGTCGGGAGAGATTGAACCACTTTCGGACTTTGATGCCCTGGAAGAGTGCCCAGGTAAGCAGATTGAAATGGAAATCGTGGCTGTAGCCGTAATTCCTCGAGAGATGGTGGATGAGTATGACTCGAAGATTCTGGATCTTAACCAGTGGTTGATGGATAATTATCCGGAAGCCGGTTTTGATCAGCTAAGTAAGGAAGACGGTTGGTTAACTCGTTTTTGTATTGGAAAGTTATCCGACCAGGTTTCCGACGGGACACCATCGTATGAGTACAACAGGGGAGTAATTGGATTTAAGATTAAGGACGGGGAGTAGCTATATGCTGCTCCCTTTTTTTTGGCTTTTTAGGAGTTGGTGGTGCCGGGATTTATGCCTAACATCCAGAGAACGGACTCTTTTTTGTAGCGACGGTCTCCACGGGAGTTGATGCGGATGGCGGGAAGTTTACCGCGTTTGCCCCAACGTTTGATGGTTAGAGTGGAGACACGGAGGATTTGGGCAACTTCGGAGACGGTTAAAAGGTCGGGGAGATTATTCAGATCAAGATCTTTCTTGATTGGTTTCACAGTAATTGGGGTTTGGTCTTGGTTGTCCATGTCTGATATAGAAATTAACAGATAGTTT